>CAIVQG010000001.1 GCA_903907985.1 uncultured delta proteobacterium
CCGGTAAACATGAAGGCAAAGGCAGGATAACTAAACGGGGCAATCGGCATCTGCGGAGGATCATCTGGATGATGACAACCAGCGTGATCCAATACACCGATATTTTTAACGCTTACTATCTCAAGCGAAGAAAGGAGGGATCGCCTTACAAGATGGCTGTGTTAGCCACCGCTCATAAGTTGATCCGTGTCATCTATGCCATGCTGACACAACGGACAACTTTCTGTCCGCAGGTGAATTTATGATAGTTGACTGAAATCAGTAAAATTGCTATCTCCTTTAGTATTCATTCTTTCAATCGGAAATGCTTAAAATCAAATTGTCATTTAGAGATAGTTGAAGTATAAGAAATCCAGATTTCTTAAATAAAGGGGTATTTCTATGCAAACCATGCGTATAAGAATCTTCCTTGTCCTGTTTGTACTTGTTTTAAGCTATCCATCCTCATTGATTGCAGCGACGGAGAGGCGCATCGCTTTAGTTATCGGGAATGGCGCATACAGCTCTGGTCCGCTGAAGAATCCAGCCAATGATGCCACGGATATGGCCGCAGCGTTAAAACGGGCTGGTTTTACTGTAACATTGAAGAGGAATGCAAATCTCCAGGAGATGGTAGAGACCATTGAAGCCTTCGGAAACAGTTTGAAACGTGGCGGAGTAGGACTTTTCTACTATGCCGGCCACGGCGTGCAGGTGAACAGCGTCAACTATCTCCTGCCCATTGGCGCGAGAATCAACAAGGAATCAGATGTGCGGTTCCAGGCTGTTGATGCTGGTAGAATATTGGCAGAGATGGAAACCGCCAACAACAGTCTCAATATCGTAATTCTGGATGCCTGTCGGGACAATCCATTCGGCAAGAGTTTTCGTAGTACCTCCCGTGGACTTGCTATAGTAACCAACGCCCCGTCGGGCACATTTATTTCATATTCCACTGGCGCTGGTCAGGTGGCAAGTGATGGCGAAGGGAAAAACAGCCCTTATGCCAGAGCGCTTCTGGAGAATATTGCAAAACCGGGACTGACCATAAACAAAGTCTTTATGAATGTTCGCAGCAAAGTAAAGAAGGAGACTGGTCAGATACCGTGGGAGCTGTCTTCTTTGGAGGGCGATTTTTATTTTATTCCCGGATCCCCCGAGAAATCAGTTGCTATGGTTCCCTCTGGGAGAGCGACAGTGAAAAGAGAAGAATCATCCGTATCAACGACAGAAGCTACTGATAATCTCGATGATGAGAACCGGAGATTGGAAGCGGAGCAGCGCCTTATCGAGGAAGAGAAGGCGGCATTGGAGGCAAAGGAAAGACAAGCGCTAGAGCGGGAAGCTTTGATGCGGAAGAAACAGGAGAAGGAGGAGAAGAAAGTGCGCGACACCGAGGTGGAGCAGTTGACTGTAGAGCTCCGCAAAATAAAATTGGAGATGAATCAGCTTGCCATGGCGAAGTCCCCTTCTCAAACCAAAGTTGTGGAGATAGGTAAGGACGGCAGGTTTATCGCATATAATGATGGTACAGTCTTGGATACAAAAACGAAACTGATGTGGGCGGCTAAGGACAACGGGATAGCTATCTCTCACGCAGATGCAAAAGAATATTGTGAAAAATATCGGGGGGGCGGCTATACAGACTGGCGGATACCGAGCCAAGGTGAACTGTTGAGATTGTATGATAGGAGTGTAGGTTATGCACCTAAGTGTGTTGCCAGCGGAGATAAAGATAAGGTGCATTTGACTAACTTCATAACTTTGAGTTGTTGGTATATATGGGGCATAGAAAGTCTCAAGGGCGACAGAGGCTACGCCGATTTTATTAATGGCAAGGATTATTGGGCTAATTGGATGTTTGGTGGGTCTGGGGAGATGGTCGCTCGCCAATTCAGGGTTCTTCCGGTGCGTGATTACAAATAGGTCATTTGGTTCATTGATTATTTATTTATTGAATGTAGTAACCATACACATTTCTTTTGTTAATCTGCAATTCAGTTATCGATGCCTCACTGTTTCTTAGTAGGTGTACTACATAATGAAGGTGTAACTTTTCTTGAAAATGTCTGACAAATTAAAGTTAGATCAAAACAATTCAAACATATTAAGTCTCGGAAAATAATATGATCATCAGTTGCAGCCGCCGCACGGATATTCCCTCCTTTTACAGCGACTGGTTTTTTAACCGGATTCGCGAAGGCTATGTTCATGTGCGCAACCCACTGAAGGCCAATCAGGTTCGTCGGATTTCGCTTACGCCGTCGGATGTCGACTGTATCGTATTTTGGACAAAAGATCCGGCGCCCATGCTGGATCGGCTTAAACTCCTGCAAGACTATTCTTACTATTTTCAATTCACCCTGACACCCTATGACAACGACATTGAACCGAATCTTCCACCTAAAACAAAAATTATCGATACGTTTCTAAGGCTTTCCGACAAAATAGGAGCCAAAAGAATTATCTGGCGGTATGATCCGATTTTGCTCTCGAAGAGAATCAGCAGCGCCTATCATATTGATCATTTCGGTGATATGTCCCGACGACTTTCCGGATATACCGAAAAATGCATCATTAGTTTTATGGATATGTACCGCCACCTTCAGGGGAAAAGCGCAAACCTTGCCATAAGGCCTCCCGACGAATCCGAGATGTACACTATTGCTAAAGAAATTGCCTATATTGCCCGCGGCCATAATATTAAAGTAGAAACATGCGCCGAGAAGATCGATCTTGCCGCTCTGGGCATCGAGCACGGCAAATGTATTGATAATCGCTTGATTACGGAATTAACCGGAATGGATCTGAAAATTACCAAGGATAAAAATCAGCGGGAGCTTTGCGGCTGTGTCGTAAGTAGCGATATCGGCGAATACGATACATGCAGTCATGGCTGCCTTTATTGCTACGCCAATGTCAGTCCAAAGAAGATTGATCAAAACAGATCATTGCACAACGCTCAATCACCATTGCTGATTGGAGATGATTCATCATGCAAATCTCAGTAATTCTTGCTCATCCCGACCCCGCAAGTTTCAACCACGCCATTGCGCAGGTCGCAATTGCGGCGATAACGGCAAACGGGCACACCGTCTTTTTTCACGATCTCTATTCGGAAAAATTCGATCCGCTACTCAACCCAAATGAAATAGCCAAAAACGTGGAACTACCCCCTGCCATCAAACAGCATTGTGACGAAATCGCCGCCGCGGACGGGATCGTGATCGTTCATCCTAACTGGTGGGGGCAGCCACCGGCGATGTTGAAAGGCTGGGTGGATCGGGTTATTCGTCCGGGGGTTGCCTATGAGTTTCTGGAATGCGACAAGGGCGAAGGTATCCCCAAAGGATTGCTCAAAGCAAGGGCGGCACTTGTTTTCAATACCTCCAATACGGAAACACAAAGAGAAAAATATTTTTTTGGCGATCCGCTGGGAATAATCTGGAAAAACTGTATCTTTGGACTCTGTGGTGTTGCCGGTTTCCATCGCCGAATGTTTAACGTCATCGTAACCAGTTCGGATACCGAACGTAAGAATTGGTTAAACTCTGTTCAGCTGGATATAGATCGTTTCTTTCCCCGGGAACCTGCTGCTATGATATAATCAGCAATCTCTTTAATGCGGAATGTCAATATTACGGGTATATAAAAATGAAACAAGACATCAAACAGCTGAACCTTCGCGCTGAGTTTTACACTCCGGAGGGGTGCCATATTACGGAATTGTCCAACACCCCCGACGATCCCGGTCTGTCCATTGCCCGGGCACGGGTGGAACCGGGTGTAACAACCAGGTGGCACCGTCTCCTAGGCATCTCAGAGCGCTACTATATCATCCAAGGCGCGGGGATTATGGAGGTGGGAGAACTGCCGCCACAGAAAGTAACTGCCGGTGACGTGGTGCTGATCCCGCCGTCGTGTCGTCAACGGATCACCAATACCGGCGCAAACGACTTGATCTTTCTGGCCATCTGCACGCCCCGGTTTTGCAACGATGTCTATGAAGATATTGATAACCGGGCAACGGCGAAATAGGGACACATATGGTTTTTTAAAATACTTCCTTGCCGACCACATTCCTTGCCCCATGGCATTATTCTCTTTGTTTTCTTTCCTTTTGAACAAAAAGGCCGCATTCCATATCGGAATTAATATAAACGTCTACGGAAGGCATGCGGGCAGATTTAAAACCAATAATGCGGCAGCCATAGGGATAACGCTGTTCATATGTTATATAAAAATGTTCACAGGAGAAACAATTGATGTGCTGTATTGCCTCCTTGGTTTTCTCAGTCATGTACTACCTCTTCGCGCTCACAGTCTAATTTTTATTGGCTGCAGCATCATCATTGTGAAGAAAAACAGTATGATTTGCGGAGCAACTATATTCTCCTGAAAATCTAGTCCTCAGATATATGTTCCAAAACGAGCTTTTCTTCCAGGCTACTGTTAGCTTCGTTGATCTTTTCTTGCGCCGAATAAACCGCCACGGCCGCTGATTTTGCTACCCGGGGGAAGTATTCGCTTAATGTTTCCTTCATTTTTTGCGGCGTTGCCGACAATATTTCATCCCGGAATTTCTGACGCATCTCGTCGGTAATCCCCGCAATGCTGCGCATTAATGACACATGGCCACGGCTTCCCGGATCCATTGGTTTATCCAGCATGCCGATCGTGCTGATGATGGCCTTTTCCATATCTTCTGTAGAAATTTCATTGAGTGCATAAAATGCCTCTGCATCCTGGAATACTTTTAGAGTTTCCACAAGGTGCGGATCGCGATAAGAAAGAAAAGAAAAGAGACCAAGCGATGGGTCATAGGAAGACATTCCCCCATACGCTCCACCCTGCACCCGGATATGCTTGTAGAGATAACTATTGGATAATTCCCGGGCCATGACCATCAGCCGGGCGGCGGCGGGATCGATATATGCCGGTGCGGCCAGCACCCGGGCAACATAAGAAACTTGTGATGGCACTGCTATTCCCGCCCAAACCGCAGATAACCGTGGTGGCGCCTGCGGCTGCTTATTTGCTGTGGCCGGAAGTTTATTCAGGAGCCGGGCAATATTATCCGCGACCAATTTCAAGCCGCCGGTTTCGGCGGTTACGTTAATAATCAAATTATCTCTGCTGAAAATCATTGCCTTTAACTGCTGAAGCTTTTCGGCCAACCCCTGCTTTGCCTCAGGGAAATTACGGGCGATAGCCTGGACAAAACGCAATTGCGTACGGCCGTTCCATTGCTCGTCGCGATACGCAGGTATAGTGAGCGCTGCCCCTGCCGCCCTGCGGGCAAAAACATGTCCCGAAGGAACAATCGCCGATTGCAGATTATTTTTTCGCTCCGCAATCAAATCAGACATTCTTGCTTCATCGTTCAAATCGCCGTCACAGATAATCTCGCAGACAATATCCATCGCTTCCGGCAGATTGCGATAAAGGGCAGCACCGGAAATAATCATCTTTTGCCAGCAGGAGCCGGCATCGGCGGATAATCCCGCACTGGTATCATAACCGAATCCTCCCATTTTCAGGGCAATGCGTTTGGCCATTTCATCGTAAGAATGTCCTGCCGCCCCCATACCGGACATCATCTTGCCCAAAAGCGGCAGATACTGCTGGAGTTCTTCGGGTATATGGGAAGTATCAAAAACCAAATCGAGATAAGCAATGCCGTTGGTAAAGATATCGTGTTCGAATGCCGGAACTCCACTCATGGCAACATTTTGTACAGGAATTGTTGCCACGGCACGGGGAATATCGGAAATGTTTAACTTAGGGATAGTGGCCGCCGCTTCCGGGTAATCCGGTTCGGACTGGAATTTCTTCAATTTCTTCGCCTGCGCGTTGATTTCTTCGAGCTGGACATTACTAAACGATGCCTTGAGCTTGTCCATCTTTTCCCGATACTCATTTTCTTTCTTTTCACCAAAATCAGGATCGGGTTCCATAATCGCCAAAATTCGATGCTGATTATCTAGGAACCAATGCTTCGTCATTTTCTGAAATAATTGTGGATCAGCTGCCCAGAGCTCGCGAATTCTCTCAATAATAACGGGAAAATCCAAGCCGACTAAGGGATCACCATCGTAAAGCCAGGATTGAAAGACATGGCCCATTAAGGAAATGCCGTAGGGATAGGAGCCCCGGACGATTTCTTTGCCGTGAAACTCAATTTGGTGCAGTATTCCTTCAATCAGTTCCGTGTCATATCCCGTAGATACTATATCCTCTAAGGTGGCCAGAATCAGTTTTTCAATATCCGGAGCGGCGGCACTATCCGTATTTCTCAGGCCGACGGCAAACAGCAATTGCTTTAAATCGCCTTCAATTCCGCTGACCGGTGTCAAATCTTCGCCCAAGCCCGAATCGATCAGGGCTTTGCGCAAAGGACTGGCTGAACTGCCCGTAAGCAGCCCCGCAATAATTTCCAGGATCAGCGAATTTTCATAATCAGTATTTTCGGACATCATCCAGGCCAGATTCACCGAAGTTTTCCCGGCAAGAGATTCATTTTTATCTACAGGATAAGTGCTGTGGATAATCCGCGGTTTTGTCAGGCGCTTCTGGCTTTTTATAGAAGACTTAACTTTCACGCGCTTAAAGTCCTTCAGCATTTCTGCAAGAAAAGTGAGATGCTCGACAGTCGGAATATCTCCGTAAATAAAAAAACGGGCATTGGAGGGCGAATAATAAGTTCTATGGAACTGACAAAATTGTTCATAGGTCAGAGTGGGAATGACATCGGGATCACCACCGGAATCAAAAGAATAAACGCTGTCGGGATATAAGCCCTCCTGGATCGCCTTGTACATCAGCGAATCCGGCGAAGAGTACGCCCCTTTCATTTCATTATATACTATGCCGGAGATCGTCAGCGGGCTTGCCAAATCATCCGGTACGGTAAATTCCAGGTGATGGCCTTCCTGCAAGAAGGTCTCTTTCAGCAGGCGCGGATGCAGCACCAGATCGGTATAAACGCGGGCCAGGTTGAAAAAATCGCCTTTTATCTGGCTGGCCACGGGATAAATTGTTTTATCCGGATATGTAAAGGCATTGAGAAATGTTTGCAGCGTGGAACGCATCAACTCTTTAAAAACATCCTTGAGGGGATATTTTTCGGACCCGGCCAGCACGGAGTGCTCTAAAATATGGGGCAGCCCCGTAGAATCCGCAGGCGGAGTGCGAAAGCCAATAGCATACAAATTTTCGCTGTCAGCGCTGTGCAGATGTAAAACTTTGGCGCCGGTTTTTTCATGCTCGATTTCATAGGCGGTAATCCTTACTCCCGGTAATGTTTCTACCCTCAGTACTTTAAATCCGTGTAATACATCACCGGCCTGCAGAGTCGGCTCGGGGCATTTCAACTGATCAGACATTCTTTAATTCTCCTCATACTGTTAATTCCATTTCCCGACACGGCAAAACAGGTTCCTGTTAAATATTTTGGAAGCGTTGCACTTGCTGCCGATAAAGCGTCATCTCTTCCGGGGTGACTTTTTCCAGAACACACTCCTCAACAATGTAACTTGATACTTTATCATCAAATTGCATTCTGGCATTGACCTTCCCCGTCAGTTGTTGTCCTATTTCATCTTTTACATACAAAAGAGTCCGTCCCCCCTCTTCCAGTTTCTGGGTGACGGTACCCTTTTTCGGGAGTGGGAGTCCCATCATTGTGACACGTTCTTCAAATTTCTGCCGGTCAATTTCCGTCTTGATCCCATCCACCAGAAATAAAATTATATTCAGGGGCATCAGTGTCACAACCCCCGCTATAGTTCCGGCCGTACCGGCGACGATTCCTGAATAATTAGCAAATTTCCTGGAACGCATCTCGGAAGGAGTTAATTTCCGGAATTTTAAAATAATACGACAGCCATAGAAATCCTTAAAACTCTCCTGCAGCTGATAGTGTTTTAAGGCACGCACAATAAATTCTGCAACATGACCAAGATAGATTTTTTCATCAGGCGGCAATTTTACCGATTCCGGATTGACATCCCTTGATAACTTCAGACAACTGAAAAGTGTATCTTGAGCTCCGGGCTTGCCTGCGCAACCCGGCAACAAAATTACATTGATGCTGCCGCGCGTCGCTTTTGCTTTTTCATCGTCAGTGGCAGAATCATCTTTTTGATCAACATAATTCCGATAAATTGAATTACATCCCGACAAATTAACAACAAGGGTGATACAGCAAAGCAGTGCTATTACCAAGCGGACAAATGCTGCGCCCGGCAAATTGCTTTTATGCTTTTCGAAGCACAGAGGCAAATGTCGAAACAATAATTTACTCCAGACAGTCACTGATCAAAACATTACGGTTCTGCCGGCGCCCCTCCGGTGTGTCATTGTCAGCTGCCGGATTGAGTGAACCTGCTCCCCGCACATTCAGGCGTTGCGAATCAATGCCCAATTTTTCCACGAGATAATTACACACGCTTTGAGCACGCCGCTGAGACAAAGCCAAATTGTATTCTTCAGCTCCGACATTATCAGTATGCCCCACAATGTTCAGCTTTGCTGTGCCATATTTCACCAGGTAATCAGCGGCTGTCTGCATTTCGTCGCGATAATCATCTTCAATCCTTGATGAATCCGTGTCGAATTCAATAATGGTGCTGAAGCAAGTCGGCAGTGCGAGTATTTTCCCCGGCCGTTTTTTAGCAATTGC
The DNA here is from genome assembly GCA_903907985.1 of uncultured delta proteobacterium. Taxonomy (GTDB): domain Bacteria; phylum Desulfobacterota; class Syntrophia; order Syntrophales; family Smithellaceae; genus MVRV01. The sequence goes on from CAIVQG010000001.1 coordinate 8,663, forward strand.
CGCCGGTTTAACCGCCGATATTATGGCAACCTTTTTAGGAGACGCTTCCTTGCCGGATTCAGCCAGGGCAATATCGGAAGGTTCATTGCTGAAATATATATCGCCGATCATGCTTTCGGCCGCACTTTTTGTATGTTGAGAATTAATGTAAATTTGTAATCCGGTTGTACCCTTTGGTTCGCCACCATCAATATCAGTAAAAAGCTTTTTATAATCCTGATACACATTACGTCTTTCCGTGTACCACTGACCAACATTATCTGCTTTACTTCTTAAAACGATATATCTTAATTTGTCGCCGCCGGTCTGCGAGCTCCTGCCGCTCCAGCCCCTGGGGGCCTCATTATCCCAGATATAACCGATTACGGGAGTATTCATTCCCATAAAACCAGACTCTTTAAAGGCGACATAAACTTGCAGGGCCTGGTCATCGGTAGAAGTTTTACGGACATCTCCCCCTTTGGGCAATTTGGTGACCCTCCACCGCCAGCACAGTATGGGATATTTTTTTACATCAACTCTGGCTTCTTTACGCACACCGAAAGAAGAATCCCCCCCTGATATTAAATGCAGGTAAAAACTATCTCCGTCTTTTTCCATATTCATCAGGGGACGTCCGGTTTTTTTTTCCAATTTCCAGCCATCCGGAACTCCATCGGGCATTGCCGGCGTGGTAAATTTCATCACCGGAATAATTCCGGGATTGGCAATGCAATCGCCGGCCCCAGAGATAGACAAGGCTATAACGAACAAAAAAAGAACAGCCGCACTTCTTCTCATTTAGCAGCACCGGCATTCATTTTTTTGGCGCGAATAGCCATTACTTCTGTTCGAGTCAAAACGGATCGAATGTTTTCGATGTGCTGCTGAATATTTTCCCGGCCACCTTCTTCCCGGTCAATTAATGTAATGACACTATCAACGATTAATCCGGCCTTGCGGGCCTGCTCGATGGCTGTGATGGTCGAACCGCCGGTTGTAATAACATCATCAATAATCAGCACCCTGTCACCGGCTTGAACACTGCCTTCGATGGCGCTTCTGGTTCCATGATCCTTCACATCCTTCCGCACGATGAAAGATTTAATCGGTTTTCCTTTTTGATAAGATATGACGGAGAGAGCATTGGCAATGGGATCAGCCCCCAGGGTAAGCCCCCCCGCGGCAGTAATGCTGCTGTCCTTGACCATATCAAAGATAATACCGCCGATCAGGTTCATGCCTTCAGGATCAAGCGTCGTTGGTTTACAGTTGAAATAAAAATTACTTTGCCGTCCCGAAGCCAGCATGAAAGGTGGATTTTCGCTATACTTGAAAGACCGCTCCAATATTATTTCACCCAGTCTTTCTTTCATTGTACTTATGCTCATTCCAAACTCCTCCATTCAGCTCAATATTTATGATTGCGAATTATTGTCATCATGTAGGACAAATTTAATCGGAAGTTCCACCCAGACGGTCAATGGTTTCCCCGATTTTTTGGCCGGCTCAAATTTCCACGGCTTTACCGCTTCTACAGCAGATTTATCCAAAATGGCATACCCCGATGACTTTCTTATTTTCATGTTACCCACACGACCATCCGGCAATATTTCGGCATAAACCAGAACAACACCTTCGTAGCCCCGAATTCTTGCTATTTCCGGATACACCGGTGGCAAATTTTCCCGGTAAAGCGGGTAGGCATCCGCTGCCGGTACGGACAAACTTACTGCCGGCTGGGCCAGAACACCCGGGGCCGAATTATATACCTGCTCCTTTGCCATAGCTGCAGCAGACCCATTGGAGCCGGATAAAAGGACAGACCCTGCAAAACCCGGTGCCGGATATGCTTCCACCACTGCCCGGCTGCCCTGTGGGATTTGCGGAAAATCTTTTGTCATTAATCTCTGCGCTGTGTTGTTACGGGCGCTATCGGCAACAGGACGTACATCCGTAGCCACAATGCCCGTGAATTTGTTTGTTTCCAGTGCCACCCAAACCAGGTTTAATTTATTAAAGCTTTTCGAAAAACTAAAATTATTGGATAAATTATAGAATAAGATTGCTCCCAAGGCCACGTGAATTGCCAGGGAAAATGCAACCGCAAATATTATATTCTGCCTGCTTTTTTTCATTTTTGTGGATTTCATCCCGGATAAAGATATTATCTGTTAATTAATTTTTCCACAACTCTCACTGCTTCCACACCATCTTTGGCAAATGCCGCCCCGATGGAATGTGCGTAAGCTTCAGTAACGACAGCTCCACCAAGCATAAAACTTGTCTTTAGGCCTGCGGCTCTCGCCGTATCAATAACTTCTTTCATATTAACCATTGTTGTCGTCATCAACGCGGAAAGGCCTATGACGTCGGGATTCTCTTTTTTCGCAGCCCCGATAATATCGGCAGTGGATATATCCTTGCCCAGATCAATGACATTGTAACCATAATTGCGCAAAAGCAACGCGACAATATTTTTGCCGATATCGTGGATATCTCCTTTAACCGTGGCAATCAATATTTTACCCTTATCGGTGGTAGCTGATTTCCTCAAATGCGGCTCCAGATAACCAAGCGCCTTCTTCATTGTTTCCGCTGAAGCCATAAGTTGCGGCAGAAAATAAATTTTCTTTTCATATAAATCGCCGACCCGGACAATTGACGGAATCATAACATTGTCCACAAGAGCAGCAGCTGTATTTCCCTCGGCCAGCACCGCTTCAATTAAGGATGTAATATTTTCCCGATTACCGTCCATAATGGCCGCTGATACTTTTTCCTGCGGCGAAAGAATTTCGATTGCGGCGGCTTGCGGCATACCATTTTGTTTGTCGGAAAAATGTTCAATAAACTTCTGAGTACCTTTTTCCTTAGCCCCTAGAACATCACCGGCTTTCTTGACATTCATGAACTCGCTGCTCGCCGGATTGGCAATAGCCGCCGTCAGTCCGTTTAATTGTGCCATGGCCAAAAAAGCGGCATTGAGCCAGGGCCGTCCCGGCATGCCGAACGACACGTTGGATAAACCGAGAATTGTTTTGCTATGGAATGTTTCTGTGCACCAACGCAGCGTTTTTAAAGTTTCCCGCGCCGCACCGGGATCGGATGCTACCGCCATAACAAGGCCATCGACGATAAAATCATCTTTAGTGAAACCATATTTTCTAACTGAATCATAAATATTTTTAATAACCACCTGGCGTTTTTCAGCGGTCAGCGGAATATTCCCATCGGTCAACGGTAGAAGAATAAACATGGCGCCATATTTAGCCGCCAGCGGCAGCAACTTGGCCATTTTTTCTCTTTCCCCGGAAATGGAGTTGATCAACATTCTACCGGGATAAAGACGCAGAGCGGCTTCAATCGTTTCTATTTTCGAGGAATCTACAACCAGCGGCAGTTTCGATACCGTTGTAAGCAAGCCGATTATTGATTTGATTGTGACAACTTCGTCAATACCGGGTTGGCCAACATTTACATCGAGTAAATGCGCGCCCTGTTTTTCCTGCTCCACCGCCATCTGACGAATAATCGATGTTTTTCCTTCCAGCAATTCCTGCTGCAACGCTTTTTTACCGGTCGGATTAATTCTTTCACCGACGATATAAAGCGGATTATTTCCCTCAAAGATTAAATGTCCCCGCGATGAACTTACGGCACCGATTGACTTCCTTGTCGGAAACTTTGGCTTGCTGCCGTATATAGCTTTCGCCAGTTCCTGTATATGGGCCGGTGTTGTCCCGCAGCAGCCACCAATCATATTAGCTCCGGCTTCCGCCAGCCCTTGGCCGAAAGAACCAAAAACCGGAGCATCCATGTCAAAAACAGTTTTCCCGTTCTCCAGGCGCGGCACTCCGGCATTAGGCTTAGCGATGAGGGGCACTGTGGCGTAAGGTTTCATCAGGGAAATGAATTCTATCATTTTCCCCGGACCGGTAGAACAATTGCAGCCGACGGCATCGGCGCCGAGACTTTGCAGGGTAATAAGCGCACTGACCGGATCGGTACCGTTCAGAGTATGACCATCATCTTCGTAGGTCATGCACACAATAGTAAAAATATCTTTTTTTGTTTCCTTGACAGCCAGCAGAGCGGCGCGGGTTTCCTGAATATCAATCATGGTTTCAATAACAATCAGATCACACCCGCCGTCAATCAGGCCCCGTACCTGTTCTTTGAAGGCATCTACGGCTTCTTCAAAGGCAAGAGAACCGAAAGGCTCGACAAATAATCCCGTGGGACCAATATCTCCGGCAACAAGAGTCTGTTTACCGACAGCCTGTTTGGCCAAACGCACAAGGTCGCTGTTGATTTGAAAAGTATTTCCCTTATTGCCATACTGTTCCAACTTAAAGCGGTTCGCTCCAAATGTGCAGGCATAAACTACTTGTGCTCCCGCGAACTGATAGGATGCATGGATCTCTTTGGTAATCGCCGGATTTTCCAGACACCAAATCTCCGGACAAACCCCTGCCGGCATGCCTTTTTTCTGCAATTCCGTACCGGTAGCACCATCCAGAATGATTATTTCTTTTTTCCATAAACTTTGTATTCTGCTGCATTTACTCACAAAAATACTCCACCATAATAATTTATTGAGGTGTTCCTATATCATCTTTGCCCCAAGAAGTGTGATTTTTTTTATAACCTCTGAAAACCCCAAAAGAGATTCCCGAGAACGGATACACATGCGTTTTCCCAGAATAACAAGGCAACAACTGTATTTACAGGCAAATTGGTTTGAGGCAAAACTTACGCCTGCCCGTTATAAATTCCCGTCCAGAACATCCCTGACTTTAAGGGAAAGCTCCTCCATGCGGAATGGTTTTTGTATAAAAGCCTGACAGCCTTTATCCATTATTTTCTTGGCCTGATCACTACCAAGATAACCGCTGGAAAGCATTACTTTGACTTGCGGGTCTATTCGTCTTAGCGCATCAAACGTCTCACCGCCACTGAGGCCGGGCATAATCATGTCCAGAATTACCAGATCAATTTGGCCTTTATATTCTTCAAATATCTTCAGGGCCTCTTTGCCATTCCTGGCCTGCAATACGTTATATCCTAAAGTGCTCAGGAGTTCTCCGCAAACTTCAACGATGGTGGACTCATCATCGACAAGCAATATTGTTTCATCACCTTTAATAATTGTTTTATTCTTAGTCAGCTCTCTTGATATTTTCTTGGTGGAGGCAGGAAGATAAATACTGAAAATTGTGCCATGGCCCAATTCGCTGGCAACATTAATTATTCCGCCGTGCTCCTTAATAATGCCGTAAGCCGAAGCAAGACCTAAGCCCACACCCCTACCCTTTTCTTTAGTGGAAAAGAAAGGTTCAAAGACCCGGCGGCAGGTTTCTTCATCCATGCCAATACCGGTATCGGTAATCATAATTTGCACATAATTACCTTCCTGAATATTCATTATCAGAGCATCGGCAGCGCCAAGAACAATATTGTTCGTTTCCAGATAAATGTCTCCGCCATCGCCCGGCATAGCCTGCCAGGAATTAACATAAAGATTAATCAGCACTTGCTCTATTTGGACGCGATCAACTTCTACCGGCCAAATGTTTTTTTCATATTTCTGGTGAATCATTATCTCTTTTTTTGTCCGGCCAAATATATTGGCGGTTTTGGAAACTAATTCATTTAAATCCGTTGGCTTCAGTTCATACTGTCCGCCCCGGGCAAACCCGAGAAGGTTGGCTGCCAAATCGGCGCCACTCTGAACCAGGGACTGCATATTATTTAACTTACCAAAATCAGAATCACCGGAATCTCGCGATAAGAGCATCAAGGAAATATACCCCTGAATTCCCATAAGCAGGTTATTGAAATCATGGGCGATACCGCCGGCAAGAGTACCGATTGCCTGCATTTTTTGCGACTGCAGCAGCTGATCTTCCATCCGTTTGCGCATTGTTATATCACGGGCATTAATGATGATGCCGTTTATCGCCGGATTATCCAGACAATTATTGCCCAGTGCTTCCAGATAAACCCACGAACCGTCAACTTTGCGGAAACGGAATTCAGTGGCAATGCCATCATTCTCTCTGTTTACCACCTCTAAAAAATCATGAATTAACATTTTTTGATCGTCGGGGTGAATAAATTCGAAACAGCTTTTACCTATTAAATTCTTTTCCTGATAATCGGTAATGGATGTTAATGACGGCGAAACGTATTGAAAAATACCGTTTTCATCGAAAACACAGATGATATCCAGCGAGTTACGTAAAATCTCCTGCAAAAGAGCGCTTGATTTGCGCAATGCCACTTCTGCTTTTTTCCGGTCTGTAATATCAATTATGGATATCAGAGTTTTTTTTGTTTTCGGGATTAGCCCATAAGTTATAAAAACATCTCTCAATTCGCCATTTTTTGTTGCTATCTGACATTCATAATTGCGGGGTGCCTTTTCCGGATCGGTCACCCGCAAGCTATGGTCGCTGATAAGACGCTCCCTGTCCTGGGGAATTACGAAGGAAGACCAGTCAGTATCTATTAATTCTTCTGGGGCAAAACCTGTAAGCTGGCACATTTCATCATTGACCAGCAGCGTTTTTCTGCTTTCATCGGCAATCCCCATGGCTGTGCCCGTATTTTCAAAAATAGTCCGGTAAGTATCTTCCGATTCCTGCAGTGCCTGCCGTATCTTCTTGTGTTCCGTTATATCGACAATAATTCCCTGAAAATGGCTGATCTTGCCTTTTTTGTCGAAAATGGCAATAGTTCTGTCCTGAACCCAGAGGACATCACCGTTCTTGCAGATAATCCGGTATTCCTGAAAACGGTCCAGCGTATCTTCGCTGATATCATCACTGGGCGCTTCTTCCGTACGGACGAGATCATCCGGATGAGTAATGTTCAGCCAGGAAATCCGGCCCGAGAGAAAATCATCCTTTGTATATCCCAGATTGGTGATGTTTTCGGAAATGAATTCCACCGGCCAGCCCGCGGTGCACCGCCAGATAATGACTATGGCCGGCCCTTTATTGATAAGCCGCTCTATCTCTGCTAACTGTTGGAGAGTGATTTTTTGATCTTCACTGATTTTTTTTGATTTGCCGGTTTTTTTCATTAACATTTCCTACAGGTACTTATTTGTATAGAGAAGAAGCCGAAAATCGTTTCTCACTTCCATATTCCCGTAATCGCTGTAACTGTTTTTTCCGGCCGGAGAATAAAATTGGAACTTATAGCCACACCTATTTTTTGCATTTCCAGCAGATGATGAATACTTTTTTGGTTTTCCAGCTTAAAATCGCCATACCCGGCAGAAAACCTGCGCGGCAAAAGATTTTTGCCCTCCCGCCGTAACTGGCTGTTTAAATAGGCCATCAGCCAGTCCAGTGCAGCATCAGTCATTTCACTGGCTGTGGCATCATATACCACAGCAGCGGAAAGATTATCATTTTTTGTTTTATCGGCAATTGCCTCCATAATCGCACTGCCGGCAGTCGCACCCATGAGCAAAGCCTCCGGACAATCACCCAAAAATCTGGACAGTTGCTTGCTCTCCCAATTCACATCACCGACAATGACCACATTACTGCCATCATTTTTCTTAATGACGGCTCTCAGTGCACATCCTTTTAATGTTATGAAGGACAGGGCTTCTTCAATAAAAAGATCCGTTTCTTTTTGTTGTTGTGCTGTGAGCTCAGTCGTTTTTTTCTTAAACCCGAGTCGATGATAAATCTTTTTAAAGGGAGGATCAATAGATATTCTTTCCAGAATATTAACAGGGCTCATGGTCAGTGCCTTCTTTGCCTTACGTTCAACTGCCCTTAATGCTTTTTTAAAGTGGTTAACAGCGTTTTTCCCACCGTTCCAACCGCTCAAAAGCTTGTCCCACCAACACAAGAATCATTTCCATGTCCAGTGGCTTTTCGAAATAATCGTCAAACCCGGCTTCACGGCATTCAGCTACTTCAAATAGTGCCGACCAGCCGGTCATGGCATAAATCATCGATACTGGTTTGGTTTTGCGAATCTGACGGCAAAGTTCAATGCCGTTCATGCCGAATAGTTTCAAATCAAGAAAAATAACATTGATATCATGCATTTTGAGAATAACAAGTGCATCGTTTCCTCCTTCAGCGAGAAAAACATCGTAGCCCGCCTCAGCAAAGACACTTTGAAATAGGTTGCGAACCGAAGCTTCGTCATCTACGATAAGTATTTTCCCTTTGTGCGCCATGCTAGCCTTCGAAAGTTATTCTCCTGATCATAATTCGGGGCACTTTTTGTCATATTATCTTTTTCAACAAACCAGTGTATTTTTTTCCGGATCACCATTGCTTAGTTGAGCAATCCGGTCAATTTTTTTAAAGTCTGGTCGCCCATTTCGGCGGTGCCGACAAGAAGTTTCCCTTCCTGAAAAATATCCTGCGTCCGGTAACCGTCCTTTAATACCTCGGCAACTGCTTTTTCCACCAATTCCGCTTCCTGCGGCATAGCCATTGTATAGCGTAAAAGCAGTGCCACTGATAAAATTGTGGCCAGCGGATTGGCTATATTCTTCCCGGCAATATCAGGAGCTGAGCCGTGAATCGGCTCATATAAAGCCTTGTCTTTGCCCATACTGGCCGATGGCAGCATACCGATAGAGCCGGTAAGCATCGCCGCTTCGTCGCTTAAAATATCACCGAACAAATTAGTTGTGACAATTACATCAAACTGCGCCGGATTGCGGATAAGCTGCATGGCACAGTTATCAACGTACATATGTTTCAGCGTCACATCGGGATAAGCGCAGCCGATTTCACTGACAACATTGCGCCAGAGTTCGGTACATTCCAGCACATTGGCCTTATCCACCGAAAGGAGATTCTTTTTGCGTTTTCGGGCAATTTCAAAGGCGCAAACGGCAATACGCGAGATTTCCTCCTCGGTGTAAACCATAGTGTTAGTGCCTTTGCGTTTACCGTTTTTCTCTATCGTTACTCCGCGCGGCTGGCCGAAATAAACATCCCCCGTTAATTCACGAACGATCATGATATCAATGCCGCGGACGACTTCTTTCTTCAGCGGTGAAGCATCCAGCAGTTCTTCAAAAACAACAACCGGCCGTAAATTTGCGTAGAGCCCGAGCTTTTCTCTTAAACCCAGCAGCGCTCTTTCCGGCCTGAACTTATATTCGAGTGCTTCCCATTTAGGGCCGCCGACAGCGCCCAGCAAAACGGCGTCGCTTTGCAGCGCCATCTCCAGACTTTGCCCGGGCAGCGGTTCACCGAAACGATCATAAGCGGCCCCGCCGATATAGCCTGCAGAAAGAACAAGACGAACTTTTGTTTTCTCGGCAATCAGCTTTAAAATCTTCAAGCTCTCCTGCATGATTTCCGTTCCTACGCCATCTCCGGCAAATACAGCTATATTAAAGGACTTCTTTTCCATTATCTCCTCATTTCTTAGGAGCCGTTCTCAGTATTTATTTGACCAAATTATTTTTGTTAAACGGCTTCGCAATATGTTTCATTAGACCGCCGGCGGCAATGAGTTGTTCCATGAACGGCGGGATGGGATTGATGCTGAATGTTAGATTACCGGTCAAAGTGGATATTTGACCCAGTGAACTGTCCAGGCAAATTTCTTCACCTTCGGCAATTGCTGTCCACAATTGAGCTGATTCAAAAATAGGCAATCCCATGTTAAAAGAATTACGGTAGAAAATGCGGGCAAAACTTTTAGCGATAACGCAGGAAATGCCTGCAGCTTTGATGGCGATGGGTGCATGTTCGCGCGAAGAACCGCAGCCGAAATTTTCTCCCCCCAAAATTATATCTCCCGGTTTGATTTTACTGACAAATTCAGGATCAGCATCTTCCATGCAATGGGCTGCCAGTTCCCCGGGGTCCGACGTGTTCAAATATCGCGCCGGAATGATTGCATCGGTATCAATATTATCGCCGAATTTCCAGACTCTGCCTTGATAGATCATTTTTTAAACCTTTCTAATGAGACGCCAATTACGCAAGCAAAGCGCAGCGGAATTGGTCAGTCGAATTATCCCGCGGAAGCGGGGTATGTAACTTAAAAGTGCTATTCCAGTTCCTCAGGAGATGCAATTCTTCCCAAAACTGCCGAAGCAGCACAGATTGCGGGGTTAGCCAGATAAACTTCGCTTTTCGGATGTCCCATGCGGCCGACGAAATTTCTGTTTGTCGTCGCAATAGCTCTTTCTCCTTCCGCTAAAATTCCCATATGGCCGCCTAAACAGGCTCCGCAGGAAGGTGGACTAATGATGGCGCCGGCAGAAAGAAATGTTTCCAGCAAACCTTCTTGCAATGCCATCCGGTAAATTGCCGGAGTAGCGGGAATGACAATCAAACGCACGTACGCTGCGGCTTTCCTGCCTGTCAAAATCCGGGCGGCAATTCTTAAATCTTCAATGCGGCCATTTGTACAGGAACCAATCAAAGATTGATCAATTTTTACATTGCCGGCCACGCTGATACCTTTGACATTCGAAGGCAAATGGGGAAAAGCAACCTGCGGCTCAATTTTTCTGGCGTCAATTTCGATAACATCGCAATATTCTGCGTCCGCATCGGAGGAATAAAATGTGTATTTTCGTTTTGCTCTTTTTTCCACATATTCCCGGGTAATTTCATCCGGCGGGAAAATGCCGTTTTTTGCTCCTGCTTCAACAGCCATGTTGGCCATGGAGAGACGATCGGCCATAGATAATTTACTGATCGTTTCACCAGTAAATTCCATGGCCTTATAAAGAGCGCCATCTACGCCGATACGTCCGATGATATTCAAAATCAAATCTTTACCGGAAACCCATTTTTGCAGAGAACCGGAAATAATAAATTTCATGGATTGGGGAACTTTAAACCAGAGCTCTCCCGTGAGCATTGCCGCCGCGAGATCGGTGCTTCCGACTCCCGTGGCAAATGCGCCCAGGCCTCCATAGGTGCAAGTATGACTGTCCGCACCGATAACCAGATCACCGGGTAATACAATGCCCGCTTCCGGCAACAGGGCGTGCTCAACCCCCACATTGCCGCCTTCATAAAAGTGAGTCAGGTTCTGCTCCAGAGCAAACTCACGAACGAATTTACATTGCATAGCCGAGTTGATATCTTTGTTCGGCGTAAAATGATCCAGCACGAGGGCAATCTTGTCTTTATCAAAAACTTTCCGGCCTTCAGCTTTGCGGAATTCCTTTATTGCTATGGGCGCTGTTATGTCATTACCCAGAGCAATATCCACCCGCGCATTGATCAGTTGGCCCGGATGAATATTCGGTAGATCAGTATGCGCCATTAATATTTTTTCAGTGATTGTATGTCCCATTTTTTCTCCTAGCGATAAGAATGAAAATTATGCTTATCTTATTTCCGGCGGTTATTCAACTTTAACCTTTTTCACGTTTTCCTTGAGAAATTCAAGACGGTTAAGAGCATTGATATAAGCTTTTGCCGAAGCAACTATAACATCCGGATGAGCGCCGCGGCCAATTACAGAATATCCGTCATATTTCAGTTGTACGTTAACCTCGCCTTGGGCATCACTGCCGCCGGTTATCGCGTTTACCGCATATTTCAATAAAGGATAATTGGTTTTAGTAATGTTCCGAATCGCGGCAAACGTAGCGTCCACCGGGCCGTTGCCAAATCCGGCCTCACGGATTATTTCCTTGTCCACCTGCATTTCCATAGTAGCCGAAGGAATCGCAACATTGCCACTGACAACATTTAAGTAAACCAGAGCATATTTATCTTTGCCGCGGTAAACCTCTTCGTAAAGAATCGCTTCCAGATCCTCATCATAAATATCCTTCTTTTTATCAGCCAGATCTTTAACTTTTGCGGCTATTATATTTAATTGATCCTCAGTCAGGCTATAACCCATTTTTTTATAATGCTGCGAAATTGCATTGCGTCCGGAATGTTTGCCCATCACTATATGGGTTTCGGTTATGCCAACCGATTGCGGTGTCATAATTTCATAGGTACTTTTTTCCTTAATCAAGCCATCCTGATGAATGCCGGATTCATGGGCAAACGCATTGGCGCCGACAATGGCTTTATTCGGCTGCACCGGAATGCCGGTGACCTGAGTCAAAAGCCTTGATGATTTAAATATCTGCTCGGTTTTAATTTTAGTATGCAAACCAAAAAGGTCTTTACGGGTATTGAGCGCCATAACGACTTCTTCCATGGCCGTATTGCCGGCGCGCTCACCGATGCCGTTGATGGTGCACTCTACCTGCCGGGCACCGTTTTTTACGGCGGCCAGCGAATTGGCCACAGCCAATCCCAGATCGTTGTGACAATGGACAGAGATAATTGTGTTACCTATATTTTTCACCTGAGCGAATAGATAAGCGATCAAATTGCCGTATTCTTCGGGAATGGCATAGCCGACGGTATCGGGAATGTTTACCGTACTTGCACCGGCTGCAATCACGGCAGAAACCATCTCTACAAGATAGTCTTTATCGGTGCGCGTGGCATCCATTGCCGAAAATTCGACATTATCCGTATAAGCACGTGCCTGCGAGACTGCAGCTATTGCATCCTCCAGCACCTGCCCGCGCGTTTTTTTCAGCTGATATTTTAAATGGATATCCGACGAGGAGATAAAAGTATGAATGCGCGGCTGGGCGGCATTTTTAATGGCCTGCCAGGCGCGATCAATATCAGTCTTGTTGGCCCTCGCCAGGGCCGCAATCTGACATTTCTTTATTTCCTTCGCAATTCGCTTGACAGCATTAAAATCCCCTTCGGATGCTATCGGAAACCCCGCCTCAATTATATCAACACCCAGGTTTTCCAATTGTTTGGCGATAATTAGTTTTTCTTCTGTGTTCATACTCGCGCCGGGTGATTGTTCACCATCTCTGAGAGTCGTGTCAAAGATGTAAATTCGATTTTTGTCCTTCTGCATATTAATCTCCTTTAATGAGACTCCAATTCTGCAAGCAAAGCGCAGTGGAATCGGTTAGTCGAATTATCCCGTAAGCAGAGCTTATCGGGTATGGTGCCTCCAGTTTCCCAAAATAAAAAGGCCGTGGGTTTTGCCACCCACGGCCTTTCAGGTAATCTGTTATTGCTGGGATGTTACAGGTAACCTGAAAACGATGGGCGTTGGGCCTTGGCTAAAAGGCACAACAGAGCGAAACCCGGCAGCAGGGGTAGTATATTAATTGCTATAATCAGATCTCTTTGCGCACTAAACATCGTTTTTCGGGAACCATTTCTTAAATTTGATGTAAGACACTAAATCATCTCGAAATTTTTGTCAAAGTATTTTTATTTTCAGGGATATTGATATCTCCAATGCAATAACGATTATCACTTTTTGCTGTCACCTAATTTGGGCAACAGTTTCTGTGCCCAATAATTATGTTTTGCTGCATTATTTTTCATCGCAGTCATCATAAAAAAAGGGGAGCGTCGGGCGCTCCCCTTTCATGAGGGTGGAAAAGGATTATTATTAGTAGCAGATTCCCGGCCCGCCTGCGCCATGCCCTCTCATACCCCCGCGGGGACCAAAGCCCATGCCCCTGCCCCAGCCGGAGTTAGCCAGTTTTTCCTGCTGCTCGGGTGTAAGCAATTTACGAATTTCTAATTTTTGCGCGGTTGCCTTATCTTCCAATTGATCACGCAGTGCCCTTACTTCCTTTTGCAAGGCAAGAATCTTATCCTTATCAGGATTTACTTGCAACCACATCCTGCGCAGCTCTACAGATTTATCGAACATCTTTTCTCTGACCGGTCTTATTTCTTTCTGGTGGTCAAGCTGCAGAGCTTCAATTTTTGTTTTCTGTTCAGCCGAAAGATTTAACTTTGCCCATGCTGCATCACGATGATAACCGGGACCATTGCCCGGCCCCATACCTTCGCCAGGTCCTCTGCCGGAACCGGGGCCAAAAGCGAATACCGGTACGCTCAAAATCATGCCAATCGCAACCGTAATCAATGTCAATGTTAACTTTTTCATAATTAATCTCCTTTAAATCAAATTTTCTTGCGTGTAAATTACATCAGCAGTATTTTTGTTTATTAATTTGCCTAATCTGGAAGCCAGACATGCAACCGTGATATATTCCAATATCAATTTCTTAGAAATATACGGATAGTATCTAACCAATAGCAGGCTAAACACGATGCTCATCAATGTCACGGTTAAATTTTTCATTATTAATCTCCTTTCGGGCGTTCCATATAACGTAAGTTGCTTTGATATAGAGCAAAGGCTATGCCATTTACAAAAAAGTCAATTAACATATAGATAATATTAGAGATATCTTTCATATACCAAATTATCATTTGTATTTTTTCCAGATAAGCGGATAATATGTATCCACACGAAGGTATCCAGATGGATAAATAGTATCCAGAAACGGCTCAGCAAATTTTTTATCATGCAGCAACCGGAGAATCAGTTATGCAGGCAAAAGCCAAAAAAAAGTTCCGCTTTGATATTTCAATTTGGGTAGCAATAAGCGCTATTGCCGTATTAGCCATGATTTCTGCCGTGATGACCTTAACTCACTTCCAGCGGCAAAAGGAACAGGCAGTCGAGTTGCTGACAGAAAAAGGAGCCACACTGATCAGATCATTTGAGGCAGGTTTACGCAGTCAAGCCGTAAAAGGCGCGGATATCTTTAAGGTACAAAAACTGCTGATGGAAACAGCGCAGCAGCCCGATATTGACTACATTGTTATTACCGACAACAAGGGCAAAATAATCGCTGACAGTGATCCTTCCATGGCCAGTCAGCAATACGGCCTTGATTTGGATACCGGGAAAATTGCCTTAAGCAAAGACACAAAATGGCGACAGGCGACAAACCCCGAAGGCGCCGGCACCTTTGAAGTTTATCGCGGCTTCTTCCCGCAGGAAAGAAATAACGAAAGACAAATTGCACCATCAAATCCAAAAAGCAACAATATGATTATTTACGTCGGCTTTAACATGGCTATGATTGAAAAGGCCGGCAAGGAAGATACTCGAAACACCATCATCATTGCTCTGATCCTTTTATTAATCGGCTCCTCGGCCATTGTTTCACTATTTCTCGCGCAGGCCTACAGGACAGCGCGCACTTCGCTTTCCCGCATTACTGCTTTTTCCGAAGCACTGGTTAAAAATATGCCCATCGGTCTTATAGCGCTCGATGAGAGTGGCAATATTGCCACTTGTAATGAAAAGGCCGATGCCATCTTGAATATATCCTGCAGCAATGCCGAAGGCAAACAAATGGATTCAATAATGCCTGCGCCTCTGCAAAGAATATTTACTGAACTTTCCGCACGGGACGGCCTGGTAGAAGAAGATTTGCAAATTATTTCCGGGCAGAAGGAAAGCAAAACACTGGAAATTGTCGCGGCAGGACTTACCGACAATGGAATTTCCACTGGAAAAATAATGCTGCTGCGTGATGTCACAGCGCTGCGGCAATTGGAGAGCGAAGTGGCGAAGAGCCGTCATTTAACTTCCATCGCTAGCTTGGCGGCTGGCGTTGCCCATGAGATTCGCAATCCGCTAAGCTCCATCAAAGGCTTTGCCGTGTATTTTAGGGAACGCTTTTCCGGGAATATTGAAGACCAGCAAACGGCAGACACCATGATCGCCGAAGTAGAACGCCTCAATCGTGTAATCAGCCAGTTGATTGAGTTCGCGCGGCCATTGGAGTTGAAGCCGGAAAAAACATATTTCCCCGATTTAATCCAACACACACTAAGCTTGATTGCGGCCGAAGCAAAAAAGAATCATGTCACTATTACTACAGATACTGCATTTGATTTGCCGCTAACCGAAGTTGATCCCGACAAAGTCAAACAGGTGCTGCTAAATATTTTTCTCAACTCGCTTACGGCAATGAAAAATGGCGGTAATCTGGCAATCAAGCTTGTGACCCAAAAAGATAAGCTGGTCACCATTATTTCCGATACCGGCACAGGAATCGAGAAAATGGATTTGCCGCGCATCTACGATCCCTATTTTACTTCGAAGCCCGCAGGAACAGGCCTGGGGCTGGCAGTCGTTCAGAAGATAATGGAAGCGCACGGCGGAACGATTAATATGGAAAGTGATCTCAGCCAGGGGACTACGGTATCACTGCAATTCCCGCTTACACCTGCTGACAAAAAGGATATATAAATGAAATGAAATCAAATCAATCCATTCTGGTCGTTGATGATGACGTGGCACATCGGATCATGCTCAAAAAGCTGATCGGCAGCTGGGGCTATGATATTTCCGAGGCTGAGGATGGGTCAATTGCTATTTCCGAAGTCCGGGCACGGGCATTTGACCTCATTTTAATGGATATTCGTATGCTCAATGTTTCCGGTATTGAAGCACTCGAACAAATTAAGATTATTAACCCGGCAATCCCGGTGATCATTATGACAGCCTATGCCTCTGTGGAGACGGCAGTTCACGCCTTGAAAAAAGGCGCTTACGATTATCTCACCAAACCACTGGATTTTGACGAATTAAAAATCGCCATCGCCCGCGCTACTGAGCATACCAGACTCAAAAGAGAAAATGAGTATTTGAAGGAAAGATTGGGCGAGAGGTTTGACCGGCAAAGCATTATAGGTCAGAGTAAGGCAATGGTTAAACTTCTGGATAACGTTTCTCAGGTAGCGTCTACAGAAGCAACTGTCCTGATCACCGGTGATTCGGGAACAGGCAAAGAAATGATTGCCAATGCCCTCCATTATAACAGTCAACGCTCAGAAGCACCTTTTATAAAAATTAATTGCGCGGCGCTCTCCGAAACGCTTTTGGAATCAGAATTATTCGGCCATGAAAAAGGAGCCTTCACCGGTGCTGACCGCAAGCGGGAAGGAAAGTTCCGGCAAGCCGACGGCGGCAGTATTTTTTTAGATGAAATCAGCGAAATGTCACCAGCCATGCAGGTTAAGCTTTTGCGTGTTTTGCAGGAAAGAGAAATTACCCGTGTCGGCGGGTCGGAAGTCATTAAAATTAATGTCCGTGTGATTGCCGCTTCCAATAAGGATTTGAAAAAGGAAATAGCCAAGGGACGTTTCCGTGAAGATTTGTTTTATCGCCTGAATGTTGTGGCTTTGCACGCGCCGCCGCTCAGGGAAAGAAAAGAAGATATCCCCATACTGGCGCAGCATTTCTTAAATCTCTTTGCCGACAGGAATTCTAAAAGCATCAAAGGCTTTACGCCACAGGCAATGGAAAAGCTAATAAAGTATCCCTGGCCGGGTAACGTCCGGGAGTTGATGAATGCCGTGGAAAGAGCGGTTGTCCTTTCCCGCACGGAATATCTGGATGTCGATGAACTGGCGTTACTGATGGCAGATAATGCTTCAGCTGAAAAATATGATCAAAACGGTTTGACGGAAAACGTTCCGCTCACGGAAATGGAAAAGAGGACCATTCTGGAAACTCTGAATGCCGCGGGTGGCAATAAGAGCGAAGCTGCGCGGCGTCTGGGTATCACCCGCAAAACGCTCCGCGCCAAACTGGAGAAGTATGAAGGTGCGAGCTGATGGCTGGTGGGAAACATGCGGAATTTATCTTTTATCTCTAGCTTCGCAATAAAGGGGCAGCATGGTCGCATACATGAAAAGGCATGAGCGCTATGTGCAAGAGATGCTCGCGAAGAATCTACCGGAAGAAGCATTGCAGGAACTTCTCGAGTATCACGACAAACAGATTCAATGGATGCATCAGGAAAGAATGGCTCATCTTATTACAATGCTCTTTGTTTGCCTCTTCACATTGCTCTCCCTGGGATTCACAGTCGTATCATCATCTCTTCCGTGTATTCTCATTTGCGCACTGCTGATGATGCTGACATTAGCATACATTATCCATTATTACCGGCTCGAAAACGGTGTGCAAAGATGGTATGATTTATCCAATAAAATCAGGCAGAGCAAACAGCGGTAAGCCCTGTTTGTTTACAAATAAAATTCCAGAAACATAATCCAGATTTAAGACGACATTAGATCATCGATACTCGTGAGCTTATTTGTGATATCAGTTGATCTCAGTTTGGTTATTACCGTTGTCTTGCTTTTTAAAATCGGGGTTCTTTGATCTCTTTTTAAGAAAGGCTAATAACTTGTCCTGATAGAAGTATGCTGCAATAAAGATGATTATACCGGCACCGACAAAGCATCCCAGGAGAAAATAATGGCCGGCGCGGGCGGAACTTCCGGTTACCGAAAGCATTATGGTGCCCAGCAAACGTCCGACAGCGGAAACGATGAGGAATATCCCGACCGGCATCCGGCTGACACCCATAATGTAACACAGATAATCCTTGGGAAATCCCGGAATTAGAAAGAGAAAAAAAGATACCAGAATGCCCTGGTGTTCCACGAAATGATCAAACTTTTCAAAAACTTCCGGTTTTACAACCTTTTCCAACAGAGGCTCGCCGAAGAAATGAGCCAGGATAAAAGCCAGCCATGAACCCAAAGTCAAGCCGATTGTCGAATAAATAGTTCCCAAAACAGACCCATAAAGGTAACCACCGATGAATCCGGTTAACTCTCCGGGAATAGGAGCAGCAACGACTTGCGCTATCTGGAGAAGAATAAAAATTATTTCATCATAAGGATGGAATCTTTGAACAAAATTAATTATTCTATCTTTGCTGGTAAACAATCCGTAAAGATCATATTGTATTGCAAGATATACTATTGCAGCAACTATCAGAATCAGAATAAATACTTTGAAGGCGAGGCGTTTATTCATGCAGATTGTAATTATCCTATTTTTTATCCTTATCTTCCAGTTTTTTTGCTTCCTCTTCTGGTTTCTTCTCCGGTTCATTCATCGATTGTTTAAAGCCGCGGATTGCCTTTCCTATGGCACTGCCCATATCGGGTAATTTGCCCGGACCGAAAATAATCAATACGATCACTAAGATAACAATCAGATGCATCGGCTGAAAAAGTCCTTCAAACATTAGTAGTTACTCTCCTTTTTTTATTAACCCTACATTATTATATCTCCCGCGTCAAATTTTAAAACTTCTGAAAAAATCTCTTCCCCGTAATTTTTTGTCGGAAATTTGCTGATAAATTTCATTGACTAAAAATCGGCTCCCTGTAAGAAAAACAAGCAATTAAAAACTGAAATGAGCTGTTTTGTTTCCAATATAATATAAATATTCCCGGAGCCTGAAGAGGAGGAGACATGTCGAAAGTACCCCAGAAGTTAAAAAGACAAGATCAGAGGTTTATAAATATGCTCCCATTGCTAAATTTGGTGAGCGCAAGCCCGATCATACTACAATGGGCAGAAAAATAAAAATCCCTCACAAGAAATTCCGCGAAGTGGTTTGTGTGGCGGCCTGCCGGACTCCTTATGGCCGTGCCGGAGGAGCGCTCAAAGATTTTTCGGCAATGGAACTGGGTGCTCTGGCCATAAAAGAAGTCCTCGAAAGAACCGCCGGCAAGATCAAACCCGCCGATGTGGATTATGTTTTCATGGGACAGGTTATTCCGGCCGGCTGCGGTCAAATACCCGGACGGCAGGCGACAATTCTGGCCGGCGTGCCCGAATCGGTGCCCTCTATCACTATTAATAAGGTTTGTTCTTCCGGCATCAAAACCATTGATTTGGCTTTTCAGATGATTCTATTGGGAAGCACCGATATTTGTATTGCCGGAGGGCAGGAAAGCTTGATGATGAAGTTTTTCCGGTAGAAGCAAAACGGAGCAAAAAAATTATCGTTATGACATTAGGCTATGAACTGAAGCGCCGGGGCGGCGGCTATGGAGTCTGTGGTATTTGCTCGGGACATGCGCAGGGCGATGCTATGCTGATTCGTGTAGACTAAAAATAATTGCAGCAATCGTTAATTTAGTCCCGGCTTTTTTACAATGACGTGTAAATTAGTCGGGACTTTTTCCATAACGCTGATTATTCCATAAACATAAATCAGGAAACACTGGTTGCCATTTTCTGTATAAGGCGCAGCTGCATTTTCCCGATCACGCCAGCATCTTTTCCACAACATCCGCGATCCGGCGGCAGTAGGTCTGGGTTTCTTCTTTGGTAGGGCCTTCGACCATGACGCGACACATATTCTGGGTGCCGGAGTAACGCACTAAAACACGGCCTTTATCGCCCAGCGCCTCTTCAGCCTGCTTGATAGCGGCTATGATTTCCGGCACGGCTTCGATGTCCGGTTTTCTTTGGACATCCAGATTGATGAGCACTTGCGGAAAGACCGTCATGACGCGGGCAAGCTCGGAAAGCGGCTTGCCTTCCTTTTTCATTGCGGCCAGTAACTGTAACGCCGTGATTAGGCCGTCGCCGGTAGTGTGATGTTGCATAAATATTAAATGCCCGGAATCTTCGCCGCCGATAACTGCACCACAAGCGCGCATTTCTTCCAGGACAAAGCGGTCGCCGACATTGGCAAAAACCGAATCAATGCCCAGCTTTTGGAAAGCAACGGAAAGACCCATATTGCTCATGACCGTCCGCACGACAAAATTGTTTGTCAGCATCCCTTCTTTTTTCAGGGCAACTGCACAAATGGCCAGTATTTGATCGCCTGTGAGTACGTTGCCTTTTTCATCCACGGCAATCAGGCGGTCGCCGTCGCCGTCAAAGGCAAAGCCAACATCAGCTTTTTGCCGGAGCACTTCCTGCGCCAGCGCTTCGGGATGCTGCGATCCGCAATTGGCATTGATGTTTCGGCCGTCGGGTTGATCAAAAAGAGTGGTGACTTGCAGGCCTAATTCCAGAAAAGTCGCGGGGGCAACGCGGTAGGTCGCGCCATTAGCGCAATCGAGAACAACCTTCATGCCTTCGGGATTCAGCTCCTTCGGAAAAGCATGCTTCAAAAATACTATGTAGCGTCCGGCGGCGTCATCCATCCGCGATAATTTCCCCAGTTCCCCAGGTGAAGGATGAAGCTTATGCATGTTATTGAAGAAGATCATTTCTTCGATAAGAGTTTCTTTTTCATCGGCAAGTTTGAAGCCATCAGAATTAAATATTTTTATACCATTATCCTGCAACGGATTATGAGATGCGGAAATGACAACACCGGCATCGGCGCGCATACTGTTGGTCAGAAAGGCAATGCCCGGCGTGGGGACTACACCGACGGAAATGGCATTGACACCCATCGAGCAAATGCCGGAGATAATCGCGGTCTCAAACATATCACCGGAAAGGCGTGTGTCACGACCCACAATTATCCGGGGCATATGTCCTTCTTTTTTGGAGATGCAGGCCAGAGCCCGGCCAACGTTCATCGCCATTTCCGCCGTCATGGGGTAAACATTGGCCATTCCTCGAATGCCGTCGGTACCAAAGAGCTTTTCCATAATTATCCTCCAGAGTATTAGTAAAATTTCTACCTTATGGATTTCTTTTTTGCAACAGAGAAAAAAGATTTGCGGTTGTTTTTATTTGCATTTTATTATACTACGCGCAAAACGGACCTAATAATAATTTGAGGTATTAATATGATTAAGAAAGTTACCGTAGTGGGAGCAGGGAATGTAGGTGCAACAGCGGCACAGCGACTTGCCGAAAAAGAACTTTGCGACGTTGTACTGATTGATATCATTGAAGGTGTTCCGCAGGGAAAATCTCTGGATTTGACTGAGGCCGCACCAATTGAAAAACACGATGCCCATATCACCGGCGCCAATTCTTATGAGGCTTCGGCTGACTCCGATATCGTTATTATCACGGCGGGAATACCCCGCAAGCCGGGCATGAGCCGCGATGATCTTTTGGCAACAAACAGAAACATCATTAAAAGCGTAACGAAAGAAGTAGCGAGGTATTCTCCCCGGGCCATTTTGATTATCGTCAGTAATCCTTTGGATGCAATGTGTCATGTGGCTATGGAAGAGAGCGGCTTTCCGAAGGAAAGAGTTATAGGCATGGCCGGCGTTTTGGATTCCGCACGATTCCGCGCTTTTATTGCAGCGGAGCTTAATGTCTCTGTAGAGAATATTCATGCGCTTGTTTTAGGCGGCCACGGCGATACCATGGTGCCCTTACCGCGTTTTTCCACCGTCGCCGGCATTCCGATCACGGAGCTGATATCACCGGAGCGCATCGAAGAGCTGGCCAAGAGAACAAGAAACGGCGGCGCCGAAATTGTTAGCCTGCTGAAAACAGGCAGCGCCTATTATGCGCCGGCCTCCGCTGCTGTGGAAATGGCTGAATCCATTTTAAAAGACAAAAAGAAGATATTGCCCTGTGCCGCTTATCTTACGGGCGAATACGGCATTACGGGTTTATTTGTCGGCGTGCCGGTAAAACTGGGCAGAAACGGCGTGGAGCAAATTATTTCTCTGAATCTCACAGCGGAAGAAAAACAGGCACTGAGTAACTCTGCAGCCGCCGTGCAGGAATTGGTAGAGGCAATGAAGAAAATGGCTTAACGAATTTATATCAAACCAGAAGAAATGGCAAAGGCGGCAGACATTTTCTCATGTCTGCCGCCTTTTTGTAGTTATAATCAGACGTAAAACTGGCGGAGAGAGGGGGATTCGAACCCCCGGTACACCTTTGTGGGCATACACACGATTTCCAGTCGTGCTCCTTAAGCCGCTCGGACATCTCTCCGGTTTTGTTATGTTGTGTCATTGTGGAATGACAAATTAATTATCAAAAAGCAATTACTATTTTTAAAAATGGCGGAGAGAGGGGGATTCGAACCCCCGTGGGAGCTTGTGGCCCCCAAATCGATTTCGAGTCGATCCCGTTACGACCACTTCGGTACCTCTCCGCATTTTTTTTACTTCACCGCAACGGCGGCGGATACTACTCTTTTTTCCCGGAAAAATCTACTGATTATTTCCCCGCATTCTTCTTTTAATATTCCTTCCGTCACGGCAACATGGTGATTCAACCTCTTGTCTGTTAAAACATCATATAATGAAGCCACTGCACCACATTTGGGATCACGCGTCCCGAAAATCACCCGGGCCAGCCGCGCCTGAATGATTGCTCCCGCACACATGATGCACGGTTCCAGTGTCACATAGAGTTCGGCTCCGGTCAGCCGGTAATTGCCGATTGCTTCGGCAGCCTGCCGTAGGGCCAGCATTTCCGCATGCGCCGAAGGATCATGCCGGGTAATCGGTTCGTTATGTGCCCGTGCAATAATGCGGCCGGAAAACACCACCACTGCACCCACCGGAACCTCATCCTTTTTAAACGCCGATTCGGCCTCACTCAGCGCTATTCTCATAAAATCTTGATCGGTTTGCATTATTCATCCACAAAAAAATATGTTTCTTCTTTAATTAGCAGAAAATTGCTGCACCCGGAGCTGCAATTACTGCATTTATTCGTTGCGATATCATATTGTTGATTTTGTAGCAAATGCCGTATATGATTATTCTTCGGTGGAATAAACCATGGATTCAAAAAAAGTTATACTTTGGCCGGTAATTATATCCATTATCGGACATGTTGCACTGATTTCGGCCTCCGGCATGATTGATTTGCGTGATAATGTCAAAGCTGCAGAGATATTTACGGTCGACATCAAAGAGATGGAACCGGACAAATCCCTTCTCGAAGAGGAAAAGAAAGAAGAAAAACAGGTCAAAGCAACCAAAGAAGCAAGGCCGGCAAATAATAGCGGCTGGCGCGAAGACACCGTAGATCTGAACAGCAGCGACGTCCGGTACTCAGCATATTTGGTTAAACTGAAAAGAAAACTTTTGCAAATCTGGACATACCCGCAAAAAGCTTATGATCAAAACGAAGAAGGAGCGGTGTCAGTAATAATATCTATTGATGCCAACGGGGGGCTTGCCGGTGCCAACCTTGTGTCTTCATCCGGGTCGAAGCTCCTCGATGAAAGCTCGATCGGCGTTGTGCACAGCGCTGCTCCCTTCGAGCAACTCCCGGCAAGCTACAATCTGGCGCGCCTGCATATAAATGCGTCTTTCATCTACACGATTTCGGGAAAAGATTAAGATATTGACATTTGCATCAAAAAATCAAGAAAATCGTCAGGCCATTTGGAATAAGGCCCGATACGCTATAAGCGTGCTTTCACTTCAGCAAAATTCCGGTCTGCTTCCTTTAATAATTCACTGATTTCTGACTTCCGGGCGGAAGATAATTGCTGGATATTCTGCCTTATATTATTAAGATACTCAATTTTTTCTTTCAGATCATCCAATGTTGTATTCAGGTCAACCAGTGGCTCCAATAGCTCCGGCTTTTTCACGGTTTCTATTGGAGCATCCACGTTCAATTGAATTTCTTCCAGATATTCGGGGATATCTACCGCAAAACCATATCTATTCTTGATTGCCGTCGCCAGTTGTTCCTGGGCTGTCAATTCGCCATGCACTAAAAATATTTGCATTTTTTTATTTTGGAAATTACCCAGCCAATCCAAAAGTTGATCCTGACCGGCATGAGCGGAAAAACCGCCAATAGTAAATATTTTAGCGTTGATAGCAATATCTTCGCTGAAGATACGGATTTTTTTCGCACCATCCACCATCTTGCGACCAGGCGTGCCTTCCGCCTGAAAACCGACAAAAACAACACTCGCACCCGGACGCCACAAATTATGCCGCAAATGATGCTTGATCCTGCCGGCATTAGCCATACCGCTTGCGGAAATAACTACTGCCGGACCCTGCATTTCATTAATTTCCATGGATTGTGCTGTTGTCAACGAAAACTTAAGCTGCGGCAGATCCAGAGGATCTTCACCCTTTTTCAAAAGGCTTTGTGTTTCCCCATCCAGATATGACCGGTAGCGGCGGAATATTTCCGTAACCTGAATCGCCAGAGGGCTATCCAGAAAGACAGGCATGTCTTGGGGCAATTTCCCGGCACGGTGCAGAAGATACAGCGAATAAAGAATCTCCTGCGTTCTTTCCACGGCAAAGGCGGGGATGATGACTTTTTCGCGCCGGGAGTAACTGAAGTTTATCGCTTCGGCCAGTTCCTGCAAACTGTCTTCTTCACCTTTGTGATTGCGGTTGCCATATGTGGACTCCATAAAAAGGAAGTCGGCATCACTGATTGTGCTGGGGTCTTTCATTAACAACTGGTGGCGGCGGCCAATGTCACCGGAGAAAACTAATTTTGTTGTTGTGCCATTTTCCTCGATAAATACTTCCAGGATAGCCGCACCCAGAATATGGCCGGCATCCTGAAATTTTACTTTTACTCCCGGTGCCGGGCTGAAGGCATCATCATAAGCCCGGCATTTAACCAGCGGACCTACGGCTTCGGCATCTTTCAAATAATACAGCGGCAAAATTTCGGGCTGCCGTCCATTGCGCTGCATCTTTTTGTTTTTCCAGCTGGCTTCAACTTCCTGAATATGAGCGCTATCCAGCAGCAATATTTTCAACAGATCTCCCGTAGGTTCGGTTGTATAAACAGGACCGGAAAAACCTTTTTGCGTCATCCGGGGCAGCAATCCGGTATGATCAATATGGGCATGGGTGATGATGAAAAAATCAATATGCACCGGATCGTACACACCGGTTTCCCAATTGCGCTTTTCTATTTCCGCCGCGCCCTGAAACATTCCGCAATCGACGGCAAACCTGATTTTTCCGGTTTCAATAATGTAACAAGAACCGGTAACAGTTCTGGCAGCTCCCAGAAATATAATTTTCATTAAGACACTTTCTAGCCCTCAGCGGACTATGAGACACCCGACAAAAACGAAACTACAAAATAACTATCTGTCGGCACCATAACCAGTTAAATACAGGTCTGAAAAAACCTACAAGCCGGATTTTTTCATTTTCTTTGCTTCTTTCTTTTCCTTGGCCGTCTTTGCCGGTTTCTTCTTTTCGTCTTTCTTCACATCTTTTGATTTACCCATTGCTTTGTCTCCTTCTAGTTATTCAATCATCATGCTTTACCGTCTGGTTCTTTCCCCGCGTTAAATTTTCCCTTCACTGAGCAGTTGCCTTTCAATTGCTAAAATTGCTTTTCCCAGCGAGGCTTCCAGTTGCTTGTTGTTATATTGAAATTCAACACTAACATATTGGAGGTTATGATTCCCCGATACATCATCCTGCGTCTGCACTTCGCGCACTTTGGTCTCCAGATCGAATACCGAGGGACCGATTAATAACTTGAATTTAACCTGATCGGCAGGACGCAGTAAATAATCCTTCGGACAAATGAACTTGGCACCCGCTAAAGATATATCGATTAAATTAACTTTTTCTTCTTTGAAAAAAAGATTGATATCGCTTTGCAGCGGCAGTTTAATACGAAAAAATGTCCGGAAATCAATCTGCTCAGATTCGTCATATTGCTGTAGCACAAGTGCTTCCACGATTTTCTCAGAGGCAATTTTATAATCATAAACCAGATCAATCAGCTTGGCAGGAAAACCAAAGCGCAAATTACGTCTTTCCATTCTGGCTAAAAAAGAAACCATTATCCGGCGATTAAGAAAGTTGCGATTTAATGCCGGAGACGTTTGTGAGATGATGATTTTACGATCATCGATATCATAAACCAGTGCTTTCATGAAATGGGCATTGCTTTTATTGATCTCGTTTTCAAAAACAATATTTACGTTTGCTCCTACTTTTAATTGGGGTATTATCATTATTTATCCACATTACCTCAGCATTATTGGTTTATCGTAAGCTACTAAAACTCAGTTCATAGATCAAATCTTTGTCTTACGCGACTAATATAATAAAACGAGTGCATTTAATCAAACATTTTCTAAAATGGAGTCAATATAATATTAATAACTCTTCCATCAGCAAGCCGCCAATTTCTGAATCATTCGATTTATTCTTGTTTCAAATAAAGTTGGATGATATCAAGGGGGCCAGGAAGGGACAACGAAGGCTCACAACCTAATAACTTGGGTCACTCGAGGTCACATGTTGTACATAAACCAAAGAGCCGCTAGCTACTCAAGATATCCCTCCGGCGCAGGCCAGACAAACCAAGCTTCGCTGTCAGCAAAGACCGTGCGTTGATGGGGAAAAGGTATTAGTTCATTTTCCCTTCGGCAAGCATCTGTCTTTCAATGCTGATAATTGCCCTCCCCAGTACGGCATCAAACTGCCTGTTGTCGTGTTCAAATTCAATACCGATGTATTGGATGGTTTCTTTTGCAGGCAATGATGACTGTGGCGTTATTATATTCCGCACCCGGCCCTTGAGATCAAATACAGTAGAATCGATTATTAATTTACAATTTATCGTATCCCCATGAAGCAATAAATTTGATTTGAGATAAGCAAACTTAGCTCCACCCACAGATATGTCAATTAGATTAACCTTTTCCTCTTTGAGAAAAAGACTGATATTGCTTTGCGAAGGCGGCCGGACGCGGAAATGCATGCGAAAGTCCACCTGCTCCGGTGTATCACGTTGCTTGAGAACAAGCGCTTCGACGCTTTTATTCGAAGAAATTTCGTAATTGTTCAGCAAATCAATTAGCAGTGCCGAAAAGCCAAAACGTAAAACACGCTTTTCCACGTTCGCTAAAAAAGTAACCATTATCCGGCGATTGAGAAAGTGACGACTCAGCGGAGGAGAAGTTTGTGAAATAACAATATCGCTTTTTTCATAATCATAAACCAATGCCTTCATATAATGGGCATTGCTTTTATTGATCTCATTTTCAAAAACAATATCTATTCTTGTTCCTACTTTTAATTCGGGCATCTTCAGCCTTAGACGCTTCTAAATTGATATTAAACGCAGTTTATCTGCTCATATTGATTAAATAGATATAATAAATTGATTGGATTTAATCAAACAGTTTCTGTCCTGTAGCGCAAAAAATCGTCCTTGACTATTATTCAATAGTATGAGCTTGTGAAAACAGCACTTTAGAATGCTGAAGCTGAATTTTCTATACAGGCGGCATAACCACCACACAAATGTCGGTGGTTTTTTCTTTCCACAGGGATTACCATTCCATCTGGCAATCATTAAATTGCCACCCTAAATGTTCAGAAAGAGACGTTATCTAAAGGCTGCGAGGTAAGGCATGCAAGCCCCTCACTTTTTCCTTCCTTCTCAACCAGGAGCCGGATGGGGGTGATTTTGATGCTTTGTGGTACCCCATCGGGGAGCGAAGGTTTAATAAAAATTTATGAAAAAGAAAG
>CAIVQG010000002.1 GCA_903907985.1 uncultured delta proteobacterium
GCTCCAGTCCCTTAAATCCTGGTCCCTACCCGACGCTCGACGCTACCAAGATAGCCCAATATACGCCGACCTTTGGCGCCGGAGATATCGATAATCTCGTAGCCACAATTATGCCTACCCCGCGTGCGTTCCTCACGGAACCGGAAGTGCAGGCTATGAATGCTGCTCTCCAGGGTAAGCAAAAGCTCCTGGCCACGGACAATCTCTATGCGTCCAGCTTCCAAACAATCGCTGTCTCCCAATACTGCAGGAAGCTCAAGATTTTTAACTGGGGACTCCCGGGTTCGGACATTGGTGCCGCCAAGCTCATCGAAGGCAAATGGCAGATGGGCGTAAGCCTGTCTGACATCGTCTTTACGATGGAAAAGGGTTCACTCGCTGCACCCGTGACCGGCAACGACAATGCAGGCGCTCCGACCATCGAAACCAAGTACAACGGCATTCTCGTTATTACGATCAGTCGTTTTGGTATCGATGGACCCACCTTTTTACGTGGAAATGAGTACCTTTTCAACGTCGGTAAACCCATCCCTGGCTATGACCTCTGGCAGATTCCCCGAACCATCATTACCGGGAAAAGTCTGATTGACGACGCTCATGTTGAAGTCGCCAATATGGTTGAAAAGCTGGTTAAGTATGAAACCATTGCCCCCAATAGCTCCGACGCCAATCTTCAGGCAATGTATAAAGACTTCAATGCCAGCTTTACCCAGACCGGCGACAAACACATTTACGACACCATCATGGCTATCTTTGCGCCAATGGCCGAAAAATACGGCTATGCCGGCATCGAGAGTGTCCGTCTGGTAATGCCCTCCGCCCCTCTCACGATATATGGGTGGATGGATATGGATGGTCAACCTCTTATTTCTCAGGATTATCCTACCAAGTTTGCGGACAGCACTTGCATTAGCTCTCCCAAACCCAGCATTGCCGAAGCCGAGAAGCTTCTGAATGAGAGCAAATAAAATGAGAGTCCGAGCCCCTCGAATTCCATCCGGTGGATGTTTAAGATCCAAGTTCTTTCTTATTGCCGTTCTCATTGTGAGTGTCTTGTGTCTTCTCACAGTTGGAATCGGTTTCCTTATGCGCTAGTTCCTAGCCCCGACTTCGGTCGGGGCTTTTTTTGCATAAAAAAAGCCGGCTGTATTTCTACAACCGGCACAAAAACGAAATTTAGCCTGCTGGCAAGGTGTCCGGAACGGCGGAGCCTTCAATTATCTCCGGCCGGCCATCTTGACGGCGGGATTCGCCTGTCTTAACCCGGGAGACATCCGAAACAAACTTTCCCACGGACAGTCTTAAAGGATTAACCTTGTCGCTATACAGCTGACCAAGAACCTGACGGCTCAAGGCGCTCGACGACTCTCCCATCTGGGTTTTCAAGACAGATGAAGCAGTCAGAAGATATACCTGAAGAGCAGTCATGAGCAAGACAAAGGAATTGCTTGTCTTGGCATATGCTCCGAGAGCGGCCATGGCTGAACCCATCCGGCCTTCCCGAATCTGGTTGGAGATCAGGATCTGGTTCAACATCATGAACTGCTGGAGATACGCTTCTTGGCCTTCTAGGGTGTACTCGGACAGTTGCTGTTTAGCCTTAGCCAGTCGGACGCCGGCATTTCTTTGAGCTTGAGCTTCAGGAGAACGATTGGTCAGATCTGAAACCAGGGTTGCCATCTCCATCAGTTTCTTCAGAGAGTCCAAGGCATCAACGACTTCAGTGTTGCTGGTAATCTTCCCGGCTTCAAATGTTTTGATCTTCTCCAGAACAACATCAATTTGTTCCAGGAGCTCATCGTCATCCGTTCCCAAAGCCCTGATGAAATCCTTGTCGCGCATATATGCTGCCAGCAAGGCATCCATCATCCAGGCATAGCCTGAAGCGATGGTGATGATATTGAGAACAGTGGGCACCATCATGAGCGGGATGACATCTTCCAAATTCAGATCATTGACCAGGCATCGTTCTTTTCCGGCTTTCACCAAGTTAACGGTTTTCACCAGCCAACTGTTGTCATCCGTATTGAACTTTGACCAATCGATCGTCGCAAACTTTTTAATCAGGTCTTGCTGTGTTTTAAGATCACTTCTGGCCAGTAAAAGTTGGAAATGATAAATTGCATCCTGGAATCTTGGATCAAAAAGTGCCATCATCAATTTTTCCGGGTCGCCGGAAAAATCACCAAGATAATCAAGAGACGGGATTTTTAGATCATGAATACCGGATAAAGTTGGGCCGTCGCGATTCAAACGCAAACCCACCGGACCGCTTCCGGAAAATGCCTGCCCAACGCGGGAAAGGTCCACACGTACTCGGTCTGCCAGATCCAAAGCGGCATCGTGAGCTGTCTGGTCCATTCCTGCGGCAATCAATGCACCTTTCTTCAATCCCGGATCTTTCTTCTGTTCCGAGATTGCTGACAATAAACCATTATTTTTCATGCATCCTCCTTTAAGGACGAAATTTTAGTGTTCTTCTTACTCGCGGTATTTTATCCCCTAACATGCTTCAAAGTCAAATATAATGTCTACCAATAAAAAGGGGGTGCCGAAGAGGCACCCCCAAATATGAAACGAACAGTTAAAGAACCAGGATTACGCCCAGGAACAAAGGAATAATCGTCCCCAGGATGCCGAAATCGGCAATGTTTTGCATATAATTCCCGGTTTTTCCCAGGCCCAGCTTCGTCCGGTTCTCCTGTCGGCCGACTTCAATGTCGCCCAAGGCAACACCGATGCCCACCGAAGCGAAGAGAGAAACAAACCAGGCCAGAACAGGAGCAATTACTTTCAGGACCACCGCCACTGTTACTGCCAAATGATAGTTATTAATCAACCATGTAGCGCCATAGCTCAAACCCCAGTTGGACAGTAGGAAGACGATAATGATGGCCAGGCCAATCACCAAAGCTGCACCATGTCCGTGGTTTTTCCCCACCTCTCGTCCGGCCATGAAGATTACTAATAGGCCCAATATAAGGATGAGGATGGTCAGCATGGCTTCACCGCCGCGTCCGGTCATCAGCAACGTGAGAACGCCGCCGACACTGGTTACGTGTGTCCATATGGCCCAGGTAGCGCCAAACAAGCTCCCGATCGCCTTCACC
>CAIVQG010000003.1 GCA_903907985.1 uncultured delta proteobacterium
AAAGATTTTTCACCGCCGGAAAGCAAAGTGACATTTTGCGCCCGCTTACCGGGAATTTGAATAGCAATATCCACACCCGTTTCGAGCAAGTCATTCTCGTCAGTTAAGAGCAATTCGCCATGGCCACCCGGAAAAACATGGGCAAAGACCTCTTTAAAACAAGCATTAACGGCGGCAAAAGTTTCGGCAAATCTTGACCGGGAAATTTTATTAATCCGCGTAATTGTTCTTTCCAGAGAACTGAGCGAAGAATTCAAATCGGAAATTTGGGCAGACAGGAATTGGTAACGTTTATCGAGTTCTTCATACTCATTTAGCGCCAGTAAATTAACTTCCCCGAAATTATCTATCTTTTGCTTGTCATTCTCCAGTATTGATCTTAACTGGGCTAATTTCTCTTCCTCGATCCCGGCAAATTCAGAAAGTTGATCTTCTAAAATAACGTTGTGCTTTTCCGCCACAGCCGCTTTTAAATTTTCGCCATGCAAAACCACCTCACGGCATTTAATCTCTATCTCATTAATTTGATTGCGTAATTCATCAAGATTCTTTTTAACTTCTCTTATTTCATTTTCCTGCGTTTTCAGTTGCTCATCTTCACGATTTTTACCGGCCTGTTTTTCAGCTAAAACAGCCTCTTGCATGGCCAGGTTATGGTAGAGCTCCCCCAGCGCCGTCTGCTCCGCTTCAATCGTTTGCGCAAGCAAGGCTAGTTGCTTATCACAAGAAACGATTTCCTCGTTTTTAATCCGAACCTCATTTTCAATAGAGCTAATGTCATTTTGCAGGCGCAACATTGTCCGCAGATCGGCATCTTTCTTTTCTTCCAGTGAGGCAAGAAGAACTTTTTTCCCTGTTATCTGGCGTTCCTGCTCATCAATTGCCGCCCGTGACTGTTCTCTTTGGGCATTAAATAAAGAAATAACCTCCGTGAGCGTTTTTTCCTCTTCTTCTTTGCGCAGGACTTCAATACTGATTGTGCGCAGTCTTTCTTCGGCTTCGGTTTCCTCGGCTTTGATGTTTTGGCGATTAAATTCGAGGGTGGCAATTGTTTGTTTTAACCTTCCCTCTTCATCATTAAACCGTTCACAGTCTTTTTTCCTGCTATTGACATCAATTTCCAGTTTATGGATTCTGTTTTTTATCTGACTTAATTCTTCTTCCCACTGAGAAACTAAAGAAACCAGCTTTTTTTTCTGATCAGACTGAGTCGCAAGTTCCGGAATGAGAATGGCAATATCTTTCTCCAGTTCCGCTATTTCCCGTTTGGTGGACAGCAGGCTTTTTTCCACGGCCGAACCGCTGCCGCCCGTGAGCACACCATGCGGACTGATCGTATCACCGTCCGGTGTAACAAAAGTGCCCCGGAAACCATTTTGTTTCCACAAATTAATCCCACTGGCGATAGTCGGTGTAATTAATACGTCTCCCAGCAGGCAATCGGCAATCTGCTGGAAATCTTCATGGAAATTAACTTTGCGCAACAAAGGCTCTGCTTCCTCCAAGTGGTCTGCCCTGTTTGTTCCCGCAGAACTGTTTCTTAATTCCACCGGCACAAAACTACCCCGTCCCAACTGATAGCTTTTGAGATAATCTATCGCTTTTACGCCTTCTTCCTGGCTTTTCACGACAACGTACTGGAGCTTATCACCTAACACCGCTTCCACTGCAGCCTCGTACTCGCGGGGAACATTTATATGATCAGCCACAACACCGTAAAATTTATCGCGACTATCCTGCTTTTCAATAATTTCCTTAATTCCTTCATTGGACCACTTGTAAGCTTCCTGAAATTCCTTGAGAGAATTAAGACGGGATGCTTTGACGCTGCTTTCTTCCTTAATTTCAGCAATCCGCTCTTCAACTGACTGCAAATCAGCTTTTGTCTTCTCGCCTTCATCTGCGGTTGACTCTCTGCTATCCTGCAGGTTGATGAATTCTTCTTCATCACGAGACAGAGCTTCATTGATAGATTGTAACTTACTCGTCAGCTCAGTAAGTCTTTTTTTATCTTCATCTATTTCACGATTTTCTCTTTCTTCCCGTTTTTTTAAATCATCGATACTTTTGGTCAGAGACGAGATCATGTTTTTGAGCTTTGCTTTTTCCGTTACCACATCGATGTAAAGAATTTTCTTTTCTTCCAGTTGGCTGTTGAGCTCTTTATCAGCATCGATTAGTTCTTGAATCCTTTGCCGGCCATCATCATGTTCCGCTTTTAATGCAGCGATCCGGCCATCTGCCCTCGCCGCAGTTTCCCGCAGATTTTCAATTTCTTGCAGCAAGTCGGCTTTCCTTGCCTGCGTTATATCTATTTCGGCGGCATCTTTCTGTTTGCGCTCGGCGGCATCGGATATCTGACGGCGGGAAAATTCGCTATTCTTTTCTTTAATGTTAATGGAATTTTTAACTTCGTAGAGTTCCTGCTGGCCTCTATTTATCAGTTCGTCATTTTCCAGAAGTTTTGCTTTCATTTCTTCCAGAACTGATTCGCGAGCATCCAGGTTGGCTCGCAGGCCTGCATCACGATTCTGCATTTCATTACGCAACGCTTGTAAAGAGGACCCTTTCTCCACAAGCTCCGTATAATTATGCAGGGCAAGGGTAATATCCGTTTCCTTCAGGCGTTGTTTTATTTCTTTGTACTGCTCGGCTCGTTTGGCTTGCCGGGAAATAGCATTGAGTTGGGATTTAACTTCCCTAATAATATCGTTGAGCCGCTGCACATTTACTTTCGTTGCTTCCATTTTGCGGACGGCAGAATCCTTGCGGCTTTTATATTTGGAGACACCGGCAGCATCTTCAATGAACAATCTTCTGTCTTCGGGCTTGGCTTCAACCATAGTAGCCACGCTGCCTTGCTCGACTAAAGAATATGTCCTGGCACCTACTCCGGTACCCATAAAAAATTCTTTGATATCAAGCAGGCGGCAGGGAGCACGATTAATATAGTACTCACTATCGCCGTCGCGGACAACTTTACGGGTAATGGATACTTCCGCCAATTCCGA
This sequence comes from uncultured delta proteobacterium, assembly GCA_903907985.1. Lineage (GTDB taxonomy): Bacteria > Desulfobacterota > Syntrophia > Syntrophales > Smithellaceae > MVRV01. The sequence goes on from CAIVQG010000003.1 coordinate 3,012, forward strand.
ATAGGCACCAATAAAACTCTGGCCGTTAGCAGATAAAGTCATGGTAACTTCCGCCATGCTGACCGGCGCGGCATCCTGGCTGCCATTAAAGACAACATCATCCATTTTTTTCCCGCGCAATGCCTTAACCCGCTGCTCACCCATAGCCCAGCGCAGGGCATCAACAACGTTCGATTTTCCACAGCCATTGGGCCCGACAATAGCCGTAACGCCGCTGGCAAAATCGAGAACGACTTTATCGCGAAATGATTTAAAACCGGATATTTCGAGTCTTGTTAAATTCATAAGATGTTTTTATTGCTTCCATTATATTTACAGAACTCTAACAAAAGATATTTCCTTTGTAAAGAAAAAATACAACAAAATGTGTTAATAAAATACCCATACCACAATATATAGTGCTTTGGGTTTTTTCGTGATTTTTCCCGGATTTGTCCAAAAACCCTTTATCTTTACTTTAAAAGCATGAAGCCATAAAATAATGCACCCCGTAGTTTAACTATTCTTCGCACCGGTTGATAATCGATTCGAGCTCGGCGCGGAGTTCTCCTTCGATGGATGACCGTTTGCCCGTTTTTATATCAACGGCAACAGAAACCACATCCGCCTCCAAAATGATCCGATTTGTACCCTTGATAGTTATGGTCTGGTGGATGTTGACCTTTGTTTCCCCCAAGCTGGAGATTCTAGTCCGGATGTCCAGAATGTCGTCCAGAAAAGAGGACTTTTTATAATGGAGGCTGATATGGGTAAGCGGCAGGTAAAAGCCGGCTTTCTCCACGCGGGAAAAGAAACCTGGAAACTGATCGAAGAAATCGTAGCGGGCTTCTTCGAGCATTTCCGGATAGCGCACGTTATTGACATGTCCAAACTGGTCGAGATGGTATCCTCGAACCTTAATTTCCTTGTTTTTCATGGTCTGTTCCTCATGGGTTAATGTATTAGCGGGAGAAATTGGCAGCACCGACTCCTGCACCTTCTCCATCAACGCGCAGCATTATCGGTCCGTGTCGCCCATTTTCCGTTCACCTGCGCCGCTTTTTTTAGCCGCCTGGACATCAATCTTGGATTGAGAACCGGAATGAGACGATTCCTGACTCGCCGGGGTTTCTCTTTGTCAGAAGAAAGATACGGCGTCAAGAAAAAGGTAATGGGGTAAGGTCTTGAAAAATGGCTTATCTTTTATATATTCGCCCTTCGCCATAAGGCGCAAACCTTCTGAAACATTGCTGGTCCTGGAGAGAATGTGATATATACCAACCCCATGCTTCAGAACAGGCAGGTAAATATTTCATTTCGTATTTGCCGGTGTTAAAAGGATAATCGTATGACTAAGGAAAGACCGCGCAGTAAAAAAAACCCTATATATCTGGAAGATATCACCGATTCTCGATCATTTGAGGGATCTCGGGCCGAGAAAAATAACTTTTTCTCGGCCAATCTTTTCATGGGTCTATACGATGAGAAACAGATTATGGAGAAACTGGAAAAAGTGGGTATCATCAACATCCTCCAGCAGAAGGGTTTCCGGGATATACTGGTGAGCATCGACAGGCAGGATGGTTATACATCCCGACTCTATGTCAATTTCAGGGCCATTGCTGAAAAAACAAGGCTCATCGAGGTCATTGTACGCGAAGGCTATTTCAAACCCAAGCAAAACTTCATACCCTCATATGAGTTCACGGGCGGCCTGCCCATGCTCCTTATTGAGTGGCTCTCCCTCCAGGACCCCAGAGCCGTATTCACTCCCGATAAACCACGACTGCCCGGACAACAGTACCCCGGCCTCGGCGGGTTGAAGAATATGCAGGAATTACTCTATAAACTCGGAAAGTCTTCGGGCAAAGATGCCATTATCGATATTCCCGAATATTTTCATACCGCAGTCATCTATTCCAGTCTCTATTCAAGAATCTATTCTGCGACCTATGCATTCTTTTCACCAGTTGATGCAGGAATCATGCTGGCCATGAAAAGAGACCTTTGCGGCGAGATGCCACTTGCCGATATTTCTTTTGCCGCCACAGTCGACTGCCTAGTGAATGCGACGACCGGCGAGCCTGTCCAATGGAGGCCCTCCGAACAGGTATATCCCATATCCCAAAAGCTGAAGAGTTATACGGAAGACAACCGCTACAAAGAGATTGCCCGCGCCACCATGAACAATCACTCGTTCTCCATTAACTGGGAAAAGTATGAGCAATTGAAAAAAGAGGGGAGACTGGACGAAGTTTAGATAACAAAGTTAAGTTCAATCTAAAAAGAGGATTTTTCTCATGACCGATGAAAACTGGGTTATTGTATATCGAGCGGCGGGGATGGTTAATGCCCGGATAATCACCGGCCGCTTACAGACCGAAGGAATCCCGGCACGCCTGCAATACGAGGCTATTGGCGTTATATCCTGCTCCCTGGATGTCGATGGCCTAGGGGAAGTAAAAATTTTTGTTCCGGGGTCATTTGCCAACCACGCCAAAGAAATTTTGACTCAGCGCTTTGATGAAAATGACCTGAATTGGGAAGTAAAGTGATGTAGCTTGCCGCAACGATTTATGTGAAAATGCCTTCCAACACGGTTCCGCACCGATTACATTTATTCTCCTGAAGATTAACATTGATAACTCGAAAACCGTAACGTTCGACCAAACAATTACCACATTGAAAACAATAAGTGTTTTCACCTTCCTCACCCGGCACATTACCGCTATAGACATATTTCAGACCCGCCAGAAGGCCTATTTCGCAAGCGCGCTGGAGCGAAGCAAGGGGGGTAACCGGTACATTCAGCATTTTAAATTGCGGATGAAAACGGCTGATATGCCAGGGTATTTCTTTACCCAGGCCGGCGATAAAGCCGGCGATATCTTTCAGTTCATCACTACTGTCATTCAAACCGGGAATCAGTAAGGTCGTAATTTCCACCCAGACTCCCAATTCTTTCATTTTCTGTAAGCTCGCAAGAACTGGTGCCAGACGCGCCCCGCAGCGCTGTCGATAGAATTCATCCCGGAAAGATTTTAAATCCACATTGGCGGCAGTTAAATATGGCTTGATCGCTTCCAGTGCTTCGGCCGCCATGAAACCATTGGTAACAAAGACATTCTTTATGCCTTGCAGCGAGGCAATCCGGGCTGTTTCATAAGCCAATTCAAAATAGATCGTCGGCTCGGTATAAGTATAAGCAATAGTTTTTGATCCGCTTTTCTTTGCACCTGCGACAACTTCTGCCGGTTGGATTTCTTCACCCGCAATCATGCGTGTGGAACGCGGCATTTGTGAAATTTCGTGATTCTGGCAGAATTCACAATTAAAATTACATCCGGCGGCAGCAATGGAATAAGATTTCGATCCGGGATAAACATGAAAAAACGGTTTCTTTTCAATCGGATCAATATTCTCCGCAATTACTGTTCCGTAAACAAGTGAGTAAAGAATGCCGTCTCTATTTTCCCGAACGCCGCAAACGCCCCGCCGGTCCGGCTTGATTATGCACCTGTGCGCGCATAAGTTGCAGTGTACGCAGTTATCCCCGAGCTTTTCATAAAGCATTGCTTCCCGGATCATCTATTGGTCTCCTGCAACATACTCCGGACAGCTTCAGGAGCCGTAACCTGAGCATCGGCTTTGAGCTGATAAGATTGCGTTATCGGATTTTGCACCGCACGGTAAGTGTATTTCACCGGAAAGGCAAGCCCGACAAAGGCCCCCAGTGGATTTTTCATATGCGGGACTAATTCTTCCAGCTCTGTGGAAAAATTATAAACAATAGTTGGAAAATAGATTACGCTGCCCCATTTGATAGTCTGCGTGCCAATTAAACTTCCGGCCATTTCTTTTATTTCTTCAATACTGAAAAAACGGATTTTTTCCGTAAGGGGAAAGCCGAAAATTCCCTTCAAACGCTGCTGTGTTCCGGCAAATGAGTATTTATTTAAAAACCCGATAAAAATACGGCCACGGCAAACCCGAATTGCTTCGGCAATAGCTTTTTGAGGGCTCTGGACGGTCTCCAGAGTATTAATTATAGTTACAATATCAAATTCATCGTCGGAGAAAGGCAGGTCTTCGGCCTGGCCTAAATGCAGCTCAATACCTGTTCCCATTTGTTTTCGGGCTGATTCCAGCATCTGGGCAGAGGAAACAAGACCCGTAACCGAGCACCATTTATCCCGGAAAATCTGTAAGTAATTGCCTGTGCCACTGCTATCGATACAAAGCATTCTTTCGCCGGCACAGGGCACAACCAGCTCGAGAATCAATTCCTTTTGCCGGGAAAAAAAATACTGGCCGTGGGGTGTTTTCCATTGCTCAGCGGATAAATCAGCTTTTTTTTGATCGTCAACCATTGAGCTAACCTTTATTCTAAACCTTTACCTTAAATCCGATATCTACTTCACTGGCCGGTTTGCCGCCGCGCACACCCCAGTTTTCCAGCGGTACCTCGTGTAAAACTATTGTTACATCATCACCTTTAATGCCCACACGGCTAGCAAGTTCATCCACGATATGTTTATAAAGATTCCTTTTGGCCGCAATTGATCGCCCCTGAAAAGCAGTTATTTCAATGAGAATATTGTCGGCAGTTTTATCGGATGGTATTTCCCGGTTCGCCGGTGTAACCTCATAAATTCTCTGATTGCGGTCATAATCCGGAATATTAAAAGCCTCGACCAAGGCCTGATGGATGCCATCGAGGACTGCTTTCTTATATTCTGCTGTTTTACCCGCTGGCAATTCAATTTTTACTATTGGCATAGCAAATTATACCGCATTTTAAACAAAATGTATCGCTTTGATTGCAGAAGTAAATATTTTTTTATCCGACTTGCTAATAAGGATTCGTGCCTATAGATAAATACTGGGGATGATTATGACAATGGGAATATATAAATCATCCCGGTGAAGGGAACAAATATGAAAACTATGGAAACTATGGCTTTTGGCTCTCTCCAATGCACAGCCGGACAGGAAGAGGAATTGCTCTCCGGCATATCGGTGCTGGCAAGGAGACTCATCGAGTTGAAAGAGTGATTTCCAATAATATTTTTCTTAACGAGACTCAAGATTAATAAAAGTTTACCATGGGCGGGATATCGATAGCACAGTCATTCCCGCAAAACCAATAAATGTTTCTTGACACCACTGCGGTTCTCGATTAAAGCAAAAACATAGTAAATTCCTCGCCTGTTTTTGAACAAGGTCAGCACATCAGAGCAAGGCAAACAATCTGGAGATATTATGGAAAAAATGCCCATTACCAAAGAGGGTTTTGAAAAATTAAAGAAAGAGCTGGAAATAATAAAAAACAAATCTATTCCCGAAAATATTCGTGATATTGAAGTTGCACGCGCCCATGGTGATCTTTCCGAAAACGCGGAATACTCGGCAGCTAAAGAAAGACAATCTTTTCTGTACGGAAAAGTTCAGGAACTGGAGAACAACCTTGCCCTGTCCAATGTGATTATTCTCAAAGGCCAGATAAGCGATAAAGTTATCTTCGGCTGTTTTGTGACAATTGTCGATAGTGAAGATGGTGAAGAAATAAAATATCAACTAGTCGGCCCGTTCGAGTCCGACATCAACGTAAATAAGATATCCGTAACATCACCGATTGGCAAAGCAATGATCGGCCAAACCATCGGCAGCGAAATCAATGTTCAAACCCCCGGCGGCAGCCGTAATTTCGAAATCGTCAATATTTCTGCCGATTAGTAAAGGACTAATGTTTTACTTGAATTGACTATTCTATTTTGTTATAAGTAGCGCTGAGTTAATGGAATCTATCCTGTGTATAATTATTAATAGACCTTTATATAAAGGAATATTATGAACGGATTGTCCTTATAAAGCCCTGCCAACAAAATGTTGGCGGGGCTTTATTTTTTTCGTAATATTTTCCAATGAAAGGAGGTTATTGGCTTTCAGTATGAGTTAACGTTTATTACTTTTTTGAACATTAACCAAGAACGTTCTTTTAAATATGCTAACTCACAGCAGAAGGAGATTTAACTATGGCAGAAGAAAATATAAAAAATAATGCTTCTGATGACAACGCCGAAGGAAGAATGGAAAAATATGGTCTGGCGTTGGCTCAATGGAGTGAAAAATGGTTCCCCGATGCTCTTGTATTTGCCTTGATAGGAATAGTTATTGTTTTTATCATCGGATTATTAATTGGCGAAAGCCCCGTTAAGCTGGCCATTGAAGGAGGCAAGTCCTTCTGGGTGCTGGTGCCGTTTACTATGCAGATGGCTATGGTCATCATCGGCGGTTACGTAGTCGCATCTTCTCCTCCCGTACATAAATTAATTCAATTTCTCGCCGGCATTCCCAAAACTGGGCGGGGCGCAGTTGCCTTTGTTGCCGCTTTTTCCATGATTACGTCTCTGCTTTCCTGGGGCTTCAGCCTGATTTTCAGCGGCCTTCTGGTGCGTGAATTAACCCAGCGTGTAAAGGGCCTGGATTACAGGGCAGTAGGATCTGCCGCGTACCTGGGCCTGGGCGCTGTCTGGGCTCTGGGGCTTTCCTCATCCGCGGCACTGATGATGGCCACAAAAGGCGCTATCCCTCCCAAGCTTTATGCCATCAGCGGTATTATACCTCTAACGCAAACACTTTTTATCTGGCCGACTTTATTAATGGCTATTCTCCTTATTATCATATCTATTGCCATTGCCTACTGGTCGGCGCCCGGACCGGAACGAGCTAAAACCGCCGCAGATTTCGGCATCAAATTCGAACCGGTTGATCTGTCTCTGGAACCGAGAAAGAAGCCGGGAGAATGGCTGGAATACAGCCCTATTCTTACTATATTAATTGTGGCTCTACTGGGATGGTATTTAGTTGATGTGTTTCAAAAATCACCTATGGGACCACTGGCAGCTCTTGATCTCAACAACTACAACCTGATTTTCATTGCCTGTGGCATGCTTTTGCACTGGACTCCCCGGAGATTTGTCCGCGCCGTTGCCGATTCTGTTCCGGCCACTGGCGGCGTTTTAATTCAATTCCCCTTCTATGCCGTCATCTTCGGTATGATTGTCGGAACGGGAATCACCAAATGGCTTGCTGATCTGTTTGTCTCCATCACGACACAGGGAACATATCCGCTGCTGGTAGCTCTATACTCGGCAATTCTGGGCGTATTCATTCCTTCCGGCGGTAGCAAATGGGTCCTTGAAGCTCCTTATGTGTTGCAGGCTGCTATTGAACACAAGGTCAACATGGGATGGGTCGTACAAATTTACAACGCGGCAGAAGCGCTACCGAATTTACTGAACCCCTTCTGGATGTTGCCATTACTGGGCATGCTACACATGAAGGCTCGCGATCTGGTGGGGTACTCAATGCTCCAATTAATTTTCCACATCCCTCTGGTCTTCTTCCTCTGCTGGTTATTTGCGAAGTACATACCATTTGTTGCGCCCGTACTGGGTTAAAGCTTAAAGTCAGCACATTCCTCCCGGATTGTGCTGACTTTCTTTTTCCAATTGCATCCTCTTTTTATCACCCCAGAACAATCGTAGCATCAACAGCCACAGCACCTGCTGCCGTGATAATCAGGGGATTGATATCAATCTCCCTGACCCGGGGATAAGAGATACCTATATTTCCGAGAGCTATCAGAACAGCCGCCAGTTTTTCCTTATCCAGCACCGGCGCCCCACGGAAGCCTTCCAGAAGTTTTTTACCGCGAAATCTACTGATTAGATCTAAAGCATCTTCCCTGGATAAGGGGGCCATTGCAAAAATCGTTTCATTGAAAACCTCTGCCATAATGCCACCAATGCCCAGCATAACACAAGGCCCCAGATGAGGATCACGGATAAGCCCGGCAATAAGCTCTACCTTACCTGATACTTGCTGCTGTAGCAGAACTTTACCCTGGCCCTTCATCTTTCCCATTAATCCCGCAAACATATCCGCTGCCGTCTTCCGGTCAGGAATTCCCATCTGCACAAGACCCATTTCTGTTTTGTGGACTCCACCTGCAACAAGGCCCTTCATCACCAGAGGATAACCGAGAGCATCGGCAGCGTTCAGACATTCCTCGACATTATCTACGAGTTTTTCCTTAACTACCGGAATGTCATAACTTTGCAGTATCTGCTTGGAGACATACTCATCTTGCGCCCCCGTGGTAGACTCCAGAATCAGCCTTTGATCAGGTGATAAAGATCCGCCGGAAAAAGTCAGCTGTTGAACCGGGGCATTAATTGCCGTTCGGGGACGAAAAACAGTATCCAGACACTCGACCATCCGGTAAAGTTCCTGAAACACGGGAACCCCCAAAGACATTGCTTCCTTCTGATAGCGAAACACCTCCTCGCGTAGCCCCATAAGCAATACAAAAACAGGCTTACAAGCATTTTTGGCCTGAGCAGCAATATCAGCAAGATCAAATTTTACGCGGGCATTACCGGGAAAAGTTATCAGCAATGCGGCGTCAACACCGTGATCGGCAAGGACTGCTTGCAGCGACTCCTGATAAACATCGACATCTGTTCCTATATTCTTTTCTATGGCGGGCCAGATATCCACGGGATTAGTCGCCGGCATCCAGGCGGGAAAAAGCTTTTGTAAGGCGCTTTTTGTCTGCTCTGACAATACGGCAACAGATAGATGCATTTGATCAATAAAATCGGCGGCAACGATACCCGATGCACCGCTAAACGTTAACACTGCCACCCGCCCGCTCCCGGCGGGACGTTGCGGATAGATAGCCAGCGAACGGCATATATCCATCATTTGCTTGAAATCATTGGCCTCAAAAACGCCGGCCTGAGCAAGAACTCCGGCGAGCACCCGATGATTCGAAGCCAGTGATGCCGTATGACTCATTGCGGCTTCGGCACCTTTCGGACTTTTACCGCCTTTCAGTACAACAATAGGCTTAGGACATTTGCGGCACAACTCGACAAACCTGCGGCCGGAGGGAATTGATTCCAGATAAAAACCAATAACTCCGGTATCCGGATCATTGATAAAATACTCCAAAAGATCACATTCATTCACATCAACTTTATTGCCGATCGAGCAGACTTTGCTCACACCCATAATCCCGTTACTCATTATATCAACGAGAAAACTGGCCGACAACATCCCACTCTGAACAACGAGGGAAACGGATCCCGCAGCAAAACCTCTTTTTACGGCCTCAGCGGACATGAAAGAAAATACATTGTTATTTACCGCATCCACCAATCCCATGCAATTAGGACCCCACAAGCGGATGCCTGATTTGCGGGCCAGTTCGGCGAGCTTTTGCTGCAGAAGCTGACCATCGGGGCCGGTTTCGGCAAATCCTCCTGATTCAATGATGACACCGGGAATTTTCTTCACGATGCATTCTTCAATAGCAGTCAACACCTGCCGGGCGGGAACAAAGACGATAGCCAGATCGACGGCTGCGGGAATGTCCTCGAGTGAAGAATAGCACGTAAGTCCTTCGATCTGCTGATATCTCGGATTGACCGGATAAATGTCACCTTGAAAACAGGTAAGCAGATTTTTAATGATTGCGTTGCCGCCCTTGAGCGGATTGGGTGTGGCTCCGATAACAACAACCGCTTGAGGCTTAAAGAAAAAATCCATAAAAACTCCTTGGGCAATGAATCTAGTAGCTATCAATAAAAAAGGGCAGCACACTCAATAATGCGCTGCCCCTGGTCTATACCAAAATGATCTATCTTATTTTTCGGCGACGCGAATACGTGTAACTGCCCTAATTAACGCCAGATTGATTCTTTCATATTCGCTATTTTCCTTCGCCATCTGAGCAAGGCTAGACTCCGCCTTCTCTTTTGCTCTTTGGGCTCTGTCTTTATCAATGCCATCAGATCTTTCAGCGGTTTCAATCAGCACTGTTACTTTTTCCGCCGTCACTTCCGCAAAACCTGTATTGATGGCATAATACGTTTTCTTTCCGTCTTTGGTGAAATTCAATTCCCCAATATCCACCGACGTCAAAAATGCCTCATGCCCCCGCAACACGCCGAATTCACCTTCCGTACCAGGAATGGTAACTTCTTCCACGCTACCGGTAAACGCCATTTTTTCCGGGGTCACAATTTCCAGTATTAATTCGTCTGACATTTACTTCCTCACTTATTGAGTAAGCCGTTTGGCTCTTTCCACTGCTTCTTCGATACCGCCCACCATATAGAATGCCTGTTCCGGCAAATCGTCATGCTTACCGTCAAGAATCTCTCTAAACCCACGAACAGTTTCGGCAACCGGAACGAACTTTCCTTCCGTACCGGTAAATTGCGCTGCAACAAAGAATGGCTGGGAAAGGAAACGTTGAATTTTTCTGGCACGGCTGACTGTCAGTTTATCGGCTTCGGAGAGTTCATCCATACCTAAAATTGCGATAATATCCTGTAAATCTTTATATTTTTGAAGTGTTACCTGCACCCGCCGGGCAACTTGATAATGTTCCAGACCCAAAACGTTAGGATCTAAAATTCGCGAAGTGGAATCCAGTGGATCCACAGCGGGATAAATACCTAACTCAGCAATAGGTCGTGACAAAACGACTGTTCCGTCCAAATGCGCAAAGGTTGTCGCCGGAGCGGGGTCAGTCAAATCGTCAGCAGGCACGTACACGCATTGTACGGCTGTAATCGAACCTTTGGTCGTCGATGTAATTCGTTCCTGCAGTTCACCCAAATCAGTTGCTAATGTAGGTTGATAACCAACCGCGGAAGGCATGCGTCCCAGGAGAGCCGAAACTTCTGCACCGGCCTGCGTGAAACGGAAAATATTGTCAACAAACAGGAGCACGTCCTGACCTTCGACATCACGGAAGTATTCCGCTGCGGCCAAACCGGTTAAAGCAACTCGGGCACGTGCTCCGGGCGGCTCGGTCATCTGACCGTAAATCAAGGCAGCTTGCTTAATAACACCGGATTGTTTCATTTCCAGGTAAAGATCGTTTCCTTCGCGTGTTCTTTCACCGACTCCGGCAAAAACAGAAATACCACCGTGATGCTGAGCAATGTTATGAATCATTTCCATCATAACGACTGTCTTGCCGACACCGGCACCGCCGAACATGCCCATCTTGCCACCGCGGGGGAAGGGAACCAGAAGGTCAATAACCTTAACGCCTGTTTCCAGAACGTGAACGGATGTGTCCTGCTCCAGAAATGATGGGGACAGACGATGAATAGGCATGTGCGTTTTCGCATTCACTGGTCCGAGGCCATCCACTGGTCTACCGACAACGTTCAAAATTCTGCCCAAGCATTCTTTGCCTACCGGCACCATGATGGGCTCTCCGGTATCCTTGGCAATCATGCCTCGGACAAGACCGTCTGTAATATCCATAGATATGCAGCGGACAACATTGTCTCCCATATGCAATGCAACTTCAATAATCAAGTTATCCTCCTGATCATTGATAGCGGGATTGGTTATAGTGATTGCATTTAATATGCTGGGAAGTTTTCCCTCTTCAAAGGCCACGTCCACAACCGGTCCTATAACTTGTACGATCTTTCCTGTATTCATAACTATCTCCTCACCAATAGTCGTATTAACAAATTCTCATCAGCAGCAAAATGCTGCAAATATATTATCCCTTAGATAAGGCCTCGGTGCCGCCGACAATATCCATCAACTCCGCCGTAATCGCCGCCTGTCTGGCCTTGTTCATCTTCAACGTCAAGGAACTGATTAATTCTTCGCAATTGCGGGTAGCATTATCCATTGATGCCATACGTGCTCCGTTTTCGCCGGCTGACGTTTCCAGCAGGGCGCGAAAAACTAAAACATGAACGTACATAGGCAGAAGTTTCTGCAATAAAACTTCGTCAGACGGTTCATATTCATAATCCTGCCTGTTTTCGGATTCAACATCAACATTTTGTCCGATGGAAGGCAGGGGAAATAACCTGACGACTGTCGGACGCTGAACAGCCACATTGACAAATTGATTATAAATCAAATAAAGTTCATCATATTCTTCATCGATAAATGGATTAATCACATCGTCGGCGATGGAAACAGCCAGGGTCATGTCAAACTTGCCAAAAACATCGATCCGCTGCGTAATCACATTCGCTTTCTTCCGGAAAAAATCTCTTCCTTTACGGCCAACATTGATTAACGCAACGTCCTTGCCTTCTTTGATTTTATCGCGCATGAACCTTTCGGTTGACTTGATTAAATTGGTATTGAAACCACCGCAAAGGCCGCGGTCTGAAGTCATGCAGATTACTCTGATTTTTTTAGGATCACGGACAGCCAACAAAGGATGGGACATGGTGTCCACGCGTAAGGCCAGACTGTTGAGTACATCCATAAACTTACCGGCATAAGGACGGAAATTTTCCATCCTCGATTGCGCTGCCTTAAACTTGGACGCGGCTACCATGTTCATAGCACGCGTAATTTGTTTTGTTTTTTGAACAGCGCCGACTTTTCTTTTTATGTCTTTCAGCGAGGCCACTAATAAATTCTCCTCAACTAATTAAATTATTTGACTTATTCAGAAACAAAGACCGAATCAAATTCCGTCAGCATTTCTTTCATCTTCTTTTCCAATTCCGGCGATATAACTTTCTTTTCTTCAATTTCTTTCATTATTGCCGGATGTTTAGCTTCCACGAAACTCAACAATTGTTCCTCGTAGATACGTACTTTTTCCACTTCATATTTATCAATAAATCCTCGAGTTCCCGCAAAAAGCACTACAATCTGCTTGGAAAGAGACATCGGCTGGAACTGCGGTTGTTTCAACAATTCAACAAGACGGACACCGCGATCCAGCTGCGCCTGTGTGGACTTGTCCAGATCGCTGCCAAACTGGGCAAAAGCCGCTAATTCGCGAAATTGCGCCAGATCAAGTTTGAGGGTGCCGGCAACCTGTTTCATCGCCTTAACCTGAGCCGCACCACCGACTCGCGACACTGACAAACCGACATTGATTGCCGGACGGACACCGGAGAAGAACGAACTTGGTTCCAGATATACCTGACCGTCGGTAATAGAGATAACGTTTGTCGGAATATATGCCGAAACGTCGCCGGCCTGGGTCTCAATAACAGGCAGCGCCGTGAGCGACCCGCCGCCCAGTTCCGGGCTCACGCGACAAGCACGTTCCAGCAACCGGGAATGGTTATAAAAAATATCGCCCGGGAAAGCTTCACGTCCGGGAGGACGGCGCAGCAGAAGTGATATCTGCCGGTAGGCAACAGCCTGCTTGGAAAGATCGTCGTAAATAATTAATGCGTCCTGACCTTTATCGCGGAAATACTCGCCGATAGAACAACCGGCATAAGCGGCGACATACTGGAGAGTTGCCGGGTCACTGGCGCAACCGGCCACAACGCAGGTATAGGACATCGCATCATGCTTCTTTAAATTTTCCACAACCTGGGCAACGGTTGATTTTTTCTGGCCGATGGCAACGTAGACACATTTGACTCCGGTATCTTTTTGTCGAATGATGGAGTCAACGCAAATTGCCGTTTTACCGATTTGACGATCGCCAATAATCAATTCCCGCTGACCACGGCCAATTGGCGTCATGGCATCAATTGCTTTTAAGCCCGTGTAAAGTGGTTCATTAACCGGTTGACGTTGAATAACACCCGGGGCAACCATTTCAATACGCCGGTATTCATTGGTTTCAATCGGGCCTTTCCCGTCCAGAGGCTTTCCTGTTGCATCAATGACCCGGCCAAGTAATCCTTCACCGACCGGCACTTGTGCAATTTTACCTGTTCTCTTAACAATATCGCCTTCCTTAATGTGTGTCACTTCACCCAGAACGGCAACACCGACATTATCGGCTTCCAGATTGAGAACCATTCCTAAAATGCCACCCGGGAATTCCAGAAGCTCCATAGCCATTGCATTCTGCACACCGTAAACTCTGGCAATACCGTCACCGACGGACAAGACAGTTCCGGTCTCGCTTATATCCAGCTTTTTTTCATAGCTTTTGATTTGCTCAGAAATGATTTGACTGATTTCTTCCGCCTTAATTGTTTCCATGCCTTATCTTGCCTCCCCTAAGAGATTCCTCATGTTGTTCAATTGATTTTTGATACTGCCATCGTAAAGTGTATCTCCAACCCCGATAACTATTCCTCCTAAAAGGGCGGGGTCTTTTTCTACAGTCATTTCTACCTGCCGGCCGGTTAATTTTTCCAAACTGGAACTGATATAAGCTTGCATTTCGGCAGAAAGAGGAAAAGCAGTCTTTAAATTAACACTTACTTTTTTCAGTTCTTCATCCATCATCTGCCTGTAGCAGATGGTTATATCGGGCAATACTTCAATTCTTTTTTTATCGACCAGCAACTTTAAAAAATTGATTGTCATAGCCGAAAGCTGAAGCTTACTGATAAGTTTTTCCACAACGTTTTTTTTGATTGCCTGCTCAAAAACGGGATTGGCTAAAAATTCCCGCAAATTTTGATCCTGATTAATGAAGGACGAAAATTGCGCCAGCTCATTATAATAGCCTTCGAGCTTATTTTCCCCTGCCGCAATATCAAAAAAAGCGCGCGCATAACGTTTGGAAATATTGCTGATCAATTTTTGTTCACCGCCTTTTCCATGTATTCCCTTACTATCGTCTCGTGATCATGCACGGTAATGTTCCTTCTTAATATTTCTTCCGCCATTTGGACGGAAAGCCTTACTGCTTCTGCACGCAATTGGTCAGATGCTTTCTTTAATTCCTGCTCAGTTCGCAGATGTGAATCTTCTTTAATTTTCTTGGCAACTTTTTCGGCATCGGCAATAATCTTTTGCTTTTCAACAACACCCTGAGCTTTAATCATCTCGAAGATACCGTCGATCTCCGCCGATGCTTTATCTATTTTTTCCGAATACTCTCTAAATTTTGCTTCTGCTTCGTTTTTTTGTCGCGCTGCTTTTTCCAGAGAATCTTTAATATCCTGCCGGCGCCCGACAAAGAATTCTTTTATTTTTGCCGCCAGCATCCAATAAAGAAACCCGACGAGCACCACAAAATCAAGCGTCTTCCAGAAAAATTCAATCCATTTTTTCCCATCATGGCCGCCCTCTCCCCCGCCGGAAGCATAAGCAATCGAGGCCGGAAGCAGAAACAGGACTAAAAACAATAACTGTATACTCGTTGATTTAAAAAAATTTTTCATTGAACAGACCTCCCCATCACCTTCTGCGCAATCTCTAAAGATAACTTCCGGGATTGACTGTCCAGGGTTTGGCGAGCAATCTGGATTTCTTTATCCATTTTTTGTTGAAATTCCTGCATCATTAGCGGAATTTCATTGCGCACAGCATCGACAATCTTTTTGGCTTGATCCGTTCCCTCTTTAATGATTTCTTTTTTTAACTCGGAAGCGTTTGATTTGGCTAGTTTCAGCTTTTCCTCATATTCAGCGGCTCTTTTATCGACTGATTCGTTAAAAAGCTTGATTTCGCTTTCCAACTCATCGAGCTGTTTCTTGCGGCGTTCAATTATGGAAAGGAGAGGTTTATAAAGCAGTACATTCAGAATAAAAACTAAAGCCAAAAAAGTAATCATCTGGATAAAAATTGTATAATTGGGGATAACGCTAACCACGGCTTACCTCACATCATTTTGCGTACTCGTTAATTTTGACCCTCATTACAAATATATTTTTCACAGTGCATATAAAAGCGTGTTTAAGCATCAGAAATACCGCTTCCAATCATTAAAAACCGCGCGTTACTAATCACAACCTATTTTGCTTGTCAAGCTTTTTTCTGACCAGTAGTCTAATTTTTTTAAAATATTAATATTACCAATACTAACGACAGGTTGAAAGTAAATGAAAAGCAATGAAATCAAACTGCTTCGGCAACCACATTTTTTTGCCCTGTTGCATCCGACATATGCGATCTCCCCTCGAAAAAAGCACCTTCTTCCATAACAAATACGGGCGTTCGAACATCACCGTAAAATTTGCCAGTGGAATGGATGTTAATTTTTTCTTTGACATCAATGTTTCCATGAACGTCGCCACCAATATAAACACTATTTACGGCAATATTGGCTTTGACCAGTGCTCCTTCGCCAATAACCAGCGACCCCTGACCATAAACTTCACCCTGAAAATCGCCATCAATCCGGACAGCGCCGTTGAAAATAAGCTTACCGATAAACTCGGCTCCTTTGCCTAAAAACGCGCGAACTTCTTCAACGTCTTTCTTTTTCTCCCACATATACTTCTCCTTGCGGCTTGATAAAATTATTCGCCATTTCGCTTTCAAAGAATAACGGGGCGGCGAGGAGTAAGCTAACGACGCTGCCAACAAAGTTAGTCAAAGAAAGCGGAATGGTACTAGCGTTGTAAAATTAATCTGCGCACACTAACATTCATTAACAATCCAATCGCCGTCAATAAAACAATCATCGCAGAACCGCCATAACTCAAAAAGGGCAGTGGAATGCCGACAACCGGCAGTATTCCCAAAACCATTCCGGCATTGATAAAAATTTCCCAAGAGATCAATGCAGTTATTCCAAAGGCGATTAATGTGCCTAATAAATCTCTGGAATGCAAGGCAATTTTCAATCCCCAGAAGATCAAGGACATAAACAGGATAAACAAAAACAAGGCACCGATAAAACCCCATTCTTCGGCAAAAACGGAGAAAACAAAATCGGTCTGCTGTTCCGGCAAAAATTTCAACTGCGTCTGGGAACCTTTTAAAAATCCTTTACCCAAAATCCCCCCCGACCCAATAGCAATCATTGATTGAATGATATGATAGCCTGTACCCAAAGGATCGTTCTCGGGATTAAGAAAGGTAATTAATCGGTCTCTCTGGTAATCTTTCAGAAAATGCCACCCGAGCGGCATCAACATTAAACCTCCGGCGAAAACAATAGCAACCGATTTCCAGTTCACACCAATAAAAAACACAATGGATGCAAAAACGATTATTATAATTAAGGCCGTACCTAAGTCCGGTTGCTTTAAGATCAGCAGGAAAGGCAACATAATCATTAAAAAAGGAATGACTAGTTCTTTTAAGGTGTAAGGTTCATTGGATTTATGATCATCAAAGTAACGTGCTAATGCCAAGATTATCGTCAGCTTCATTAATTCCGAAGGTTGAAAGGAAAAGCTGCCGAGAGCAATCCAGCGCTGTGAACCATTAGCCGTATAACCGTAAAGAAAGACAACCACCAGAAGGGCAACAGAGATACCATAAATCACATACGCGCCTTCACTGATTACTCGGTAATCAATTAAAAAAACAACCATCATAAAAAACGAACCCAACAAAACCCATTGGACCTGCTTTAAATAAAGAGGGATTTGCTTCTCGTTCAGACTGAAGACTGCAGAGTAGATATTTATAATGCCGATTGCACAGATACCAAGCACAAGCGCGAGAAGTGTCCAGTCAAAATATTGAAAAATCCGGCGATCAAATTTAAAAAAAAGCATAACCCACCTGAAAAAATTTTAATTGCCGGCAACCGGCTTTACGATCATTGCTGAACACTTCCTGCCGGCTGACTCGACACGGCTTCTTGCGGCTGCTTTATTTTTTTCTTTCCCTCAAAATATGCATCCAGAATTTTCCGGGCAATGGGCGCGGCAACGGCGCCACCGTGACCGGCATTTTCCACAATCACTGCTACAGCTATTTCCGGATTTTTTAGCGGCGCGAAGCATACGAATAGGGCATGATCTCTTTGCAATACACCTATTTTCTTCATCCGACGGGACTTTTCATTTTCCGGCAAACCAACAACCTGGGAAGTTCCTGTTTTGCCACAAACATCAGCATTAGGCCTTTGGGCAGCCTTACCCGTTCCGCCCGGTTCATTAACAACACCCCAAAGGGCGCTACCGAGAAGATCAATTGTTTCTTTTTTGAGAGATAACTTCCCCTTCTGCTCCGGCAAAAATTCCTTGTAAACCTTGCCTTCTACCGTCTCAACACTTTTCACTAACTGCGGCTGCCAAAGCGTGCCACCATTAGCCAAAGCACTATAAGAGGAAACCAGTTGTAATGGTGTGACCAAATCAAATCCCTGGCCGATTGATATTGATATGGTTTCACCAGGTTGCCAGACTTGTTTCATCTTCGTCAATTTCCATTGCTTTGTCGGAATCAATCCGCTCTTTTCGTTGGGCAGATCAATGCCTGTAGTGCCCCCGAGGCCGAAGAGTTTAGCATAATGAGCTATCTTATCTACTCCCAACATCCTCCCTACATTGTAAAAATATACATCACACGACTCAACTAATGCCCGATGGAGACTTACATGGCCATGGCCTTTTTTTTGCCAGCAGCGAAATATCCTGTTACCAAATTGATAAGAACCATCACAAGCAAATTTCGTGTCCGGAGTAATTATCCCCTCTTCCAGGGCTGCGGCGGCAACTATCATCTTGTATGTCGATCCCGGAGGATATTGCCCGGAAATTGCCCTATTGGTCAAGGGAGTCAAGGGATTATTGGCAATCTTGTTCCATTGTTCACCGGAAACTCCACTGTTAAATAAATTAGGATCAAAGGAAGGTGAGCTTACCATAGCGAGCACAGCACCGTTACGAGGATCCAAAGCAACAGCAGCACCTGATCTGCCTTCAAATGCTTCCCAGGCGGTTTTCTGCAAATCGGCTTCAATGTTTAGCACAATATTATAACCGGAAATCGGATCAATTCTTCCTAAATTTTTAATCTCTTTACCATAAGCATTAACCTCAACCAATTCCGCTCCCCGACTGCCCCGGATATAAGGATCCAGAAACTTTTCTACTCCATGTTTCCCAATAATATCACCGGAAGCATATTCATCATCCTTTTCCAGTTCTTCTTTACTGATCTCTCCGGTGTAGCCGATAATGGGAGCTATGGTTTCACCATCGAGATACAAGCGAACAGGAGAAACGTCAATATAAATACCGGGTAAATCCAGAGAATTGGTTTCGATAAGAGCAATTTTCTCCATGCTCACATTCTTCTCCAACCTCACCGGCAAATAAGGCTTCATTTGCCGGGAAAAAGGCTGGTCGTAAGAAAACTCCAGTGAGCGGCGGGAATAAAGTTCTTTAATCTTTTCAACTAATCGATCGGGATTTTTTCCACGGCTCGGCATGTACAGGACATCAAATGAAGGACGGTTATCCACTATCACATGTCTATTGCGATCCATGACCAAGCCGCGCAAAGGCATTATTTTCCGGAAACGGATAGAATTATTTTCCGATCTTTGCTTTAAATCATCGCCTTTGATTACCTGTAAATACCAGAGCCTGACTAAAAGAATAGAAAAGGCAACCAGAATCACAATAATAATGATTTTAAGTTTCTGCCGAAATTCTGCCGGTTCCGGTCCATTCAGCAGATTGTGCCGGTTTGCCATAGAAAAAAACCTCTACCCTGCGCATCAGATAAAAAAATACCGGAGCAAGCAGGCTGACAATTATCGCCTGCGGTAAAAAAGCAACCGGTGTATTATGTAACATATCAAAACCATAGGCTAAATTATAAAACAAAACAACTGCAAATTCTTCTAAAAAGGCACAAACTAAAGTAAACAGGGCAATAAAAGGCATTTTTTCAGTAATCAATCGAGTCGACACAAAAAATGAAAAAAGAAAAATCAGAACATAAATTAAAGTAAACAAGCCCAATACCGAACCGGAGATACAATCAAACACAAAACCCAGAACAAATGCCGATATCGACCCTTTAATTAAATTAAAGCGAAATCCGGCATAAACTAATACGATGATCGATATTTCCAGAATCAACCGGCCGGAAAATATTATATCCGCAATAGTATTTTGCAAAACAATCAATAATATGGAAAGAAAAGGCAATAACAAATAATAAATCATTTCTGTTCACTTTCATCTTCATCGAAAGTTACTACCGATACCTCTTCCAACTTGGAAAAATCAATAGACGGAGTCACATAAATTCTCAAAAAAAGTCCTGCTTCCTGTCGATCAACATGGTTGACCTGGCCGATCATCATGCCCTTGGGAAACACTCCGCCCATTCCGGAAGAAACGATGATATCTCCTTCTCTTACATCTTGCGTTTTAGAAATATATTTCAATACGCATCCACGGGAGCCGGCACCGCGAATCATTCCCTGTATGCGGCTCCTCTGCACAATGGCATCGATATTACTGTTTTCGTCAATCAAGGGAAGCACCTTGGCTGAATGCCAGGAGGCATCAATTACCCTGCCGACTAATCCCTGAGCCGCCATTACAGATTGACCGGCCTTAAGCCCGTCCGCAGTGCCTTTATTGATTGAGATTGTTTGAGAAAGCGCAACCTGGGCCCGGCCAATAACGCGGGCGGTTACAAAATCGAAATCATTGTCTTCTTGAAGCGAGAGAAGGTTTCGCAACCTTTGCGCCTCGAGATAACCCTCTTGATATAAAACCAACTGTGATTTCATATCATCGATTTTCTTCTTTAGTTTTCTATTTTCTTCTTCTATGCCCACCAGCAAAAGATAGCGGTACCAGGGATCACTTACACCCTTGATGGAAGCATCCAAGACATTCTGAACAGGAGACGCCACTTCTAAAACAACTTTTGTTGCTAAACCGGCCGGAGACCTCTGCTTAAGATTATAGGAAAGAACAATAAGAACTGTAGCCAGAAGAATAACGACAAAAATAATAGTTTTATAATTCCTGAAAAAAAACATTTTTTACCCGTGAGGACAATAACGGCCACGCCGGTTCCGACTCTATCCTATGTAAGAGCAGGGGATAAACAGCAATTCATCAATCAATGTTGAATTTGCCGCTTACCATCACACCGTCCCATGTATACCGTCTATAGGCAAGAGCTGAACAGTTAATTATCCCGTCAAAGCCAAAAAGATGATGTTGCAAAAACACTTAGGGGTCGTTACAAAATAACCACCCATGCGGGTCTTGTGACCTTCATGTTATGGCAAGACCATTACATTTTTAACCATTTTTTTATTACGGCCCCTTATGCCGATCACTGTTACAGTTCGGCTTAGACCTGAATAGTAACCTCTCTGAGCACGTCCAGTTGATCCAGAGCCATACCGGCGCCACGGGCAACAGCGCAAAGAGGATCATCGGCAATCGTTATGGGCAATCCTGTTTCTTCTCTGATGAGAACATCTATGTTTTGCAGCAGCGCTCCACCACCGGTTAGAACTATACCACGGTCAACGATATCACCGGCAAGTTCCGGGGGCGCATTTTCTAATGCGTCTTTGATGGCATCGACAATAAGCGTAACCGGTTCGGTAATCGCGCCCATTATTTCTTCTGAGCTGGTTTCAATAGTTTTGGGGATTCCGGAAATCAAATCCCGTCCCTTCACATCTATTGTTTTCATGTTTTCCATGGGATAAGCGCAGCCAATCTGTATTTTAATGATTTCCGCAGTTCTTTCTCCAATAAGCAGACTGTATTTACGCTTCATATACTGGACAATTTCTTCGTCAATTTTATCACCGGCTACCCGGACAGATTTCGAATAAACAATGCCAGCAAGCGAGATGACTGCAACTTCCGTCGTACCGCCACCGATATCAACGACCATGGAACTCGTCGGTTCGGCGATAGGCAGCCCGGCGCCAATGGCCGCAGCCATCGGCTCTTCGATGAGGTATATTTCTCTGGCACCGGCTGATTCCACCGTCTCGCGCACTGCCCGCCGTTCCACTTGTGTGATTCCCGAAGGAACAGAAACAATAATACGAGGGCGTACCAGAGATTTGCGGTTATGCACACAGAGGATAAAATGCTTCAGCATTGCTTCCGTAATGTCAAAATCAGCAATAACACCATCCCGCATCGGACGGATCGCCACAATATTGCCCGGAGTACGACCCAGCATCTTTTTCGCTTCATTGCCAACCGCGAGGACTTTCTTCATCCCCCGGGCATCTTTATGTACAGCCACAACCGAAGGTTCATTTAGGACAATACCCTTACCTTTGACATAAACCAGAGTATTAGCCGTGCCAAGGTCTATAGCCAGATCATTGGAAAATTTCCCCAAAATATAATCGAACAGCATCTTTCCTCCTGTATTTCTAAAGCTTTAAAATAATGACTCCTTCACGGGGTTTTTTCCTATACCGTATTTCCTTACCCTAATCAACGCCTTTTTAAATTGTATTTGCATTTTGTAAATGACTGTAATAGTAAAGCAAAACTTTTATTGTCAGAAGACAGTTTTTTTCCGTTTGAGGTGATTTTATGCTTAGTTTTTTGCGCCGCCACGCCCGCAGCTGGCTGATGTCTGTAATATTGGGAATAATTATTTTTGTTTTTGTGCTCTATTTCGGCTCCAATAGAGGCAGTCGATCTACGCAAGTCATTGCCATAGTGGATGGAAAAGCAATCAGCGAAGGGGAGTTCCACGACGAATATGGAAAAATGATGGATATGGCCAGACAGCGCTATGGCGCAAAACTAACACCGGAAACTCTCAAAGAAATGGGGCTCAAGAAAATGGCCTACGACAGCTTGCTAAGCCGGCAGATTATTATTGCCAAGGCCGCCGATTTAAAGGTTCAAGTCTCCGACTCAGAATTAAAGGAGATGATAATGTCTTTGCCCGCGTTGCAGACAGACGGCGTATTTGATAAGCGGAAATATCAACAACTGCTGCGCTACAATAAAACTTCAGCAGAAGACTTTGAAAACGCACAAAAAATCAATTTAACGGCAAGCAAAATTGAAGCTCTTATCCGTGATGGCATTAAAGTTTCCGATAAAGAAATCTTAGATGTCTATACTATGCAAAACCAGAAGATTAATGTCAATTTTATCCAGATTGCGGGAAAAGATATTAAAAATAAAATTATCCCGACTGAAGCCGAACTGGAAAACTATCTGAAGAACAACGGCAAGCTGTTCCGCAGGGCTGAACAAGTCAAGATTAATTATCTGTCTTTTGCCGGCAATGATTTTGCGCCGGCTAATGTCAGTGATTCGGATCTTCGTGATTATTACAATCGCAATATGGATAAATACAAAACTAAAGACGGCAAACAATTACAGTTTACCGAGGCCAGAGGCGCGGTCATTAAAGAATTAATGAAGTCGCGGGGAATGCAGATTGCCTCTGCCGAAGCGAAAAAAGCACATGATACCATCTACCAGGAAGATAATTTCACGGCCTATGCGGCTAAAAACAAGTTAACAGTTAACAGTTTGGACTTTTTCCCGCTGAATAAATCTCCCGAAGAATTTGCATCCGCCAAAGATCTGGCGGCGACACTTGCGGATTTGCAGAAAAATGAAATCAGCAAAGTAATCAAGACTGATAACAGCTACCTTATTGTCCGGGTGGTGGACAAGAAAGCCTCTTATTTGCCCAAGCTAGCCGACATCAGAAATGAAGTGGAAAAATATTTTGTCGAAAGCGAAAAACAAAACATCGCTGAAAAAGAAGCCACCGCAATTTTAGCGGGCTTAAAGAAGGGGGAAACCCTCGAAAAAATCAGCAGGGAGAAGGGATTAAAAATAAATGAAACCGGCATGTTTCAGCCGGGGAATATCATTCCGAAAGTAGGAGTGAGCCCGGAAGCGTCGGAGGCCATTATCGCGCTTAGTGCCAGCAAACCATATGCAGACAAGCCATTCCGGATTAATAATTCTTACCTGATTTTCCAATTTAAAGATGCCAGCAATATTGATCTAAAAGATTTTGAGGTTAAAAAAGATTTATACAAAAAAATCTTTACTTCCCTCAAGCGTGAAGAAACTCTGCAAACATGGCTGGAAGGAAATAAGGAAGCCATGAAAAGAGAAGGCCGGATTAATATTAAGAAAGACCTGAAAGATTTATAAATGCAATTGCCGGTCAGAAACAGATAGTAGAGACAACCCCACAACTGTCATTCCCGCGAAAGCGGGAATACAGTATTAGAAAATTTTACCTGGTCATTCCGGGTCATAACCTAAAGGTCACGCGAGCCCGGAATGACCAGTATCTGCAATCATGCTGTTTTACCTCAACGCTGTTATTTCTTCTCGAGCAAAATATTGATTATCTGCCCGATTAATTGTATTAGCTGCCCGTATTTCTCCTAATTTCATAATAACACATTCGTTTATGGTTTCAGGCTTATTGAATGAAATGTAAAACATACTTTTTTATCGACGCCGGCATAGAAAAATTGCATGTCCGGCATGTAGGTGTAGATGGCCGTCAGCAGCACGACCGCATCCATCTGCATCGCGGACAGTTGAAGCAATATCTGACTGAGGAAAAAAATGTCCTGAGGGAAACAGCGGCAAATACCGGTGATGATCCTGAAATATATTTGACGGGAAAGCTTTCGGCCCAGACACAGGACTTTCTCACATACGGAACGCGGCTACATCCGGAAGCGGTTCTCTGGCAAGCAGCACGTTGCCTTCTGACGAATCCCGCTGACGGTCTGGCGCCTGCGGAATCCGTCGCGATAATTGATTTTTCCGCATCCGGATTTTGCATAGCCGTAGCGCGGCGCAATCTCGACCTTGCCCCGCAATGTCTGGAAAAAAACCCTTCCTGTGGCGCCGGATCGGGAATAAATCTGCAGCGCGTGCTGGAAAAATTAAACATCGCCGCCGAAGATGTAGATTCTATTCTTCAGGACTACTTAGGCGCGGCCGGACAAGCGTTGCGCAGTGCCTTGCCGATCCGCATGGAGCGCTGTGGCGTATTTAGTGTTTCGGCAACTGTATCCGACAAGAATCAGGGAATTCCGATCGAGCATGCCTTGGCCGTAACCATGAAATCGGAGGCCGCCAAAACCGCCTTGCGCGTCCCCCCGAATATCAACCGTATCTATCTGACCGGTGGAGTTTTCCGCTGGCAATTCCTGCGGGATTGTGCCGCCGACCTTCTGCGGATACAAGGAATTGACGATATTGTATACGACGACAGTCAGTCTCTGGTGTTTCGGGGAATGGAGGCCTTAAGAGAAAAACTGTCCGGCAAAAAAATAATGCCCCTCGTCCCTCAGGACTCCAGACTGTACGCGCAGTCCAGATACCCTTGCCTTCCTTCCGGGAACTTCGGGAACGCCTGGCAGACTCCGGAAGATATGTCAACCGGCAAAATGAGGACGAACAGACTGAGTCCTCCGCCCTGTTATCGGGACAGCCGGTGAACATAACTCTGGACATCGGCTCCAGCATGGCAAAGATGGTAATTACGGATGCCATAAGCGGCAAAATAATCTACCTCAACTGCATTGACAATAAAGGGGACGCGCTGCAAACCGTCCGCCGTTTTCTGGGAGCCCTGCAGGGATCAGGTTGCCTGGGCCTGCCGGTGCAATACTGG
This sequence comes from uncultured delta proteobacterium, assembly GCA_903907985.1. Lineage (GTDB taxonomy): Bacteria > Desulfobacterota > Syntrophia > Syntrophales > Smithellaceae > MVRV01. Next base: position 28,305 of record CAIVQG010000003.1, read on the forward strand.
GGACTTACCGGCAGCGGCCGTTATCAGATTCAAAGAATTCTCCAGGCGGTTTATCCCCACCTGCGGGAACGAATTTTCACAATGGTGGAAAATGAAGCCCACGTCCTGGGCTCCCTGGAAATACTGGGCGAACACATTGCAAGTCTTAAGCAACAGGGACATACTTCCATCAATGAAGACTGCGGCATCCTGGTGGACATCGGCGGGGAAGACACAAAAATATCCGTCATCGATTTAAAGTCGAAATCTCTGCGGGAAAACGCCATGAACTGTAAATGCTCAGCCGGCACCGGCAGCCTCATGGATATTCTCGGCGATTTACTGGATATCCCTGATGTCGCCACAGCTTACCAGATGGCAGCCAACGCCTCGCAAGCCCGGCGGATCAATGCCACCTGCGCCGTCTTCCTCATGGAAGAAGCCCGGAAGATGCAGGCAGCGGGAGTAGATGTCGGCGAAATCCTGGCCTCCTGCTGCTATGCCATCGTGGAAAACATGGCCAGGACTCTATGGCATCAGGTTAATATTTTACCGGATACGGTCGTCCTCCTGCATGGTCAAACCATGCGGAGCGATCCGCTGGCCCTGGCAACCATAAGCCGGCTTATGACCCATTGCCGCGGACCGATCTATGGCTTAATTCCGCCCCATCCCGGCTACCGTGCCTGTCTCGGACTGCAAAGCCGGATACCGGCTGGCGGAGTAATTATAGATCAAATCTGCACCTGGGAAAACATCACCGGATGGTCCTACAGACGAAAGTTGTTTTCCTGTGTAGGATCGGTCTGCGGCAACGATTTGATGCGTTGTACGCGCACAACGATTTCCTCGCAGCGAGAGCAATTACCAATAAAACTGAACATCGGCGGCTGCACTTCTGTCAATGACCGGGAAGCACTGCGTCCATCTTATAACAATAACGTTCCGGACGCCTACCGGGAGATATGGCAATGGATTGCCCGTCAGCATCCGCAAACGCAAAGCGCCGACAGATTGGTCATTCCCCGCTGCTTTTCACTGTCGCAGCAGGCTTATCTCCTGGCGAAATGTCTGGAGCAGTCGGGCATCCCCGTTCATACTGATACCGTTTGTGCCGAGGACATCAGGGCGGGACAGGGATGTTTCGATCTGGATACCTGTGCGCCCAACATGGGAACAGCCGGGCAACTAATTCGTCTGGCAGCCTCGCCCCACGGTTTGATTTTTTTACCACAGATAGATTTTCTGCCTACCTCAGGGGTAAGCCTCGGCAGAACCTGCACAACCAATCAGGGCGGCATCTGGGCGGCAATACAGTTTGCCCGCCTTACCCATGGCACGGCGAGGTTTATGGTGAAATCGGTAAACATGGGAGAGGCCGATCCGCAGGCCCTGTCGCGTCAGATTTACCGTTCATTACAGGAAGTATTTGCCGTCTATGGCCTTAATATCAGCTTGTTGCGCTTTCGCGAAATCTGGCACGCCGCACTCGCTGCCCAGGAGGAAATGGACAGGGGCAGAGCAGATCTGACGGCCGGTTATCTGGAAGCGGCGGCTGATGGTGAAATTCCTGTCACGGTTGTCTGCGGCCGCGAATATGTACTGAACCCCGGCATCTATGACCAGCATATCAGCAAAATCCTCCGGGACAAGGGCATAATGCCCATACCATCTTACGCTCTGGACGCGGCGCTCGATCCCGAATTCGCTCATATTTACTGGAAAAACGCTCATGAAGTTTTGAGCAAGGTTAAAGCCATAACTGCTGGCACACTTCATGAAAATATCCAGCATCCCCGCTTACAGTCCGCCGTCCGGCGCCTGGAGGCAAAGCCTTCCCGCAGGCTTTTAAGTCATGCGCTGGTAACTACTTTCCGGTGCGGCCCCGACAGCGTTACCGCTCCGCTATTGCAGGAAATAGCCAAATCCGTACCTTCCCTCTGGATTCAATCCGATGGGACGATTGCCGAATTGGCCCACCTCGAAAACAGGATCAGTACGCATTTGCGCCGCCTCCAGCAAAAATCGGACGTAGGGCTTGGACATCCTCAAAACCTGCAAATTGCCATACTCAATGAGTTCAATCTCGATGCCTTAAACCGCGGAACCGATGTCGTTTATTTTCCGACTTTAAGCGACAACCGCATCATGACCGCAGTTGCCCGGGCCATGGGACTTACGGCTATCGACAACTATACGGACGACAATTTCGATCTCGAGCAAAAGGGCCGCCTTGGACGCCAGTACGTCGGCAATGACGTATGCCTGCCGCTCGCCGCTGTATTTGCCGATATGCTTTCCGCCGTCGAGGATTTCATACAACAGCAATCTTTAAGCGATCCACTCTTTGCGGGCAAAAACCGCATTATACTGTTTATGAACGGAGGGGACGGTCCCTGCCGGTTGGGACAATACATTCAAGTATTTAAACTGGCTTTCTTACGAATTTTCGGCTCACCTCTGGTTTCTTCTGCCGGAGGCCACGGCGCTTTTAATATCCGACTTTTAGAAAATCTTTCCAGCAGTATTGCCGGAAAGAATGATGTCTCCACCTCGCTGGAACCATGGGCCGGCATCTTGGGCTACCAGGCGGTGATAGTCCACGGGCTTTGCCACAGCTTATTTTTGCAGGCTGCGGCGAGCTGTAAAGATAAAAGAACATATAACTCTATGACTGACGATTACCGGCGGCTTCATGATGAAATTCGCTATCAGATTGAATATAAAGCACCGCCGGGCAAGGCAGCCCGACAAACAGTGGATATGATCTGCCGGCAATACCCGGCGCTGAGTGGAGCGGCAAAATATTTCGGTTATGGCATCTGGCACAACTTCGGACTGCGCAAAATTCTGAGGCATTTTGCCGCAAACTGGATTCTCCCCGGCCCCAAAAACAGGCGGCAGGATAAATCTCTGCTGCGCATTCACCTCGATGGAGAAGTATATATGCGGACCAGCCAGTCCGGAGAGATCTTACGCTTACTATTACAAAACCTGGGATTTGGTACTTTCAGTATGACCATGACTCCGACGTGGAGTTTCTTTGAAGCCGTGCTGCATACACGGCGGCTGGCAGCCGAGGAACGGATCGCCGACCTGGATATGCCCGGCGCCGATAATGATCTGGCGGTCGCCGAGGAAAAAAAACGCCAGCAAATCATCATTCGTGATGCCGCTAAAACTATCGACAATTTAAGAAATATACTGGCGCGCCCGCTGTATGCCGCAGCGGGAATAGATATGCCGCATCCCATGCACGATGTCTACGCCGCCGCGGCGCCGATAATTTCTACGGCCAAACCCTATGGTGAGTTAGTTCCCTTTGTGGGTGAGGCTGTCCTGCGCTGCCGGGAGCATGTTGATCTCATTTTAAATTTATCACCGGAAGGGTGCATGGTTTCCGGCATGGGAGACATGCTGATACCTTCCATCACCGCTCAGGCCGGAAACGGAAACAAGACGGCAATTGTCTCCCTTTTTTCCCGGGATGGAGAGGTGCAGGATGATCAGTTGCGCCTCGCCCTGCTCAAAGCACCGGGCTTTCACTGGGACGGCATCCTGCCCAACGGAGCAGCATGATCTTCTCCGATCCGTTTATTAAATAAGATCAACAAATTTCGTTTGACAAATCCGCCCTTTTTACATACTTTTCTACGCGAGCTAGCCCTGCCTGTTGCCGACAGCAGGGTAAACGGCAAATGTTTATACCTGGGCATAGCGAAAGCAGATAATTTGCTTGCCCTGCGAAAGACTAAATAGACGATTGATTATAGGTAATAACGTGTTCACAAAGTTTGTTCGCTCTTTTTTCCTAGCCTTTAGTTTCTTGTTTTTAACATGGGCAACGGCAAGTTTCGCCCAAGAGCCGGCATCCGCTACCGGTAGCCCAAAGACTGGTAATGCTGCAGTTCCCCAGCCGGCCTTACAGAAAATACCGGAAATATCCTTAGCCGATGCGGTATTGAAGACACTCCAGGCCAACCCCGGCATCTTCGTCAGCCAGGAAAAAGTGGTGCAGGGCGAGGGATTGAAGCAAAAAGCAGGCGGTCAATTCGACTGGACGATCAGAAGCCAGGCTTCCGCCAGCCACCAGAAAAAACCCTTAGACAGCTACGATCGCCAGACGTATTACCCTGTAGATACCTTACAGGAGGATGCCAACATCTATTCGCTGGATTTGGTCAAACAATTTCGCTCCGGCGTGACGGTAACGCCCGGAGTCACCGTCACCGATTCTGATTCCAGCGCCGACATCAAGGTCCCGGTCAGCCGTTCGGAAATGCGCATCGAGCTCAATGTTCCTTTGCTGAGAGGCCTGGGAGTGCAGGCAACAGGGGCCGATGAACTGGCGGCAATATCGCAGGCCAAGGCAACCCGGCTGCTCGCCCGTCAGAATATCGCGCAAATCATCTACACCACCTCGATCAATTACTGGAACAGCCTGGCGGCAAAAATGAGCTTTGAACTAACGGCAGACACACAGGCCCGATCAAATAAATTGCTCGATCTGGTCGAGAAGCTCGTGCGCGCCGGTTTACTGGAGCCGGCGGCATTGAATCAGGCCAAAGCCAACTCGCTGGCCGGTCAGGTAAGCGTAAGCACCGGAGAAACTGATTTTTACCGCAGTCGTCAAGCACTGGCCCTGTCCATGGGCATGACACCACGGGAACTGCCGGATGCTCCCAACCCCGCAAATAACTTTCCCGCTGTCATCGATGGGGCGACGTTGAACAAAGTCGGTATCAGCCTGTTCATCGATGAAGCTCTGAAGAAGAGAGGCGATTATCTTGCGGCCCAGACCGACATAGAAACTGCCAGAACTCTACTTGCCAAAGCTCAAAATGAGACTAAACCTAAATTAGACCTGGGTTTAAAAGTGGGTTATGCCGGTGAAGATGAAGTTTCCACTTCCAGCCGGTATTTTAATTCCATGGGCCGCAACGTCACCGGGCTTAATTCCTTCGTATCGCTGTCTCTGGAGTTACCCATTTTCAACAATGTGGCGCGCGGCAATATGGTTTACCGCAAATCGCTGGTTCGGGAATCGGAATTAATTCAGAACGATTTAGCCAATCGCATCGCTTCGGATATATTGGTAGCCTATAGGGCCCTCTCGTCAGCCATCAATGAGCATCAGCTCGCGTCCGAATCCGAAAAATCTTACAAGAAAGCTGTAGAATTCGAAAACCAGAAATATAAAGCCGGCTCATCAACCTTAACGGCGCTTATCGATATTGAAGATCGTTATTTCCGGTCCCGAATAGCGACTATCGAAGCATTGCGCAAATATTCGGTGGCGATGGCTCAATTTCGCCTGGTAACCGGAACCATGCTGGACGTTGGGGATAAAACATTGAATTTTGACGAGCGAAAATTATTGGAATTTCCGCAAATCTTTCAGGCAAGCATAAATAACGACATGGTGAAAAAATGAAGAAAAAAATCTTTCTTTTCTGTTTTACATTCGTCTGGATATTTATTCTTTTGACGGCAACGGCAACAATTGCCGCCGAGAAAAAGATCGGTGCCCTGGGCAGAATAAAACCCCACGGTGGTGTTATTCAGATCGGCATTCCCCAGGGTAATATTATATCTTCCGTTTTGGCAAAAGGCGGCGATATCGTTAAAAAAGGCACAGCGCTGGTCATCTCCCGCGAAGCATACCCTAATGAAGCGGAAATATCCGGAGCGGAAATGGATTTAAAAGAAGCGAATACCGCCGGGAAAAAAGCAATCGAAATAAAACAACTGGAAGCAACTATCGCCAAAATGCAGCTGGAACATTCGCGGTCAGCTTTAAACCGCATGCTGGAAGGGGGAAGCGATACTTATTCGGCCCAGGCCAAAGAAGAAAAGGAACATGCGGTCAGCCTCGCCGAAGCCAAATACAATCTGGCCACCAAAGAATTGGAGAGGCTGAAATTAAACCAGGAAATTAATACTTCCCGAGCATCGGCCAAAGTTAAGGCCGGCAGGATAAAGGCGCAGCAATCCAGGGTATGCGCACCCATTGACGGAACAATTCTGGAAATCAGCCAGAACATAGGCGGTTCGTCCGAAGGCGAACCGGTAGTAAAAATGGCTGATCTCAGCGTAATGGATGTGGTGGCGGATGTCTTTGAAGGAGACATCTTTATGCTTTCTCCAGGCACAAAAGCAGCTATCAACAGTAAGGCCCTTGCCCATTCGTTGACAGGTAAAATCACTGCAATTGGCAAAATAGTTTCAACAAAATCCCGCAATGTCGAGGTTATTATCCGGCTGGATAATGCGGAAGCGGCTTCAAAATTAATTAATCATGAAGTTAACGTTTCCTTTGATGTGCCCGTCAAAGACCGGAAGTAACAAAAGACAAAGTTGATATTACCGCAAGATGATTAATGACCGGGAGAAACTGTGAGCGCTCAAACAAAATCCCCTGATGCAACAACCAAAGCCGCAGGCCAGAACTCTAAGACTCCGGTAGTCGAGGTTAAAGGTGTCAACTTTTCTTTCGGACAAGGCGAAGGACGCAAACAGGTCCTTTACGACAACAATCTATGTTTGTACTCAGGCGAAATAATTATCATGACCGGTCCATCCGGTTCCGGAAAAACAACTTTATTGACGCTTATTGGCGCCCTGAGAGGATTGCAGGAGGGCAGTCTGAAAGTATTCGGCAACGAACTTTTCGGACTTAGCGCCTCCGAACAGGAAAAAATACGCCGGAACATCGGCTTTATCTTTCAGGCCCATAATCTTCTGGATTCCCTGACTGCCTATCAGAATGTCAAACTGGTAACGGAACTGATCGATTACGCGCCTGGTGAAGCCGACAGTCTGACGGCAGATGTACTGACTAACCTCGGCATGAAGGAACGCATGCTTTACAAACCCCAGAATCTTTCCGGCGGGCAAAGGCAGCGGGTGGCCATTGGACGGGCACTCGTCAACCGTCCCCGGTTGATTCTTGCCGACGAACCGACTGCTGCTCTGGACAAGGAAACCGGACGCCAGGTAGTTGATCTTTTAAAGGACTTGGCGGAGAATAAGGGTTGCACCATAATGATCGTTACCCATGACAACCGTATCCTGGATGTAGCCGACCGCATCGTCACCATGGTGGACGGTTATGTCGCCTCTGATGTCGATGTCAACGAATCGCTGACGGTTGTCCAGTTCCTGAAAAAATGTTCCGTCTTCGAAACATTCTCGCCGACCCTTCTGGCCGACGTAGCCAATAAGATGCAACGGGAAACTCATCCGGTAGGCCAAACCATCATTAAACAGGGGGATGAGGGCGATAAGTTTTACATTATCCGGCGGGGCAAAGTGGAAGTAATCAAAGAAGCTATGGAAAAGTCGGATGTGGTTGCCACTCTGGATACCGGAGCCTTCTTCGGCGAGCTCGCCCTGTTAAAGAAAGAACCGCGGGCAGCCACCGTCAGAGCGACAGAAGAGGTTGAACTGCTGACGCTTTCCAAGGAAATATTCATGGATGTCGTGCAGAAGAGCGCAAGCTTCGAGGAACAGCTGCGCAAGGTCTATTTCGCCCGATAGTCTGGTTTCGGCAAGCTATCATTTATCCATACTCCTTAAAGAAAAATACCTTGGCAATATCTTGACCAAGTTTAAATTATTAAGAAACCTGACAACTTCCGGTACGGCCCTCATCAATCGACAAAAATCTGATTGACGAAGACGATCCCGCCAAACAGCTTCGCGCTGACACCGATAACGATTTTGTCAGCCGGCAAAAGAAATTACGCAGGCTACGTTTGCTTTGACCCAAGTTTTGCTGCCTCAATGATGACAAATTCCTATCCACAGAAATCGAGTTTCGGAAATTGAAGACTGTCGAACAACAAGACTCCTGATTTCCTCTTAAAGAAAAGGTAGATACCAACCAGGAAGGCACAGGCTGCGTCCGGGAGCCGTTTGCCATCCCCCTTTTTTCATCCGGTCGGGAAACTTGACAATCCTAATTTAATGATCATTATAACGCCGTAAAAACTGTTGATCTGCACAATCATCTCAATAAATTAAATGACATATGTTTGGAGGCATCATGGAAGGAAAAACCGAAACCCATCAATTTAAGACTGAAGTAAAGCAGCTAATGAACATCATTATTAACTCCCTCTATTCCCATCGGGAAATTTTCCTGCGGGAACTAATTTCCAATGCGTCAGACGCCATCGACAAACTCAGGTTTCGCGCGCAGACGGAATCCGAACTCTTTGGCGACGATACGGAGCTCAAGATCCGAATCACCGCGGACAAAAAGAAGAGAACCCTGGAAATAACGGATAACGGCATCGGTATGACCTATGATGAAGTTGTGGAAAATATAGGGACTATCGCCAAGAGTGGGACTGCGGGATTCCTGGAGTCTCTGGGTACGACCGGCAAACAGGGCGCTGTTACACCGGAACTGATCGGCCAGTTTGGCGTAGGCTTTTACAGCGCTTTCATCGTCGCCGACAAGGTGACTCTGATCACACGGGCCGCAGGCCACGAGAGGGCCACTAAATGGGAATCAACCGGTGACGGCTCTTATACAATCGAACAAGTGAACAAGAAAACCCGCGGCACAACTATCCTTTTGAAACTGAAAAAGGCGGAAAAGGACGAGGATGATTTTACCGAGGAATGGACAATCCGCGGCATTGTAAAGAAACATTCCGATTTCGTTGCCTATCCCATCGTCATGGACGTAGAAAGAACGGAACCAGTTCTTGACGCCGAAGGAAAACCGGAGAAAGACAAGACCCAGAAAGTAATCCGTGAAGAGACCCTTAACTCCATGAAGGCAATCTGGACCAAGGACAAAAAAGAGGTCACAGAAGAGGAACACAGCGAATTCTATCGCCATATCAGTCACGACTGGAATCCCCCGCTTACCCATCTTCACCTGAAACTCGAAGGGACAACGGAATATAACGCCCTGCTGTACATCCCCTCGAAGACCCCCTTTGATCTGTTCACCCATGAGGCCAAACACGGTATCCAGCTCTATTCCAAGCGTGTCTTCATCATGGAGAACTGCAAGGAGCTCATGCCCCAGTACCTGGCCTTCATCAAGGGCGTCGTTGACGCCCCTGATCTCAACCTGAACGTCAGCCGCGAGATCCTCCAACAGGACGCCCTCGTCCGGAACATTAAGAAGAATCTCGTCAAAAAAATTCTGGATCTTCTGGCCGGTATGGAACAGGAAAAATACGAGACATTCTATGCCGAGTTCGGCCACATCTTCAAGGCCGGCATTTCCCAGGACTTCGATAACAAGGATAAGATTGCAGCGCTCCTGCGTTACAAGACCACCCGGTCCGACGGGAAATACTCGTCGCTTACCGATTACATAAGCCGGATGAAGCCGGACCAGAAGGATATTTACTATATTACCGGCGACAGCCTGACCACGCTCTTAAACAGCCCCCATCTGGAACAGCTGAAGGAAAAGGATATTGAAGTACTGCTCATGACAGACCCCATTGACGAATGGGTTATCCGGGATCTTCAGGAGTTTGAGAAAAAAACCTTCAAAAGCGCCGAAAAGGGAGATCTCGAACTGGATAAGGTGGACGACAAGAAAAAAGAGCAATACACCGTCCTTTTCGATTTCATCAAAACCAGCCTGGATGAGAAGGTAAAGGAGGTTAAGCCGTCCACCCACCTGAAGGATTCCGTGGCCTGTCTGTCCGGAGATGCGTATGACATGAGCGCTTATATGGAAAAGATCCTCAAAGCCAGCGGCCAGGATGTCCCCAAGACCAAACGGGTACTGGAGCTCAACATGGATCATCCTCTCATTGCCAAGATTAAGGCTCTCTATGAAAAGGACAAGGATGCCCCTGCCCTCAAGGACTACACGGATCTGCTGCTTGACATGGCTGTCATCTCCGAAGGCGGCAAGCTGGATAATCCTTCCCGGTTTGGCAAAGTAATCGGTGACTTGATGGCCGGAGCCATCAAAAGTTAACCGGACAACGATATTTTCCTGTAACGAAACGGCGCCCCAAGACGGCGCCGTTTCTCGTTCATTCAAAGCAAATCTTCTCACCTGATTTCTGATTTTCTGGAGCTCTGTTATCCGGAATAGTCGCGCCTGGAAAATGAAGCCCGTCCTGATACTGGCGAAGGATTCGGAATGACGTTCTTTAGTATTACTACATAGTCTCTTGACCGGCGAATCCGAAAGTATTATACAAGCAGCGCTTTGACTGAATGTATTTCCAATTAGGAGACGTACCGAGTTTCAATCGTCCTTCATTGAACTTGGGCATTTAGTCATCAACAGGGTGCTCAGTGCAGATGACGGCTCCAACCTCAAAGGAGTTTAATTTTTAGAATATGCTGGGAAAAATATTATCGATATCATTACTCGTTTTCATTGGAATAACCTTCCCCCTTTTTTATCTTGGCGCGCTGGTAATCTGGCTTTTGACATATCATCTGGATTCGCACCTGCGGCTCCTGCATTACTATACATGCTTCTGGGCCTCCACCTATACATGGGTTATGCCGACCTGGCGGATTAAAATCGAAGGAAAAGAAAACTACCGCAAAGACGCAACCTACGTCATTATATCCAATCACCAGTCACAGCTTGACATCCTCATTCATTTCCGCCTTTTTTTCTTTTATAAAATCGTCTCCAAATCAGAGATGTTCCGGGTGCCTTTTATGGGCTGGAATATGAGACTTAATCGCTATATCGAGTTGGTTCGCGGGAGCAAGGATGGCGTAAAAAAGATGATGGAAGACTGTGATAAAACCCTGGGCAAAGGTAATTCCGTGTTCATTTATCCCGAAGGGACACGTTCCCCCGATGGCGAGATTAAAGACTTTAAGCTGGGCGCTTTTATTCTGGCGCATAAGGACCGCCTGCCAATTTTACCGATAGTATTAACAAATACGGGCAAAGCATTGCCGAAATGGAAAATGAATACATCGGGCATCCACCGAATAAGGATGCGCGTTTTAGAAGAGATACCCTACGAACAGTTTGCAAATCTGACCGTCCAGGAAACCGCCGACCTCGTTCGCCGGATTATGATTGCCGAGCTGGCCCGATTAAATGCCGAAATTAACTTGAACAAAAGGACATAATCCTTAATTCTCCGGATATGTGTGTTATGTCCCCCAAATTACCTATGGACAAAATAATAAAAAGGAACCGGTCATGAAAAGAATTTTTATAATGGGTTGTCTGGTTATGTTTTTGGGGACATTGCTGATTCCCAGCGAGGCGGCGTCATTTAATCCGCGGGATGTGCAAAAATTAAAAGCTACTAATCAATGTCCCCATTGCGATTTATCCGGAGCGGACCTAAGAGAGGCAAACCTATACAGGGCAGATCTTACCGGCGCATACATGAGCGGTGCAGACCTGACCTGGGCAAATCTCAGCGGGGCAGAACTGACGGGGGCAAATCTGCAGAAGGCGTCCCTGCGAAGAGCAGACCTGTGCATGGCCAATCTGGCCGGGGCAAACTTGACTGGAGCAAACCTGAACATGGCCAATCTGGCCGGCACAAACCTCACCGGGGCAAGTCTATACAAGGCCAATCTGATTAAGGCAGACCTGAGCAAGGCAAATCTGACCAGGGCAAACCTGACCGGGGCAAACCTGCAAAGGGCAACATGGATTGACGGGTTGAAGTGTAAGGATGGATCTTTTGGGGAGTGTATAAAGCAAGCTGTTCCGGAAGGAGAAGGAATGAAAAACTCATCTTTTCCCCCGTAATGTTTAGTTTTCAAAGTCTGCATGTCTGCTTAGCATTCGGTTTAACCAATAAATTACTGGCAGCATTTCTATCTTATCAATAGATATGTATTATGACTACCAATTAAAGAAAATTTTTTGCAGGACGTTTCCCCAGGATGATCCGGATTTGTATTTCTTTTTTTCCTGAGTGCCAGCGATGGTAATCTGAGACGGATTCAAAAAACAGCGCAAGCTGTTATCGGCATTCAGGCCTATATGTTCGCAAATTATTGCGCCGTTGATGCTTCCGGAATACTGCCGCGACATTATCGCTTCTTTTCGATAAATAGCCAGTCCGCCGAATCCCGACCAAATACGAATAAGAGGGTCACCCCGGTGCAATTGCCAGCCTTCGCCGAATATTTTGTAAACCAATCCGGTTTTAAAAATATTTTTTGGCAGCAGGGCAAACATATCATAATAAGTCTTGCGCAGATTGTGATAGCCGATGGAATTGGCCGCAACTATGTCCCAGTCGAGCCTGGCAAAACTTGTGGCAATGCCGTCATTGCTCCACCCTCCTTTCAAATCCATATCAGCGACAATTACAAAATCATAATCAGCATATTCCCTGGATTCTTTGATGATGCGCAAATAACGGTTACGAAAACAAGCGAGTCTTTCCGTCCGGCTTAACTGCCGGATGGGCGAATTTTGAATTGATTCTGTAATAATTTTGACTTTTGTGTTGACCGCCTGCCAGTTTTTCAGAATATCCGGCGTGCGGTCCCGGGAATCGTTCTCATAAACAATCACACGGTAGTCGCGAAAACAGCCGCCGGTTTTTTCAATCCGGGCAATCGTCAAAGGCAGGATGGGCGCGTCGTCTTTGGTCAGCCCGCAGATAACTACTTTCACCCCTCTCATGTATTCATATCCTTCAACAACTTTCTTTTGAAAATCATTATGATCTACCGGCGGGAAACGGTCTTCCGGAAATTCTGCGCTATTGTAAAGCCCGGTGAAAAGCCGCTCGTGCAGTGTGACGGTGCCTTTAAAAAGCAAAAGGCAGATGAACAGCAAAATGATAATCAGCAGAATCGTCAATTTTTCACCAGGTACAAAAATAAATAACATTCGGCAATTGCCATCAAGGCAATGAATACCAGAAGCCACAGACGGTTTTTGCGTGTCCGCCTTTTTTCGTTGCTGCAGGGCCTCGGATTTCCTTCCGCGAAAGGCACGGCGATAAAATCATTATTCCTCCGGAAACGCGGCTGTACATTATAATCATAGGTCTCCCTGGACAGATAAACATCCCGCCATTTCGGGCTATCCTCGGCTTCCGTAAAATTAATTCCACCCTGCATGCCGATGTTTCTGGCACGACCCAGAACCGGTTTATACGAAATTAATCCTAATCTCCCCTGCAACTCATCCAGACCGATATCCCAACTGGTAAATGACCACTGCTTTCTCACCTGCAGCCATTTTTCCTTGGTAATCCCCCAGCTCCAACCGGTAAATTTAGCCCTGCTGTTTTCCCTGTTTTCCATTAGGTCGTAAGGATAATCCTCTGGCTGATATTTTTTTACCGGGACAGCGCGCGAATCAATATTGAAACCGGTTACCGACAAAACCTTTTTATCCGGCATCACATAGGCAAATGCCCACAGGAAATAATTGTAAAAATCCACCGAAGGCACAATGTCATCCTCCAGAACAATAGCGCCCTGGGCTTCAGTTCTCTTGAAGGCAAATTCCAGTAAATAATGGATATTGGTTGAAGCCGCTACCAGACTATCCCAGAAGTATGCCAGCATTCCCAGAAAAGGCCGGGTGTGCCGGACAACGATAGTCCTCGTAAAATTTATGCGGTCTATCAGCGCCGCTACTTCCGGATTATGGCCATCCTGGGAAATAATCAGGATTGTTTTGTCGATATCTTTGACCTGCGCAAGGGCATCGAGCACTTCCTTCAGATAATGCGGCCGACCATAGACCGGCATTAAAATCGGATAAGAATAAGACTGATCGAGCTTGCGGATCGCTGCCGCTGCTTTTTCCATTTCCCGCGCATTGCGGAATTTGACAATGATCGATGATACAAGCAGGTAGCCCAGCAAAATGACGAGAAATGTCACCATATTTATCCTATCCCATTCTATTTTTTTCCGGAGCGCTGTTTTCCACAGGCAGTTTCCAGTAAGGCCGGAAATAATCCATTACCGCATCATCGTTGCCGCCGCCTCGATTTTCACACTTATCCAGCGCAGGACCGGACAGCGTCGTCAGCGACGTAAGATAAACATAGCTTCCCCGAAAGGGTATAACGTAGCGGGAAATGCCGTTCCTGGCCAGATTTCCGGAAACCCAGATATCATCGACAAAAAATGCCTGCATCGGGGCTTGATCATAATCGAAGAATTCGGCGGCAAAGAATTTCGGCTTTACCATGATGCCGCCGCAACCGGTGATAATTTCTACTGCAGCAGGTTGAGAAATTGCTGTTCCTTTAAAGGCACGACAATCATTCCATCTCACCGTCCGGGACATCGGCGCCCCTCTGAGACTTAAGGCCGCATCAGGCAGCTTTTGAGAATATTGCCAGAAGGTTTCCACAAATTCCGCAGGATAAATATTATCATCATCGGCAGTAAGAATAATATCGTCCGGTTTGGTTGACGGGTGGCGAAGAGCGGGAATAAGTTTTGTTGCCGGCCCCCAATCCTTCTTTGCATCGATTATTTGTATAGCAGGGCAATTGCGCAACGTCTCCGGTATCGAGTACGCTTTTTTTTCCCGGATGGAAAAGGGCGGTATGGCCAGATAAATCCGGCGCGGAGGCATGGTCTGATCCATCAGAGATTTCAAGGCAGGATAAATTTTTTCTATCCGGCTGGGAATCGTGGAAAGAGAAATGGTAATATCTGCCTTTGCCTTCTGCGGCTTATCCAGGTATCTCTTTGTATAATCCTCCAGAGAGCGGACATGCAGTGCCGCATAACGATATAGTTCAGAAATTATTGACATTGTGTGCTTATCTTTCCTTTTAACGGTACGAATATATTTTATTGCGGCTATTGTTTATTTAGCAGAGCGTTTTTTGCGAAAACAAAAATCTTCCCGCCAGACCGGAGACGGCGGCAATTTATAGTATATTTCTCGAATGCCGCATAATGTTTCTTTCATTTGTTCAAAAAGCCCAACGCCACTCACGCTCATTTTTCCGTCATTCCGGGCCTGACCCGGAATCAAGGAATTGTTTGATGATCCTGGATTCCGGCCTTCGCGGGAATGACGATTGTTATTTTCGTTTTTCCATGTTCCGGAAAAATGATGTTTGGCATACATATGCAGATTAAACGGAAAGACATTCGGATAATACGGATCAGAGGGCGGCAGCCAGCAGATTTGCGGCAGAATATGCAGATTATATTGTTTACGATATTTTTGCACAACATCCGTCAGCATCCCCGGCCCAGTAGTTTCTATAACTTCCCCTGAGGGGTAACGGCCGTTGAGGCGCAGGACAACCTCTTCCATCACCCTGCTAAAAACAGGGTGATCGCTCCGGGCGGCAAAAATGCAATTGGCAATACGCTCGGAGTGCCGGTGGTTCAATAACCGCGCCTGCCGCGGCGAAAGGAGCACTTCCACACCAAAGACGGCTTCCGATCCTACAAATAGCGGTTCCATATTCTTATAACATTCCATATCTATATCGGCATAAACACCACCAGCGGCGGCAACAACAAGATAACGGAAGATATCAGCGCGCTGTACGGGATAAGGACAGCCGTCATAGAGAGATAAAAGATTAGGAAAATATTTTTGCACGACGGCCCGACAGGCAGCATCGTCATAAAAACGGTATTCCCAGTGTGGGTGATGCCTGATCCAGGTCTGCTGATATGTAAGGAATTTTTCCGGCAGGCGGCTCGTTTTCCAGGTCTGGTGAATTATTTTCGGTATCATAACTTATCCGCTCGTCCGGCATTAATCGCAGTTTCTCTGCTAATAGAGATCGGCGGGGTCCGCCTTCAGGACTTTTTTCATGGCAAAGAAACTGGCGACAAGGCACATGAAAACCGTCAGAATAAAAACAAAAAGAATCCGGCCGGGTGTTATGAACATGAGTATTCGTGTCGAATACTGAATCATGAAATAAAGAATTACGGCGCCAATAACACCGGGGATAAACCCTAAAACGGAGAGCCACAAAGACTGTTTGACAACCAGTGAGATCAGAAATTTTTTGGAAAAGCCGACAGCCTTCATTGTGGCGTATTGCGGAAGATGATCGGTTATTTCATTAAACAGAATCTGATAACAGATAATGACGCCGATGATAAAGCCGATGATAACCCCGATACCAAACACCGCACCGGTCGGCGTGGACTTTATCGTAAACATAACCTCTCTTTTTCTGGCCTCCTCCGGTGTCAGGAAAATAGTATCATCCGGCAGTATGTCGCGCATTTTCTTTTTAACAGCTTCGATATCCGCACCTGGTTTCAGACGAACCAAGCCCATATTTACATTATCGATTCTTCCTGTACGATTAGCCCAGGTGGATTCACCCATGATCACATAACCATCAAGTTTGATATTGGGGCCAATTTCCACTGTTCCGACTACTTTTTGCCGCTGCCCGCCCAGGATTATTTCGCTTCCTGTTTTGATGTTACCATAGATATTCCGTGAGAAGCGGTCATAGAGAACATTCCCTCTGATTTTTAACAGTTCCTGATACTTGTCCAAACCGGCTATCAGCAACGGACTGGCCGTATCCTGCGGAAAAGCCAGAATCGAGATAGCCCGGATTCTTTTTTCCTGCTCATTTAACAAGGTGTCCGCGCCCTCATAAAAGGGGACGACTTCCGCAACCTCTTCCAGTGTGGCGGCCTGCCCCAAACGGGTCCGCGGGATAGTGGAAGTTTCCAGCATGGAATAGCGCCGCTCGTGCATGATCAGGAGGTCAGCATTGAGCAATGGCGGCAGATTAGCCTGGCTGTCATTGAGTCCATTGAAGAAACCTATTTCCATAAACATAATGACAACGGCAAAAGCGACTCCCAGGAGAGAAAGAAGCAGGCGCCCTTTATTATGGAGCAGCATCTTCGAGGCTAGCGGTATTTTTTGACCGGGAAAAATCTTCATATTAAAATAAGTCCGCCGGATCTGCTTTTCTGACTTTTTGCAACGCCAGAATGCCGGAAATAACACTCATCAAAATCGCCAAAAAGAAAACTAATACAGCCAACTCCCACGGCAAATACATGGGCAGCCGGCTGGCCTTTTGGACGAGAAAAGAAACAAAATACCCCAGGGGCAGCGCCGGAATATAGCTCATCACCGCAAACAGCAGGGCCTGCGTTGCGCCAACTTTATAGATATAATAATTGCTAAAACCCACAGCCTTCAGGGTGGCAAATTCCCGCAGTTTGTTGGAAATCTCTGTAGAAAGCACCTGAAACAGGATGACCGCCCCAACGACAAAGGCGACAAAAGCTCCGGCTTGGAACATGATCCCTATCGGCTTGACATTGATGAAATAATTTTGTTCTGCCGCAATGAACTTTTTCCGTTCGAAAATAAGCACATCATCCGGAAGCGTTGCTTGCAAGTCCTGCCTGACCTTTTCCACATCCGCCCCAGTATCCACTTTGATCAGGCCGAAAGTAGCCTCCTGCGGATCTGATCTGGCAAGAGTCCGATATGTTTCCAGATTCGTGATCACAGATCCGTCACCGAGAAAACTGATTCCCAGCTTATATAAGGCGCTGATCATTACGGGTATATCGTCGATCGCTCCGCGCTTGCTGCCTATCTGCTTATCCCCGTAATCGGGATGCGAAAGGATATCGAGCATGACCGTATCTTTCTGCAAAAGAGCCGGTAGATTTTCTCTGGCCGCCTTATCCGGGACAAAATTCGGATTAAGATCATAGCCCATTACCATGCACGATCTTATGTGCAAGTTGGAGTCCGGAATGCGCCACCACATCCTTGCATAATTGAGAGCGGCTATTTCCTTAACTCCCTCTACCACTTTGGCCTGTACCAGACGTGTTTTATCGAAACGGCCTGTCGTTTCGATACTTTCATAGGTGGCGGATGTCATAATCAGGTCATAGTCAAAAAAGTCGTAAATAAGAGTGGAGGTGATGCGGGCCGTGGCCAGGAAACCGAGCTGCATAAAAATAAGCAGTAGAGAAAACGCGATACCGCCAATAGCAGCCAGCGTTCTTTTTTTATTCTGAAAAGTGTTGTACCAGGCAAGAGGTATTCTCAGAATCATTATAAATCCTTACGTACCAGACCAAATTAATATTGCTTTTCCTATAGATTAAATTCGTATTGAAGTCAATGATCGTCCTCTGTTCGCAATGATGCTTGCAAAAGATGAGATTGCTTGCGTTTAATCAAATTCTGTGGTGAAAAAAGAAAGAGTTTCCTGAAGAGACAGGATACGGGGTCTTTCAGGATGCCGCCGACTTGCCGCAAGGAGTGTTTCTTCCGTCTATGGATTACTATTATTTTCTTTTTAAGAAAAACTGGAAGCTTATGATCGTGGCCGCCGTGACCGGTGCAGTGGCGGGATCAGGCTGCTCTGCCCTGATCATCTCCCTGATCCATCGTCAACTGCGCCAGAATGCCGGGCCGGAACCATACCTGCCCTTGATATTCGGTCTTTTTATAGTTGCTTACTACGTTCTGAGCTCCTATTCCGAATACATTCTTCTCTCTCTATCTCAGCAGGAGCTTTGCCGTTTGCGCCTGCGCTTCAGCCAGCGGGTCATGGAACTGCCGCTCAAGCGGATCGAAGAAATAGGCGGTCCGGATCTCATGGCCTCCCTGACCAACGATGTGGAGAAGATCGCCAACTCTCTGCGCCAGATTCCCACTATTTTCCTCAGCGGCTCGATGATTCTCGGGGCAGGCCTTTATGTGGCCTGGCTTTCCTGGACTTTATGCCTCATAACTATCGTTCTTTTATCTGTCGGAGTTTACCTGTACCGCCTGCCTCTGTATAAGCTCTCTCTTCTGCAGCGCTACTGGATACGCCTGCGGGATGGCTGGGACGATCTTTTTCGCCATTTTCACGCCCTGACCCACGGAACAAAGGAACTCCTCATTCACCGGAACCGGCGGGAAAAGTTCTTCGATCTCTGCCTTCGGGAAACGTGCTTCCAGCTCCGGGACGACGCAATACGGGGAAAGACGATCCAGAATCTCTTTTTCCGGATAGGCGACACGCTTTATCTGATTGTACTGGGCCTGATGCTCTTCATCATCGTCCCCTGGCTGAAAATAGAAAATGACATTCTTCTGGGCTACGTCATGGCCGGTCTGTTCATCATGGCCCCCCTGGGATCTCTTTTGAACTTCGGCCCCAATTTCGGAGAAGCCGTGGTTGCCCTGGATAAGCTCAAAGCCTTGGGCGTCCCGCTAAAGGAAAAGGAAAAGCGGTCCGATCAGTCCGAGATGCGTTTTGCTGCCGACACCGGCCCCGTGGCCCTCATCCGCCTGGAAGGCGTCACCTATCACTACCAACGGGAAATAGACGACGATAAATTCCGCCTGGGACCGATCAACCTGGAAATCCGCGAAGGAGAAACAACTTTCATTGTCGGAGGCAACGGAAGCGGCAAGACGACGCTTCTGAAAATTCTGTGCGGTCTGTATACCCCCGAAGAGGGAAAGATCTTCTGGCTGGGAGAAGAAGTAACGGGTGAAAATTGCGAGACTTACCGGCAGTTTTTTTCCGTCGTTTTTTCCGACTTCTACCTTTTTGATAACCTGTTCGGCCTCGAATCTCCTTCCCGGGACAATGAAACGCTGAAGTATTTGCAGCGCCTGCACCTGGACAGAAAAGTAACCATTGAGGACGGAAAGCTCTCGACCGTTGATCTTTCGCAAGGGCAACGCAAGCGTCTGGCCCTGCTCACCGCCTACCTGGAAGACCGTCCGGTCTATATATTTGACGAATGGGCAGCCGATCAGGATCCGGTCTTTAAAGGCGTTTTTTACCGGGAACTTCTGCCGGAATTGAAGGAGCAGGGAAAAACACTCCTCGTCATCACCCATGACGATACCTGGTACGACACGGCCGACCGGATTATCAAACTCCGTGACGGCCAACTTGCGGAAGGCGCCGCGAGGACGGATACATGAAAGGAAAATCATTCTATCGCGAACTCCTCGACAATTCTTATGACCGATTCCCAGCTTATCCCGAAGGACGCTATCAGGGCAGAGGAATCGTTCTTTGCGCCGGAGGCCCCATCCATCTATGCAATGCTTATGTTTGCCTGCAATTTCTCAGGACTTTTACCGATCTGCCCATTGAACTCTTTTATGCAGGCCCGGCGGAAATGCCGGAGGCGGTACAGGATTTCCTCCATGATGATTTTGGTCCTATCACCGTTCAGGATATATCCTCGTGCAGATTCCGCGAAGAACAGCCCTTTCTTTCCATCCGGAATTTCCGGGGTTGCCAGATTAAACCCTATGCCCTGCTTTATTCCTCTTTTGAGGAAATCTTCTATATCGACGTGGATAATATTCCCCTGCAATCTCCAGTCCCCCTCTTTACTTCCGAGGAGTATATGCAGACCGGTGCTCTTTTCTGGCCGGATCTGACAATAACAAAATCCACCACGGAAGAACTTTTCCAGGTATTCGGTGTTACATCCGAATTACTGAAGCGGGATCTGGAATTTGAATCAGGTCAAATTGTTCTCGACAAGCGCCGGTGCTGGAAGGCACTCCTCACTGTTTGTCTGGCCAACTCGGACGTAGAGAATTTTCGCGAATACTGTTACAATCACACACTGGGAGACAAGGACACCTTCCGTCTCGCCTTTCAGTTCGCCGGACAACCTTATCATCTGGTGCAGCATCCTCCGCTCCAAGTCGGAAACCACTACTTCATCATCCCCGTTCCTCTGACTGATCTCACCATTAAAATCCAGCACGATCTGGGGTCATTCTATGCAACGGGAATCCTGCAGCATGGTCTGAAAGGTCTTCCCTTGTTTGCCCATAAAACAGTTTGTGAATGGGATATGTACCAGCGTTTTAGGAATCTCCTGTACATCGAATCTCGGGACGGGAACATACTGCCTGCGGAGGAGCTGGCAGTATGGGAAAGCCGGGGCTACGGATATCTGGAAGAATTCCAAAAGCGCTATATGGGGATTTTCGGAAGAGACTATTTCAGGGAATTCCGGGGACTGCTGGCAAGATTGATCATTGCGTTTCTGGACGGAGTAAAATATTGGCGTACCGGAAAATCAGCACTATCACCGAAAAAATAACCAGCTGCCAAAGAGAGCTGCAAGCACCAACAACAGCATCCGGGCATGGTCGAACAAAAACCCAAGAAGGCGGCTATCCCAGGCATGCCAGCTGTTGCCCCGGATATGCCGGACAATGGATGTCGCTTCCTTACCACCGTAAAGCGACTGCGGCAGGATGAACATCTCTGCTTTAGCCGGAAAGTTACGGTACTGCCGGGTTAAATACAAAGGTCCCGTGGAAAACATCACCCGGAAATGCCGCAGGAGAAGCGGGTTCCGGCTGAATTTGCGGTGGGCCCTGGCAAGATTATTAATCATCTGCAGGAAAAACGGATGCTTCGGTTCTGTCATAATGAGATCATTGGAAAACCCGACTGGTTCTGTCTGAGGAATAATGGCCTTATGGGATAGGAGAAAATCGCCGTTGCGGTTGCAGATTACATCGAGATCGGAATAAATTCCTCCATATTCATAGAGGATGAAATACCGTGAGGCATCGACCCGCTGGATGGCGTAAGGATAATCCCGGTATGTTTCAATAAACCAGGGATACCGCTCCGCTATGAAGCTCTCCAGGTCCCTGTCGGTCCAAAAAATGTATCGCCAATCCGGGTGAAACCGCTGCCAGGAAGCTTTCGACTCCGCCCACTCCCGGGGAATGTCTTCGGTCTTCCAGGTCTGGTGGATGATTTTAGGTATCATTGAAAACTGGGCCTGCTTTCCCGAAACTGAAAAAAAATCTTTTTCTTATTTTTTATGATAGAACATATTACATTGTATTGAAACAATAATAATCATTTTCCTCGAGAGAAAAGGCAATGAAAGGTTTTGTAATACCAATTCCCAGGATGTATCAAAACATCGCCGTGAAAAATATTAAAAGAATCAGGAATCATTTTAATTGCAGGGCTCCTATTGAAGTCTGGGAAGCCGGAAGCGAACTGGAGCAAGCAGTTAAAACTGAAATTGCCCAATTTGGCGGTATTTCATTTCGCAACACTGATGAGTTCGGGGAAAATGCCGAATCCTGGAGAGGTTTTCAGATCAAGGCATATGCGGCTTATCACTCCCATTTTAGTGAATTTGTCTTGTGTGATGCGGATGTGCGTTTTCTTCAGGAACCATTGATGCCCTTTGAGACTGACGGATATAAGGAAACGGGTAGCTTTTTCTTTCGGGACCTGAAAAAATGGAAATTTTCCCGTCTCGGAAATTCAAAAATAAAATTTCATAGCATTGAGTTTTTAGAACGAAGAAAAGCCTGGATTCGCAGTTTAATGCCTGTTGCATCACCACATTTTCCAATTGAATGGTCGTATATCTATGACGATGAAATTCCGGTAGAACCAGTTGCCGAAGCCTATATGGAAGCCGGCGTTGTGTATATGGATAAAAACATCCATCAAGATTCCATGCAGGCAATTCTCGAGATGAATACTCAGCGCGATGTTTCTTATAGTGTTGTTCATGGCGATAAGGAAACCTGGTGGCTGGGGTGCTGTGTGGCCAATAAGCCCTTCTATATGAATCCACAATATCCGTTTTTTATTTTTAAACTAATCCAGACAATCGGGATTAAGCCTTTTTATGTGCAAAAATAAATATCTCCTTTATGTTTTGCTTTTTCTCATAGAGATTCCTCTCCTGATCGGGAGCGCTATCCCCGTCACCATGTTGGTGGCGGAGATGGCCATTCTGGGAGCATTGCTGCTGTCTTATTGCTGGAAAAGAGAGGCCGGCGATTCCGAAGCATTATTGTCCATTTTCGCCGACCGGCGTTTATTTTATTTTCTCCTGGGCTACATGGCCATCTGCTGGCCGGTCCTGGCTATCGTCAAATACTATTCGTTCCAATTCTATCTTTTCGATACGGGTAATTTTGCCAATATCCTGGCGAAACTGGTCAATACAGGGCGTTTCTACAGCACCGTCCTGGAGCAAAATGCCCTCGCCGATCATTTCAGCCCCAACCTGATGTTGTTTTACCCTTTGTTTCACTGGAAGATGACCTTCTTGTGGCTGACGGGGTTCAAAATCCTCGCTTATCTCACCACTGCCCTGTTGCTGATTCGCTTAGGGAAAATTCTTATCGGCCCCGACTCAAAAGCGGTTTATATCGCCCCGGTCCTTTTCCTTTTCAATATGCTCATCTCCCGTACGCTGGATTTTGAATTCCAGCCGTCGGCACTTGCCCTCCCTTTCATTGTGCTCGGATTCATCTATGCGATCGAAAAGAAATACATGCAAATGGCCCTGGCACTTGTATTCATGGTCGGTTTTAAAGAGCACCTTCCACTGGTCTGGATAAGCCTCGGGATTTTTCTTATCCTGTATCGTCAACAGCAGAGGAAGGTCGGGATATCTCTGATGGTGATCGGGGCGGTGATGGGATTGCTGATTTTCTTTGTCGTCATGCCCTATTTCAACGACGGCATCTCCACAAGTCAATCCGGAAAATTCGGTCCTTTTTCTCTGCTACCCGAAAAACTCGGCCTGCTCGCTCTGGCTTTTACGACCGTCGGCTTTCTGCCGCTGTTTTCTCCAAAATCCCTGCTCTTTATCCTGCCCGCCTTTGCGATTTCAATGATGTCGAACGTTCCCAACATGGTTACGATCCATTTTCACTACCTGGATATGCCCGCAGTCATCCTCTTCATTGGAGTCGTGTGCGGTATTGCCGACCTGAAAAATGGGGTCAACCGGCTTAAAAGTTTTCATCCGCGGACTTCTGCCTTCGTGCTTTCCGCCTGTTTCTTGATGATCATCGCCTCCAATACATATTTCCCGGCCCGAGGGATCAGTGAACACTGGCCTGAAAAAAAACATTTAGAAATGCACCATGAAGTCAAATTATTAAAAACATTAGTCGATGGCTGTAATCTCTGGACGGTCGAAAATGTCGGCGCTTTATGCTTTGAATATCAGAATCTGAAATCCATTAATATGAGAGAGGTCGATCGCGTGATGCAAGACCAGTCATGTCATTGGATTGTATTGACGTCATATTACGACAACTCCAGTATGAGCGAAGCTCAATATAACCAACTCAAATCATGGATACTGAAAAAGGAGGCGACAGGCAACTATCAACGGTTGCCCGGCTTCACTCATTTTATGGTTTTTCGCACGGCAGTGCCGAAGAGCGGGAAAAAAAATTCTCTGCCGGATGGTTAAGTCATAAAGAATAATTTTTTACGCGGCACAAGGAAGTAATGAGGTTTCAACTCTAATTATTTTTCGGACTTTAATAAAATGACCAATACTACGCAAATCTTCCTGACCATCGACATGGAACCGGACTGCCCTCCTTACCTCCATACTTTCCGGGGAATTACCGAGGGGATGAATTCGCTTCTGGTGTTGCTACAAGAGGAGGGTGTGCAGGCCACTTTCTTTGTCACCGGACAAATTGCCAAGGCCTACCCGGATACTATCCGCAGTCTGATTAATTCCGGGCATGAGATAGGTTCTCACGGCTTCGACCATAGCGACTATACTCGCCTTGATCGCCAAAGCGCAAAGCAGGACATTGAGAAATCCATGGACTTGCTGCGGCAATTCGGCTCTGTTTATTCCTTTCGAGCTCCTTACCTGAAATTTCCGCAGAGCTATCTTGGCCTTTTGGAGAAGGCTGGCTTGCTGATCGATTCTTCACAGGCGAAATACAAACCCTCCTACCTGCAAAAGCCCCGGCCGACAACATTGCTTAGAATCCCGGCATCAATCACTTCTTCAGTCTTGCGGCTGCCTGCCTGGATCAGAAACCCATGGCTTGGCTCTTTGAAAAGCCCGGTAGTTTTGTTTGTTCATCCCTGGGAATTTGTCGATTTGAGCAGCGCCAACATTCCACTGGATTGCCGCTTTAAAACAGGTGCAACTGCACTTGCCTGCCTGCGGGAAGTTATTCATTTTTATAAAAAGAGAAATTTTCAATTCCGGAAAATACAGGATGTTTTGAATGAACACAGCGACGCTGAACAAGGGG
This sequence comes from uncultured delta proteobacterium, assembly GCA_903907985.1. Classification (GTDB taxonomy): domain Bacteria; phylum Desulfobacterota; class Syntrophia; order Syntrophales; family Smithellaceae; genus MVRV01. Next base: position 53,266 of record CAIVQG010000003.1, read on the forward strand.
TTGCAACCACCCATTCGGGTGGCAAGCCCCCTTGTTCTGTTTAGATTGCCGCGTCGCCTTGCTCATCGCAAAGACAGATAAATATGTTTTACAAAGGCACTAAGAGATCCCGAATAGCTGCGCTTTCGGGATCAATTCCACCAACGCTTCAAACTTCACCATATTCGTTTTCAGCGAGTGTCATTGATTTTTCTTCTGCGCTTCCAGCGACTCCAGAAAAGCGGTGTAACGGGTTTTGTGCTGTTCCAGGCCGCAGCTGCGCGCATCGACGCAATCACCATTGACATTGAGGAAGGGAATCCCCCGGAGGGCGAAGTGTTTTTGCAGAAGCGGTGTTGTACCCGATGCCTGATGGCAGCCCCAGTGTGAGAAATGGACGATACCGTCGGCATTGGCATCATTGTATATTTTTTCCAGATTAGCTAAGCGTCTTGTGAGTGGCCCGTTGCCGGGCGTATTGATCAGCCGCCGGGCAATAATTTCCAGAGGATCACAGCTCTTGATTTCGCCGTCCAGATATCCGGTGCATTCTTCCAGATATACTTTGGCACGCACTCCGTCATCGATAAACGGCCAGACTTCATTATATTGGAATACGGGGGCAATATGCGCCCAGATAATTTTGATCGTTTCTGCGGAAATATCCTTCGGAAAATTCGAATTATAAATATTGTTATCGTCCAGGTCGGCAAGAATAGCCCGGCATATTTTTATTAAGCGCGCGGAACCAGACATGGCAGCAAGCGGCAGCATAAAGTTGATCATTTGATGTCCGTAATACACGTTGCGTTGCAGATGGCAGCGCTTCCGGTAAATTTCCTCCAGCAATTCCCCGGCAATTCTGACGTTCCGGGCCGCAGCATCCAGCCTGGCCTTATCGAGAGTTTTTCCGGTGAGCGCTTCGATCTTCTCAATCAACTCCTGCAATTGCGCAACGAGATACACAATACCGGCAGTATCATCATTCTGGGGGATATCCAGGAAGAAAAATGGTACCTCTTTTTTTTCGGCCAGATGACGGAATGTTTTGATATTACCATCGCACAAAGCTGATGACGCTATAATAAAACGCGGCCCCGGCAATATCCCGGAGGAACCGATGTCGATGGACAGCCGATGAAAATTGCACATCGTATTGGGCACGAAATGGGTTCCATGCCTGCCCAGAAAGTTATTGGCAATCCCCATACTGGCAAATAATGCGGATAGCCCCTCCAGGCATAAGGGGGATAACCCGAAAGCATAAAGAATTTCCGTGGGAACAAAGATTGATGTCCATACGCTTTTATCGGACATCAATCCCTCCCGGTAATAGGATAGATATTCCCGCTCCAGAGTGCGGACAGAAGGAACTTTGTGCCGGGAAACAATCCTGACCACCAACTGGAAAATCCGGAAGGCAACCGGCAGCGGCAGACGAATCCCGTCTCTGGTCATACTGCGATAGAGCAGGCGGCGTAATTTGCTATCCACGAGCGGGCTGTTCATGATCGGCGTGTCTCCTGAATATCGTCCCGCCGCGAGGCGAGGACTGCCGCGCCAATAGCCCCGGCTAACTGGGCTTCGGCAAAGATTGTCACCGGGGCAGCCAGCGCATATTCCAGTTCCCCGGCAAAACCGGTATTGAGCGAAAGTCCGCCCGTAAGGATAAAAGGCGCTTCACCTTGAATTTTCCGGGCCAGAGAGGATACTCTTTCGGCTATAGCGAAGTTCAGGCCCCGCGCAATGTTTCCCATCGGTATTCCTTTTGTCATCAGGGACACGACCTCGGACTCGGCAAAGACGGAGCACATGCTGCTAATCGGTGTAGGGCAATCTGCCGTAAGCGATAGAGCGCTGAATTCGGCAAATGTTATATTCATTCTCGCAACCATGGATTCGAGGAAACGTCCTGTTCCCGCCGCACATTTGTCATTCATGGCAAATCTCAGCACATTGCCTTGTTCATCGATACGGATGGCCTTACTGTCCTGACCGCCGATATCAATGATCGTCCCGGCCTGCGGCGTGAGGAAATTAACCCCGACAGCATGACAGGTTATTTCCGTAGTCTGCTCCCTGTCGGCAAAGGCGGTTCGGCCGTATCCCGTATAGATTGTCCGGAATATTTCCTCTGCCGTCAGCGAACTTTGCACAAGCAGTTGGTCGAAGGCGGCGGCGGCGGAATCTTTCATGTTGATGGAAGTGGGTATGATAATGGAAGCAAGAATTTCCTGCCCGTTTTTCAATATAATTCCTTTGGTCGTGGTACTGCCGATATCGAGTCCGATGGAATAGACATCTGACGCTACGTCTGCTTGTGGGGAGAGTTTTTTTGGTGTTTGTTTACCGGACATAATTTTTTCCATAAAGGCCTCTATTCTTGTAACATTTTGTTCATCACTGTTTACGGAAAGATCATTTTCGAGGTACAGGCACGGAAATCCGGCCGGCAAATGCTTCTTCAATTTTTCCAATTCAAAGGCATAAAAATCACAAAACTTCAGAGTGATAACAATCAATCCGGCCAGCCGCTGCTTTTTAATTTCCGCAATTATGTATTTCGTCATCCCGCCTTCGTCACTGCGCGGACAGATTGTGTTTTGCAGAGAATTGTGCGCCATTGCCAAAAGTTGATCTTGCAGAGAAGCCGTTTTAGGGAATTGTTTTTCGGAAAACGGTATTACCCCATGACCGCAGTGCCGCAGAAAAATACTTCTGGCATCATATTTTTTAAATATCTCCTGAAACAAAGCAGGTGCGTAGGAGGAACCGGCTATACCGATTTTTACGGAACGCAGATCGGCCTCGCCCGAATCCGTCAAACACGCGGACACTGGCCGGGCATTCTCTCCGGCCTGCAAAAATAACTTCTTATTTGCAACATCATGGTCAGGTGCAATTTTCTTGAGTAAAGCGAGATATTGAGCCGCCAGATATTTTGCACTCTGGTCTCCTGCGCGTCCAGGCACATCGAGCAGAAACGATTCAATTTTGCCGGAATGGCAAAGAGAGGAGTGCAGGTGTTTCATGGCATCACAAACTTTCGGCACGACCACGAAATCAAATTTATGTTCACCGTCAACAATCTTCGAGAAAAGATATTTGGCATAAGAACAGATGTTATCGTGCAGCGAACAGCTGTACTCCAGACCGTATTTCTCATTTTCGAAAAGCGAGATGTCCACGACTCCATGGCCGAGGGCGGTCAGCAGTTCCACCGGAATATATGAACAAAAAAACGGGATCTTCATCAGAGCTGCCTATAATCCTTTGCCGAATTCGCGCCTCGCTTTTTCATATATCTCCAGATGACGGCTAAGCGAAAATTGCCAATTCCAGATCGTGGCTTGCGTCCGGTTATATTCCGCCATCCGCCTGCGCAGTTCATCATTTTGCACTAACGTAAGCAAATGCCGGAAAAATTCTTCATCGTTGGCCGCCAGCAATCCTTCACGACCTTGTTCAATCAGATGCTGCAAACCGGACATCCGCATGCCGATAACCGGCAATCCGGCCACCCGGGCTTCGAGCGCCGCCAGACCAAAAGACTCTTGTCTGGTGGGTAAAACAAATATATCGGCCTTGGCAAACAAATCAGCAATTTCTTCATGAGAGCGAATCCCGGCAAGCTCCACGACTTCCTGCAACCCCAAACGGTTTATCAAACGAAGAAGTGCGCCCCGCTGCTGACCTTCGCCCACAATAATAAGGCGAACACGCCGCGTACCTGACTGCCGGATAATTTCCGGCATCATTTTGATAAGCACATGCGCCCTTTTGCGAATGGATAGGCGCATAACCGAAATAAGCGTCAAATCGTCATTCGAACGGGGAAGACTGGGCCTGCGCCAGGCTGATTCCTGCACGGCATTAGGCAGCACATGCACCTGTCCAATCCTTCCGGCTTTACTCATAATTCGGGCGGCGCTCGGACTCACGGATGTAAAAATAACTGGCCACCTCGACCAGCCTAAAAGCAAGTCCAGCAGAAAAAAAAGACCATAATAATAATGCAGCACCGAATGGCAAGTCACCACTGTGGGAATTTGCTGACTCTTCGCCACGTACATGCTGCCATAGGCCAGCGGAGATAGGATACTGCCATGACAGTGCACTACATCAAAAGAACCTTTCTTCAGCAAAGCCGCTACCTGGCGAAATGCTTCCAGCGTATATATAAACCCGAAGCGCGTTTTTACGGGGACATTCAGACGATGGACGGGAAAGCCGAACCCATGACTCTCCCCGGGGGTGGCAGTGATTATTTCCGGCTGGTGCCCCGCAGCCGCAAGCGATTCGGCCAATCCCTGTAAATGAATTTCAATGCCGCCGATGCGGGGATGGAACCAGTCGCAGATTAAAGCAATTTTCATAATTTTTTACACGAACCATACTGGCAAGGCCATATTATTATAACCTTTGCATAACCCATCTGCTCATCATTGCGAGATGCCTCTCAGGCATCGTGGCAATCTAAACAGAACAAGGGGCTGCAACCCCTTGTTCAACAAGTTTATCTCTTCGCAGGGTGGAACAGGACAAGAAGGCCATTTCCTGATCGGCTATTTGGAACGGGGCTCTTTTCTACTTCCGGGTATCCCGTCCTGCGTTAACCTCTTTTTCCTGCAAAAATATCTTCCCGACGTAAATAATGCGCTGTATCGCCGTCATATTGGTCAGTACGGCAAACACGGCCAGCGATATTTTCATCAGCCCAACGCCCACTCCCGGAATAGAGCCCAGTGCAGAGGCAATAAGCAGCAGGACAAAACGTTCCGGGCGCTGCATTCTGCCGACATTGCATTCGATGCCCACCGCTTCCGCCCGCGCCTTGACATAGCTTGTCAGAAAGGAGCCGGTAATCGTCAGAATAATAAACATTACGGCAAGGGGGCTGTAATGATCCGGATGTCCGACATTAGGCGACCAGAAAAGTGCTTGGCCTCCGGCGAAATACCAAGCCAGACCCATGAAGATGAAAGCTTCACTCAAACGGTCCAGGCAACTGTCATAGAAAGCGCCAAAGCTCGTTGTTTTTCCGGTCAGACGTGACAGCTGGCCATCCAGGATATCGCAGGTGCCGGCCAGGGCGACCGTCCAGCCTCCCAGATAGAAATTCCCCGTGCTGAAAATCAAACCGGCCAAAGCGCTAAACACTAAACCAGCGGTAGTGACGGCATTGGGAGAAATTCCCATCCGGACCAGTAGATTCAGGACAGGATTGATGATTTCCCGATAGACACGGTGAGTCCTTTGACTAAAGAGAAAAAATTCCGGCAACCGCAATGTTCTTGCCACCTCAGTGATTATTTACCGGCTGCGATTGCCGGAGATAAAAGACTCGGTCATTTTAAGCGCCTCATCATCAGGATACTGGCTGGGGGGATGTTTCATAAAAAACGCCGAGGGGGAAATTAAAGCTCCGCCGATACCGCGATCTAGCGCCAATTTGCAACAACGGATGGCATCAATAACAACTCCGGCAGAGTTAGGCGAGTCTTCTACCGACAGCCGCAGTTCCAGATTCATCGGCACGTCGCCGAAGATCCGCCCTTCCATACGGATGTAGGCAACCTTGTTGTCATTTTGCCAGGGTACGTAATCCGTCGGGCTGATATGGATATCATCATTGGCCATTCTCTCGGCTGTGACCGATTGAATGGCTTCGGTTTTTGATTCCTTCTTGGAATGCAGCCTCTCGGAATTCTTCATGTTCAGAAAATCGGTGTTGCCGCCGAAGTTGAGCTGGTAGGTATGATCGAGATTAACACCGCGCTGCCGGAAAAGATTAGTAAGGGAGCGGTGGATAATAGTGGCTCCAATCTGAGATTTGACATCGTCACCGATGATGGGGATATTCCGCTGACGGAAACGTTTCGCCCAGGTTTTATTACTGGCGATAAATACGGGCATGTTATTGATTACAGCCACACCGGCTTCCAGCGCGCACTCCATATAAAAATGAGCGGCCTTCTCCGAACCAACCGGCAGATAGTTAAGCAGTACGTCCGGACGGGCTTTCGTAAGGCACGCGACAACCTCCTGGCGTGTGGCCTCGGGACGCCGGGACAGAACAAATCGGCGGTTTTCCGGATATTTTTCCATATGCGCGGAAAGACTGTCACCCACATGACCCATCAGAACCTTAACGCCGGTTGGCGGAATATCACGCTGAAAAACATGCGTACAGTTAGGCGGGGCAAAAATGGCGCAGGCCACATCCTTTCCCACTTTGCGCGAATCAATGTCCCAGGCCGCCACCACTTCTATATCACCGGGCTTATATCCCCCGATCATCCAATGCATCAGGCCGCAGGCATCGTCTGCCTTGCGGTTTCTATAGTAGTATATTCCCTGCAGGAGAGAACTGGCGCAATTTCCCACACCAATCACGGCAATACGGATTTTTTTCACTTCTGATAATAACCTCTTTTCTGCACCTATGTTTTTAGCAGGAACTATCGGGTGCCGGACAACTGCCGCCAAACCAAAGTTCTTATTGTCTTTTAGATGTCCAAGCGCTTGATCTTTTGCTTCGCCGACAGGACATTATAGATATTATCCAGCACACATTTCAGGCTATTAGTCAAGATAAACCGCAGGGGAAACATCTTCCGGAAAGCATTGACATAAATCAGTTTCGGATCAAAAACTTTCCGCAAGGTAAGTGATTTCAAACAGCGAAATAATTCCTGTTCGCTGAGATGGTGGGTGCGTATATTACAGGTAAACCCGTCATAGCGGCTGAAATCATTATTGGTAATAAGCGATTGATCCTGCAATTCCTCACGAACGCGCGTCCGGGGATAAGGAGTAAGAAATTGAGCGTAGATAGAGTCCGGCAGCAACGACTTGATCATCTTGTATTGCCTGGTTACGGAATCCCAATCATCGTCCGGATAACCAACCACACACCCGGCAATAATGGCAATATTATGCTGGCGCAAAAGCCCCGCCGCCCGCCGGTTCTTTTCCGGACTTGTCGGTTTCCTCATACCTTTGAGGGCTGAAGGTTCCATAGATTCAAAGCCGACAAAGGCAATTTTGAAGTTGGCCTGCTCCATTTTCACCACCAGATCAGGATTATCCGCAATACCGGCTGCTGTCACCTGAGTTACAAAGATCATATCATTAAGACCTTTGGCAATAATGGCGTCGCAAATATCATGAAAGTGACCGATATCATAAGTTATATTGTCATCGGAGAAAAAAACTGCTCTGGTCCCTTGGGCCCGGATATTTTGCAGATCGGCAATAATTCTTTCGATAGGGAACTTGCGGAATACAGCCCCGTACATGTGCATAATAGAACAAAACTTACAGTGAAAAGGGCAGCCCCGCGAGGTTTCGGCAACATCCATCGACCACGGCCCGAAAAAGAAGTCTTGCTCCAAACGCGCAGTCCGCAGAGGCAGATTTATCTTCATGAGGTCTAAAAGCGGCCGTTCATCATTATGAATCCATTGTTGCGCGCGGCGGTAACTTAAGCCTAGGATACCGTCAAAAGCACTGCTGTTTTTTTCAATAGCCGCAATCAACTCCCGAAACGTCTCCTCACCTTCACCACGCACGATGTAATCGAGCGTATCCGTCCATTGCCCGGCGCTCTCATCGCGCGCCATCAACGTGGCGTGATAACCTCCGGCAATAATGGTTATATTCTGATCCAGCGACCGGATGTATCGACCAACGCGCAATAAGGTGTCGAACTGAAAAGACATGGCGCTCAAACCCACGATCTGCGGATGGAAAGTTTTCAGAACATCGGCTATTGGCTGACGCAGATGAGGCTTATGAACAACCAAGTCCAGAACCCGGACATCATGCCCTTGCAAATTACCCGCCAGGGAAACAAGCGCCAGATTAGGCAGACGAGTTATATTATCAATATAATCGGCGGTATCCGGCATGGCAATGAGCAGTATTCTCATATAATATTAATCCTGAACCTATCCTCTAAGGTTGGAACAGATAACACAGGAGACCGTGAAAATACAGCCCTAAATATCGCTTCTGCTGTCTGCCGCGTTGTTATGCAAAGCAACTATTCATTGAAAAAGATTGGGTTGGCGACAGTATTACAGACGTATCTATAATAAAAAAATTACCTTTGTCACACCTATCATTTTTTAGATATTAAGTTTCCATACACTACTTTCAGATATACCATTATAACAAATAACAATAACACCAAAGACCTTCAACGCAGTCATAAGAGCAGTACCCTACATTTTGTGGTCAAAATTTCCTTGACATACAAGAGTGGCGTTTCTTATAATTCACCCCACAAAAAGGAAGTCCTTATCAATCGGAACGGATCGATTGACTTCCCGGGCATGCAATAAACCGGATTATGCCATCATAGACAACATTTAAATCAGGAGGTGTTATGAAAGAATCGTTCAAATTTATTCTGGGCGCCATTATTGGTGCCGTATTTGTTCTTGTGTCAGTTTTCACCCTTGCCCCCACTCATGATAAATACGCATCAGGCAGCTTTAACAACAAACATATAGATCTTGTTCCAACTTGTTCAGCCGCGACATCGTATGTTTGCCAGGACAACCAAACAGCCTCCAACACGTTAAGGAAGAATTGCAAAGACTGGTGTTATGCCAACACGCCAAGAGAACCATACGCATCAGTATTGAGCTGCAACGAAGGATGCGAAAGATTTTATCGTCTTTTTTGGGAGAACCCCAAGTTAATCACTCTTCCCTGAAAAAGTAGTAACAAGTTGATATTATTAATATATTAGCATTACATCAAGTGGTATAATTGCCGGGAATTACAGGGAAAGGAGCTAAAAACCGGCAAATTTATGCACCCAAAAGACAACAGTTTTGAAGCATTTTTAGGGATTTGTTTTGATCCAGTTTGGAACAGATTCTAGATAGAAATCATTCATTGTATGTGTTAGCCAATAAGATCGATTGGAAAAGCTTTGATCAATCCTTTGGTGCCCTGTTTGCTCAAAAGCACGGAAGAACGGCATTGCCGATAGACCCGTCATCGATGACGCGCTGGCGGAAGCGATGATGTGCAGTACCTTCAACGCGGTCATTAGAGCAACACCATGCATTTTGTGGTCAAGATTTCCAAGACATACAAGACGGCGTTTCTTATACTTCACCCCACAAAAAAGGAAGTTCTTATCAATTATCAATCAATGTGCGTTATGAATTTTAATCCGCCTGTCTTCATCTAACCGGCAAGTATAGAAAACTAGACAAAAAAAAGAAGTTGCAGACAAAAATTAATGCCCGCAACTTCTTGTTTTTCTGGTGGAGATGAGCAGGATCGAACTGCTGGCCTCTTGAATGCCATTCAAGCGCTCTCCCAGCTGAGCTACACCCCCAATAAGACTTGATCAATTGTGCAGCCCCTTTAACACGCGTGTTTATCAGTTGTCAATAGATTTTAGCTTGACTTTTTGAGCCCCATCGATATAATCGCTGCCCGTGCCGGAGTGGTGAAACTGGTAGACGCAGGGGACTCAAAATCCCCCGTTCGCAAGGGCATGTCGGTTCGATTCCGACCTCCGGCACCATAATAAACCAGTATTGATAAGGGGTTAGGCATTGTCTGCTTTACCCCTTTTCTTTTCTATTTTTATGACTGTGCCCGAAACTGTGCCTTTTTGTGCCCGGAGATATGTCTCCGTCTTCTGTGATGCAAGTCTTAAATCGGTATCGCTGACGATATTATACCGGTCAAAGACTGACCTTGTTTTGTGACCGCTCACCATCATGGCGACCCGTTCCGGTATTCCGGCCCGTACCATGTTCCGTACTGCTGTTCTTCTAAAGTCGTGGAATAACCTGTCCCCGATTTCGGCGGTTTCGCAGGCCTTTGCCCAGGCTCCCCGGAAATCCTTAATCGGCCCATTCTTCGGTTCATTTACAAACACCCAAGGGAGAACCTTCGTGTGTTTCTTCCGCTCATCTAATTGATTCTGGAAAACCTTTTGCAGTTCTTTGTCAAGATAAACCGTCCGGCCTTCATCATTCTTTGTTTCCCCTGTTTCAAGGCGGACTATGCCATTATCAAGATCAATCTGAGGCCAGACAAGTCCCTCGATTTCCGACACGCGCCAACCTGTTTTATAGGCGAAGGTGACAAAGCCTTTTAGATAATCCGGTAGGGCATCTCGCAGTTTAAGAAAATCTCCATGTTCAAAGAATCCCTTGCGGACGTTGCTTTCTTTGAGCATCGGGATATAGATGACTCTGTCCACTTTCGGAGGTGTCTGCTGAGCGCCGATATTGAAGATACGCTTCAACGCCGCCAGTTCCCGATTGACCGTAGCATTTTCCGCACCATCCTCAAGCCTCTTCTGGATATAGGCATTGATGCGGGGGGTGGTAATATTTGTGACCTTTGCACCTTCAAAGGCAGTTTTTAAATGGTTAACACTTCTTTCGGCCCGGACAAGAGACTTCCTTCCATTAACTCTATAGTCGTCCAAGAAATCATCTGCAAGGTCATTAAATTTGATGCGGTCAAAATAGACGCCGGGAATCTTGCCGTCTGATATTTCTCCTTCCCGCTTCTTTAATACACGTTTAGCCTCGCCTTCCTTGTTCGTCTTACAGGATTCCCGATAACTTTTGCCGTTGCGATAGTATTTTACCCAATAGACATCGCCGCGCTTGTATATGCTCCCCATACATTAGCCCCCCTTTCTCGTTTCCGTTGTTTTCTTCCGTCCTCGTCCCATAATCTTCGTATCACCTCCTTCCAGCTCAAGACATCGTAATGCCAATCGTAAAAATGGCGGTATCGCCCTGACTCCTCTTTCCCAACGGCTGACAGTCATTACCGCAACTGCCAGTACCTTAGCCAACCTTGCCTGACTGTATCCGTTTACCTCTCTCCACTTTTTTAGTTCATCGCTTGTCATGGCCAGTATATAGACCATTGGTTTATATATGTCAAGAGAAATATTAATATGAATATTGTTTTCTATTCTCCTCAATCCATGTATCCATATCGTTAATATCCAGAAGCATCCTGCGCCCGTCCCGGATATAGGGAATCTTTCCGGCATAGACCATTTCCCGGACAGCCCAGACCGTTCGCCCGAGGTATTGACCCGCCTCCGGGACGCTGTAGAGCCTCTTATTTAGTTTTTGCGAAGGATTGGGAATCCTTTGTGTCTTCATAACTATCCGATAATTAAACTGTTAAATTCTGCCTGTGCCCAAACTGTGCCCGAAATTGAAGGCTTTCCTTGCACTTTTGTCTGGTAATTCTTTCTTTGATTCACCCCGTCCGGCTGCCTCAATGATCGTCTGAATTTTTTGCGCTGTGTTCATTTTTTTGATCTCCCTTGGGGTGCCGGTGGCTTTTTTCCGGTCTTTGCCCTTTTTTCGCTACTTTTTAAAACTTTTAAGGAATCAATACTACGCTACTCTTTATAAAGAGAGGAGTAGCGGTAGTAGCGCTTTTTCCCGCTACTAAAAATACTAAAGTAGCGTTAGTAGCGTTAGTATCGTTTTCCCTATTTGGTGGCAACTCTCCAATAAAAGCCATCGTAACAGCCTATCAATCCCAATCCTAAAAGTTCATCACGTGCTTCTCTAAAAGCTTTTGCCTGTGCTTGCTGTTCGCCGCCGGATATACCAGACCGGTAACATTCCTCCCGCCAGCGTTTTTCGCGGATGACCTTGTCTGATGGCATTAACTGCTTGCAAGTGGCTTCAATTTCGGCTTTCACTGCCTCGGTCGGTGTTTCACCCTCTGTGTTAATCAACTTGATGAGCACGTCTTTGGCAATTTTCACTTTCAGCTTTATCTTTTTGTCGCCGCTGGCTTTGCCCTTTGCGCTTGTCAGTTTCAAATCAGGATTGTGAATCAACACCAAAGATGTCCTTTTGTTCCCGTCGGCGTCCAAAAGACCGGAATCAATTACTCTCATGTCAAACAGCAATGGCGGCACAAGCTCCTTATCTTTTTGTCTGTCATTAATCAGACCGACAACGTCGGTTTCACCTCCCAGGACTTGACAGACCTTGAACATACAATCCGTGGCACCGGTTAAAGCAATCGCGCCGCGTGCGCCCCTTGTTGCGTCCTTTCCGGTGTGATGAATCAACACAACTTGTGCGCCGGTTTGTTCGCGGATGCGGTCGCAAGCACGAACTAACTTTCCCATATCAGCGGTGCTATTTTCATCGCCGGACATTATTCGGGCCACAGTGTCAAGCACAATCAGACCGGGTGCTTTCGGCAGCTCCTTGATCGCCGCAAGCAAATCGTCCAACTCGCCCGGTGTGTCAATCGTACATGGTCTAGGTAGTAGCGAAAAGTCGCTCAATGCCGATGAATCTATGCCGTGGTGTGCTAGCCAGGCCTTAATTCGAACCAACATACCGGATTGACCCTCGGCGGCAACATATAGCATCGGTTTTTTCTTCACCGGGTGGCCGTGGTAATCAGTTCCAGTGGCAATACATAGGCCCATGTCTATCGCTACAAAGGACTTCCCGCCGCTGGGTGGTCCGTAAATGACGGTCAATCCCGCGCTTTCGGGTAAAATGCCTTTTATTAAGTCCGATTGACTGGAAAGTTTCAGTGCCGCTTCGTCGATTGCAAGCCCACCCGTGATCATCGCCCTGCTGAATTGGTTGGTCTCCGGTACTTTCTGATCGCTGGTGGTCTCTCCGTCCATAAACTGCTTAAGAGAATCTGAACCGCTTATGACTGTCCGCGCGTCCGCCCATTTTTTTCCCTTACACGAATCATGAAAGCATTGAAAAATAATTATGCCGGATGGCTGCTGGATGATGCTGCTTTCCCAAACATGCGCAGTATCGAACGGGCAAAATTCGAGACTGTATATCACGTTGACGCCATTTTGCTTGGTTTTGAATGATATTTTGTAATGATTCAGATATTTCGGGATATTAACACGCGGCGATAAATGCGAATGCTGGTTTGCATTGCTGTGATCACCCTGCGCGAATTTCTTACCAGCTGCATAAAAATCTTCTGTTGTAGTAGCCATTACTCCCCCAGGTCATCAATATATGAGATTCGATAAGGTCGGGCCTCGCGGTGGTCACCCGCTGGCACCTCATCGCCTTTTCGGGCGTAGGTTCCATATAGTTTCCAAATCCGGGCCGGATTGAAAACGGTCTGATCAATTTTTACTGTGTTGTCATCGAACAACTTCGCCAGGTCCGCGAGGATGTCTTTGATTATCTTTTTATTTTGATCGTTTGCGGGTAGGTCGGGCAGGCGAAACAAAAGGTGGGTACCGTTCCCGCTCATGGCTTTGATTGGTCTTGAAAATCTCATTTCGGTAACGACATGCTCCACGACAACGTCCCGAAGGGCGATCGCCGCTGAAAGTTCTGCCTCCGATGATGATATGCCAGCCGGTCGAACTGGATCAATGTCAATCGGCAACCAGCGGTAAAAATGCACATCCCGGTCAGAAGTCGTGATGTCGCTTTGTTTGATTCGATTAAATGATCTGCCGATCAGTCGCGGATCAATCACTTGCAATGTGAAGTAAGCTCCGGCGTGCTGAGTCATGCCGGTTTGCTGTACGGATTTGCAAAAATCAGCATGATTGTCAAAGTAGCCGGAAAATGTCATCCTTCCATTAACTTTGATGAAACGCACTTCGAGAGCTTCGCCAGGATTGACGAAGGTTTTCCAGACTTCCAAATCATAAAAAGTTAACTGATTAGTCATAAAATTTCTCCTATGCCGTAAACTTGTGGAATCGCGCACCGGATGTCGCCGTGGATCTCATTTGGATCTTTACCGGCCATAACGCCGAGATTTGCCGTCGACATCATCCAGCTGTGGCACCTGGTTCCAGGTGCTACGGGCGAACTAAGATTGTTTAAATATTTATCAAGTGCAGACATTATATTTTCTCCAGCAAGGTTTTATTTTTAATCTCAAATTCACTTGAATTTCCAGGGTTTACCCCCCCACCCCCCATTTAACCGCGCATGGACAGCATTTGGGCACGTAGCTGCCGCAAGTGTGAAATGTAATCAACCAACTTTACTGTGGGATTTTTGTAATAATCATCAATTAGATTTTGAGTATAGGGGGTGCCCGGAAAGCAAAAAACCACTCGAGTGCCTTCTTTTTTCAATTCTGGATTTAGCCCTCTGAATTGAAGATAGGCGCTGGCATGGATGTCGTAAATATAAACGGGATTGTTCAACGCGTTACTGGTCTTTTTCATTGCCTTAAATCCTTTCCGTTATCGTTACTTTCTAATTCGTAAGGAAAAAGGCAAACGTGACAAACAATTAATAACTATTTTTTATTTTTTCGATATGTCTGTGCATATATTGACGTTCACGGGGAGTTTTTGTTTCATCGGAAGTGAAAAGGGTGCGGAAAGGCTCATCCTCCATAACTGCTTCCCATGCTTCCTTTGTGAGTAAAACCTGCTGCGGGTCATTCTGGTTGGATTTTCTTTTCAAGTCTAACATTTCAACTATTTCTAAACTAACAGGTACTTCATTGGGGAAACTTCCTTTCCTCCCTCTGTACAAATCAATAACTTTCCTATTAATAGCTTTAGGGTTTACAAAGCCGTGGGAATCTTTCAATACAGCATAAAAGCAGGACACCACATCTTCATATTCAATGGGATCAGTGGTATCAGGAATCTTTCTGTTATCTTCTCCCTCTGCGTCGTTCGTTTGTCTTTTTTTCCTTATTGATGCTTGCCTTTTCTTCTTCATTGTTTCAAAATTTGATTTCCACTGATTATGTATTTTCCTAAGCAGTGGTTCATATTTTTCCAAAAGCGAAAAGTAAAATGGGTTTCTAAAGCCATCGGGTGCAGCAATTTTATTACCATTCTGGTCTACAACCATCACCAGTATTTTATCTGAAAAAGCCTCATCACGAATATTAGGATTGTCAAATGTCTGTATCCATCCAATAAGGAAAGGATCGACATTGAAGCGGTTCGTAATAGGCGAATCATCAAGAGCATAGATAGTCATATTTTTTTCTTTTTGTGTTTTTAACAGTTCGTATCTCATCCAAGGAGAGTGGTCTATTATTGTTTTTCGTCCACCGGCTGCCTGCTCTATTCTCAAGCAATTATCCCGTAGTTCAGCAATGGTTCCCGTTAATCCCACCTTTTTCTGGCAGTCAGCAGTAAAGACTCGTAGGAAAGTCTCGGACAACTTGCGGAGATAAATTCTTAATACTTCGTTCCTATTCTCTGGCAATGTTTGTACAAAGCAAGCGTATTTAATATTAAATTCAATATCAATGTCGTTCTTAGTAATCATCTGGAAACGCAAATCAATTTCTTCTGGTGGAGAGGACACATAGTATATGATGCGCTGTAGAATTGGGTCATTACCGATACGGTCCACCCATATATTTTTGTTTTCTGGTGATAGTGAATTAAGGTAATCTGTGATTTGCTTTGCGGTGTGGGCTTTGAGGTCTTCAGGCAAAGATTCCCGAAGTTCCCGGGTCTGCCTTTCCTGTTGTGCCCAATACTCGTTATCGTCGCTTTTGTTTCCGTTCACGTAGTACCTCTTGAAGGCGGATGCCTGTCAGGGCAGGACTCTTAGCTTGTATAACCCATCCCTCATTTAATAAGTAACATGAAAAACGGAATTGTCCAAGGTGATTATTGATTGTCGGCACCGCTGCGGGATTCGGTGCGAGGGGAAAAAAGGATGCTTACCCCAGACCCACCGGTAGTACCCGGAAATCGCAACAGGGGGGGCGTATGGGTCCCCTTTATCCCAACCATGTGTGTAACTAACGCCCCTGAAAAAATTTCTCCCCAGCACCCCCGCCGTCGTCCCAAAGTGAAGTTCCTATATGAAAGTCACTTGCCGAAAAACTTTAAAAAAATATAAAAATGTACCCGCATATACTGAGAGCTGATAGTGGTAGATGCCCTGGTGTTAATTCCTCTTTAAATTGTTTGTCGTTCTATTTATTTATGTATATAGTCATTCTGCACATACTGAAAATGAAGGGGCTAATCTGACCTTGCAGGATATTCAATCCAATTCCGTTCGATTCTTGAAACTGCATCTTAAAAATTACGGCATTTTTCTGGGTCCAAATGAGATTAGTTTTGACCGTCACTGCACTTTGATTATTGGAATGGGAGGCACTGGGAAAACAACCATTGTGAATGCTCTTGCAAACCTGGGACCTGCAAAGGGAGTAAAACCACACTTCAAAGCAAAGAGCACCGAAATGTCTATAGATGTTGTGACAGAAGGTAATCGAAGTTGTATTAAGAAATATAGCAGTTTGATTTTTCTATCTCATGGGTTTACAGAATTTCATATTCTCGGCAAAGAATCTCTATTTGCAGATATTCTTAATAACCACCAATTAGAAGCTGTTAGAGAGGAAGCTAGAAAATTGTTTTGCACGATTCTATTTACAAAACCATGGAAAATAGAAGCACATGAAGATTTAAACCCTGACATTATGGCTGCCGGTGAGCGAATCTGTCTTGGCTATGCTTATGCGTTTGCAGTCCGTAAAGTGTTGAACCTTGACCTTCCCGTCGTGCTTGATTCCCCCTACGGTCGGCTTGACGATATGCTAAGAAATCCGGTTCGGGCATTTCTAAAAGAGCAACCTTGCCAGCAGATAATGCTTGGATGTGAACACGAGTTTGACGAAGAGGATAAACCACACTATATATTGGATTACATAGACGGCTATTCACGAGTGATAAAAAACATATAAATAAAAGGGAAAATAATTTTATCCCTAAAAAATGAAGGAGCAAACAGCGTGAATAAGAATCATTTGATTACAGCACTGGTTGAAAAGAACAAGATGATGGCAAAAGATGCGAGGGCAATAGTTGATTTGGTGTTTAAAGGCTTTACCAATGAGCTGAAAAAGGGCGGCAGGATTGAAATACGAGGATTTGGAAGCTTCCGCATCCGCGAATATGGGGCTTATATTGGCAGAAATCCCAAAACGGGAAAGACTGCGGCGGTGAAACCAAAGAAATTGCCGTATTTTAAGGTGGGCAGGGAATTAAAGAAGATGGTGGATGGGAAATAACACTGTGTCGGGTGTAGCGCTGGACAACTTCCTGTAAGCAGTAAAACGTCGCCCTTGAAGAAAATACTTTATTTCAAATCATTATCAGCTAGAACAATACTCTACCAACCAGAGTTGGCAAGTTTGGGCATACCAAAAACAGAGGAATCAAAACAAAGGCAACTAAAGAATGATGCAATTAGAAAGAGTTGTCTTTTTCACGAGGAAGTGGCAAAGTAAACTCATTAAGCATTAAAGGAGAATTTACAATGAAGAAGTTTACACAATTTGCGGTAATGGCTGGCTTGCTATTTATTTTGTCGTCAGGAGCAAACGCTTGGACGGTAACAATCGTTAATAATTCCGACTATGATGTAAAATGCGAGATAAAAGGCGAACACTTGTTTTGGGTGCAAACAGATTGCACTACGGTAGTACCTGCAAAGTCAAACGGTTCTTGTGAGATGCCTGCCGGGATTTGCCCTTCGGGAGGTCATTTTGAATATGGCAAACCTTATGATCACCCGAGGGGGGCAAAATGTTGGAATAGCATCTTAACCATTTACCCAGCCGGAAATTTCCTTAACTTCAGCTGGCAGTAACATAGTCAGAAGTTTAGGTACCAGGTTCATTCCGGCAGTGGCAGATTCACCATTAAAAATGGGATTTATTGATTATTAATATTTCAATTTTCATTGACTTGTAGGTGCAGACAGCGATTCCGCTGGTTCAGTGATTATGAAAAATCATAACCATATTTCTCTTTAGTGCTTCCTGTAGTCAAGCATGTCAATTATCTGCCGTTTATAATAGATTTCAAACGATATTCAATGATGACAAATAATATTGTCTTGATATTCCTTTTCAATTTATCCTGGAAGCAAAATAGAACTTGACAATTGTCACGTGACGCGTTATAATTAAGTCATGATAAAGACCTTTTCCGACAAACATACAAAGGATCTTTTTGAAATCGGGAAATCGAAGAGGTTTAAACCTGATCTTCTCAGAAGAGCTATACGCAGACTAGAATATGTTGACCTGGCAACGTGTATCGACGATCTTAAAACGCCACCGAGTAACCACCTTCATTCTTTGAAGGACGAAAGAAGCGGACAATATGCAATATCGATTAACGACCAATGGCGCATATGCTTCAGATTCTTTGATGGCGATGCATATGATGTCGAAATAACCGATTACCATTAGTGAGGATTACTATGAGTTTAGCAAATAGAATAAATCGCAAGATAAGACCAACCCATCCAGGGGAAATGCTTCGAGAGGACTTTATGCCCGATTATAGGTTAACTGTGTCCGGACTTGCCAGAACGCTTGGGGTATCACGCCAGACAATGAATGAATTGTTGCGAGAACACAGGTCACTGACACCCTTAATGGCACTGCGTTTAAGCAGGTTATTTGGAAACTCTCCGGAATTTTGGCTTAACGCACAAAGATCTGTTGACCTGTGGGATGCTCAAAACAGTCACCGTGATGAAATAAAACGTATCCAGCCGCTGAAAGCAGCATAGGATAATGCGTTGGTTTGGCTATCTTGGAATATTATGAGGTAATTTTTATTTATTGAAGCCTTCCTGTAACACACACATCGTCAACCTTGGCGAAAATACAAGACTTAATTTGGCAATCATAATATTGAACAGTAGTAAAATTCCCAGCAACTCCGTTTGCATCATCGCCCGCGATGTTTTGGTAAGTATAAGTATTCAGGATGGAATGTAGAGCTTGCAAAAGTTTTGACATATGACATATTATCGAATAGCGTACAGATTGTGTCCGATGATGAAGGCCTTCATTGGAAAACATTTAAAAAAGGAGACGTTGTTATGAAAAGAATACTGCTTGTTATCACTGCGGTAACCTTGTTGCTGACATTTGCTTCTTTAAGCGAGGCATGGCAGGTTAATATAAAGAACTCCTGCAATAAGGATGTCACCATCGATGCCACCGGAGAACATCTGTTCTGGAGGCAAAAAGATTGTAATGTAACTGTGGCCAAGGGAACGACAGGAAACTGCCAGTTACCGGGTGCAATTTGCCCCGTAGAGATTCTAGGGGTGTATTTTTCAGGGGGTTCATGGTACGATCTAAATTCGAGAATGTGCGGTGGTGGCATTGCCTGCTGTTGGAACGTCAATGTCGAAGTGATTCAGTTAGACAAAGATTCCTGCAGGCTAGAACTGCGTTAAGTGCAAACGGCAAAGCTTTTCATGAGCATCCTTATGGCTCGGCGGCTCTCTTTCGATCCGTAAGACTCGGTTATTATGAATCCCCTCAACTGAACACAAGGTGTATACAGCAAGCACTAGCTTCCTGAAATCCATGCTTCTTCCTTCTTTTATTTTATGCTATATTACAATCGTTAATGTTTGGAATAATATGAAAACTTTCTTCTAATAACTGTATGATAAATATGTTTTACAAATAGTTATAAAAAATTTTGACAGTACGAAAAGTAGGCTGGAAAAGAGACGATATTTAATGAATAAAGCAATTTAATAAAGTTGTCGTCGTCCACAAAACATAATAAATATCAGCAAGCAAACAACGGGGGCTTCAAATGAAAAGGATCATATTTATATTGGTAATAGCAGTAATGTCGCCACTATTATGTTCATTAGCTCACGGATGGACTGTAACAGTCCATAACGATTACGTGAACGATGTCAGGGTGTACATGATTGGTCATCACCTTTTTTGGTCGACAACCGACTGTGAGGTTACGGTGCATCCGGGCCAGGAAGGCAAGTGCGTCTTGCCCGGGGGCATATGCCCCCATGGATACGATGTGTACGAACATGCCCCGTCAGGGTCAGGTTGGAGTTTAAAGCAACTCGGGGAATCGCATGATTTTTGGGCCACAAAGTGCTGGGACACGAGCCTGAGAATTAAGCCCAAGGGACAAGTCATTTGGCCAGAATAGCAACGTGGGTTGCCGTATACATGCTCATCGGCCATCTTATGGTGCAGACGGCAAAGAGCTTCCTGTAATATAGCATCCGGCGATTTTGACTGATATACTTTCTTTCGAGTGTAAATCCTTAACATCTAATTGCCATTTGCCGTTGGTTGAAGTATAAGAAATACAGATTTTTCAATAAGGGGTATTTCTATGCAATCTTTGCGTATAAAAGTCTTTCTTGCCCTGTTTATACTTCTTCTAATCTATCCATCATCATTACTGGCTTTGAAAAAGGAACCGCCCGCGAAGCCCCAAATCCCCAAGACTGATGCCAACACGAAGGAGTCTGCAGAAGACTCACCCAAATTAAATTCTTCTATAGAACAGCGCATAGCCCTAGTCATCGGCAACAGCGCTTACAGCTCGGGGCCGCTAAAGAATCCGGTCAATGATGCGGCAGCAATGGCTGCTCAATTACAGAAACTCGGTTTTAACGTCATTCTGAAGAAAAATGCCAATCTGCGGGGCATGGAAGACGCCCTTACTGACTTTGGGGACAGGCTGAAACGAGGTGGTGTTGGTCTATTCTTTTATGCCGGGCATGGCATTCAAATCGGCGGTGCAAATTATCTTGTTCCTATCGGGGCAAGAATAAACCGCGAGGCGGATATAAAATATGAGGCCCTGGATGCAGGTAAGATCCTCGATGAGATGGCCACTGCCAACAACGGACTGAACATAGTTATCCTTGACGCCTGTCGGGATAATCCCTATTCCCGCAGCTTCCGCAATGCCAGCAGAGGGTTGGCCATTGTCAGTAATGCTCCTGTGGGCACATTCATTTCCTATTCTACCAGTCCCGGCAATGTAGCCAGTGACGGCGACGGTCACAACAGCCCTTATACGGAGGCTTTGCTGCGATATATGAAAGAACCGGGGCTGACCATTGAGCAGGTCTTCAAGGGTGCCCGTGCAAAACTGGGGAAAGAAACGGGTGGCAAACAGATTCCCTGGGAGCTTTCATCCTTGCAGGGGGAGTTTTATTTTAATCAAGGAAAGGCTGTAAAAAGGTTAGAAAAAGCGACGGCAAGCAAAGAGGAAGTGAAGGAAGATACATCTGCCGATATGGAAAATGAACAGCGGAAGATTGCAGAGGAAAGGGAGAAGTTAAGGCAAGAAACGGAAATTTTTGAACAGAGGAAAGCACTAGCGGAAGAACAGCGAAAACTGGAAGAAGAAAGAAAACAGTTGGCCATGGCACAGCGTCCTTCTGTTCCAACAGCTAAAGAGATTAAAAGAGACGGACGATTTATCGCATATAACGATGGGACAGTTCTGGATACCCGAACGAACCTGATGTGGGCAGCGAAGGACAACGGGAGTGGTATCAACTGGGCAAATGCCAAGAGCTATTGCGAGAATTACCGTGGCGGTGGTTATTCAGACTGGCGAATGCCAACGCAGGACGAATTGGTGGGATTATATGACGGCAGCAAAAGCTACAGCGTAATCCAGAGCAATTATAATGTCCATTTAACTGAATTGATTCAGCTAACAGCTTGTTGCCCGTGGACATCTGAAACAATCAATTCTGCTGCTCTTGATTTCAATTTCTATAGAAACGATAGGGGTGGGTTTCACCAGTCCTCCCTTCTCCGGGCACTCCCGGTGCGTTCAGGCAAATAGGCTATTGGGTCATTTGGTTCTTTTATCATTTTCTATTATCGGGTACAGGGAGGCGTATTTTTATCTTCCTGTAAGTGAGCGTTCTGTAATTTTCATGGGCATCCAACCTTTCAAACCGAATTCATTAATTACAAACTATAGATGACAAAGATCCGTTCTTGACATCTGCCCCCCCCATTAAATTATAATTGTCGTCAAAAGAAGGAAGAAGTGATAGTAATTAACACTATTTATTTTGTTTGCACTACCCCACTTTTTACTGTTGGGCTAATTGGCTGACATTGCAAGACGGAAGCCTATGTTTCGATAATTTGCACGAATTTCACGGAAAAGCCCCAACTTTATAGGTTCTTTATAACTTCTAGCAGTAGTCCTGAGAAGGCGTGAAGTATCATTTACTGAACCGCCACGCATAACTCTATATTCATTAAGCGGAGCCCCCCTACGGGGGGTCTCTTGGGCACTTTCACTATAATATTTAGTATCATACTTATCAGAACACCACTCCCATACATTGCCAGACATATCGTAAATGGCGTGTTCATTAGGGTATTTCATTCCAACGGGATGTAAATTTCTTTTAGAATTTGAACGATACCAAGCATAATTTTCAAGTTCTGTCTCAATATCTGTGCCTGCATATTTTGCGTTTTTCCCACCACTTCTCGCTGCATATTCCCATTCTGCTTCAGTTGGTAAACGGTATGCCTTACCAGTTAACTTTATCAAAATACTTATGAAAGCTTCGGTATCGACCCAGCTTATATGATCAATAGGGCAATTATCGCCGCATTGCGGAAAAGAAGATGGGTTTTCACCCATGATTCTCTTCCATTGCCCTATTGTAACTTCATATTTACCTATCCAATAATCACCCACACATTCATCGTGGACAGGTTTTTCATCTTCATAGCCATCATTAAAAATATCACCCATCCGATAACAACCTCCTTTTACAAATATAAACTCAATACCTGTAGTTTGATCTGTAAATGAACGAGTTTCAATCTTTTGGGTTTCGGTTTGCCGAGTAATAGGTAATTTATTATTCTCTGCTGCAACTACACCTGAGTTATTTTTATTTATTGGGATTGTCTGCATCGATTTTTCAATATAATTACTGGTTGATGATTTCTTTATAGCATTAAAATAAAAATCATTTTTCAATGATGAAACCTCCCATGGTATCTGTTTCCCCTTTGTTTCTAATTCCAATTTCTGACGGATTCCTTTAAAAACGCTTTCAATAGAAAGTCCAGGTATAGTTAAGTAGTATAGTAGTGCTTTAGTGTAAGGACTATTTCTTCCCGTGCCGTCCTGTGCAACCTCACCTGGACTTGTTGAAAAGGATATTATTGTACCGGATGGAGCGTTTGGAATGGTGGCAAGTCCGCGGTTCTTAGAATAAAAAACACTTCGGTATGGATTATCGCGGCATGAATCCAAAACGACAATGTTAACATCACTTTTTGCATTTTCCATCTGAGAAAATATACGGTTCACATCTATAGCTTCATGTTCTATATCTTCTTGGTTATCCACTTGCGCATCAATAGGAATTAGATAATTTAAACTATTTATCTGAACGGCATGCCCTGCATAAAAAAAGAGACCAACACTACCTTTATTTAAGTTTCTACCAAATTCATATATTGATTTAATCATCTCCTTTTTATCAGCATTTCTTTTTAATATAACCTTGAACCCTAGTTTACCCAATGTCAACCCAACATCATTTGCATCGTTGACTGGATTTTTCAACGCGCCGAATTTATAATTACTATTACCAATAACCAAGGCAACACGGCGCTCAGACTGTGCATTTAAAACATTTGGTTTTATTAAAATAACGAAAAAAGAAATGATAATGATAATCTTTATTATGTAATTGATCCGACTCCCAGATCTATCGTTATATAAAGGTATATTATTGTCCATATTGTGGAAGGGGTTTAAAGAAAAAATCTCCCTTTAAAGATGAGATATCCCAAGGTACTTGTTTGCCATTTGTTTCTTTTTCTAATTTTAAACGTGTTTTTTTAAAAACATTTTCAATTGTCAGACCCGGCACAGATAAATATTTAAGAAGAGCAGCTGCATAAAGGCTGTTTCTGCTAAATCCATCTACGGAAACATCACCTGGACTAGACGAGTATGATATAATTGTACCAGATGGTGCTTTGGGTATTATGGCAAGGCCTCTACTGGCTGATCTTGTCAATTTTCTTGCGGGATTATCGCGACATGCATCTAGCATCACTATATTGACACGATTGTTTGCGCTATTCATTTTTCCCAAAATTCTTCCTATGTCTATTGCCTCATGCTCTATATCATTTTCGTTATCAATTTGTGAATTAATAGGGATAAGATAGTTTACACCGCTCACCTGTATAGCGTAACCTGAATAGTAAAATAATGCAACAGTTCTATCTTTAAGTGAACGTCCAAATTCATTGATAGCATCAAGCATCCCTTGTCTATTTACATTGTGTTTTGTTACAACATCAAAACCAAGGTTTTTGAGTGCAGCGGATATGTCAGTGGCATCATTATTTGGATTCTTCAAACTGCCAAATTTGTAATTTCCGTTACCTATGACAAGAGCTAACCGTTCACTATATCCAGCTGAATAATTTTGCTGACTAACAGTAGTATTGTTGTATTCACGCCAACCCCATTCACCAGAACTAATGCTTTTATCTTTTGGCTCACCGTTTGCTGATTGTTCCCTACTCCACGAATTGTTTTCAACACTACTATATTCCCTAGTACGGATATTACTGGGTGATTGCTTTTGTATACTCCATTCATCCGTCCCCTTTTTCCAATCAGCAGATAATTGATGGGTAGGGGTAGTACATGATAAAATCAGCATTACGATAAAGGTACTCATTAATGCATTAATGAGTACCTTTATGCCTTTTATATTCGAAAATAACATTGTCCCATAAAAATGTTGATTATTCATATTGAAGGATGGGAAATGCGCTTAAAAACAATGATATTAACTCATCGGCTTGATCTTTTAATTTGTCTGGATATGTAAAAAGCATATGAGAATAACTATCATCCGACAAATCACAGGTTATGCCAGTTTCCTCGACTTTTGGTTCATAGCGAACTGTTGACATATTACCTGCTTGAACATATCCTGCACCGTCCTTGATCCATATTTGGCAATAATTATAGCTTGGATAACATGTCCTTGTTAGTCTTGCGCCATCATTGAATGCAAAAAGTAAAGCCTTATAAAAATTCTTTCCCTTTAAAAATAGAGCCATAGTGTATTGCCCATTTTTCGAAGCTTTTACACCAGACAATGGATATTTCCCATTTTTGATTTCTTGACAAGCCCAATGTCCTCCTCGCCAATCTTTACCAACAGAATAAACATCTAAGTCGGCCATAAAATTAACATATTTTGATAAAAAAATAGCTTTTGCTTTATTCTCTTCAATAATTTTTGGGTTCACAATAGGCACTTTTACTGCAGAGACACAGCTCGTGAAAAACAATAAGGTAGCGATGACTAAAAATAACTTGGTTAAACGTCCAATCATATCTGAACCTCCGAAAAATATTTAATTGTAATTCAATACTTGTAGTAATTTTAAATTTTTTAGTAAGAATGTCAATTCTTTTTTTATTTCTTTTTTTCTTATTTTCGTATTTGCGTATTCCGGCGCAAGTCGCCACTCGATTCCGATACATTCCGCCACCCATCGGAAGGAGAATAAAGGACGCTGGATAAACCCACAGAAGGCCGCTACTTGCCGAACAAAAAAACGCTAGGGCTAGGGGTCGAACCTTTACTCTTGACATTACGGATTAATAACGTGGTAATCCCTCACCGGTACGATCTTTCCGGCTGTTGGTGAATTTTCTTCAACCGTTTTTGTTTTGCGTGGCACGGTTTGTCTCGATTGTCTATCCAGCCGTAATTTCCTGCCAGTAGCATGAGGAGTCTATGATTGTTTGAAATGGCAATCTACACTCCAATTCCAAGCTCAAAATTGTGTAGTTGTAGATGTTATACGTAAGTGCGCCACGAAGGTGCATGGAAGATGAGGGTAATGTGCTGTCCATCTTGCAACACACGATTCTTTACCCTGATGACCTGTTATACGTGCGGCTATAATTCTACTTTTTGATTTTCTCTTCAACAAGCGACAGAATTTTCGATGCGGGAAGTTTAAACGCTTTTGCAAGTTGAAAAATAGTGATTAGAGAAGGTTGCTTGTGGCCGCATTCCAGTAGTGAAATAAAGCTCCGATCGAGATTGCTC
>CAIVQG010000004.1 GCA_903907985.1 uncultured delta proteobacterium
CATCCCGGGAATTAGAAAAACCCATGCGGAAAACCATGTTGTCCATTCTTCTTTCCAGCAGCACGAGCAAATTTGTTCCCGTAATACCCTTTAGCTGATCGGCTTTTGCAAAATATCCCCTAAACTGCTTTTCCAACAGCCGATACATTCTCTTGAGCTTTTGCTTTTCGCGTAATTGCACGCCATAATCAGAAGCTTGTTTTTTATGCCCCTGACCATGTTGCCCCGGAGCATAACCCCTTCTTTCAAAAGCACACTTCTCCGAATAGCACCTGTCTCCCTTAAGAAAAAGTTTCAACCCTTCCCGGCGACACAACCTGCATGAGGAATCCGTATATCTTGCCAAAAAACGCCTCCCTTATTATCTAATTATTCGTTATCTGTTTTTACCCGATTAAACTCGACGACGCTTTGGTGGCCTGCATCCGTTGTGCTGTACCGGAGTTACGTCACGAATCATTGTTACTACAAGCCCGGCTAATTGCAGCGAACGCAAGGCTGACTCACGGCCTGCTCCGGGACCCTTTATAAATACTTGTACTCTGCGCATTCCTTGTTCCTTTGCTTTGCGCACCGCATCTTCTGCAGCCATTTGCGCAGCAAATGGAGTGCTTTTGCGCGACCCCTTGAAACCCTGTAACCCGGCTGATGACCAAGAAATAACATTGCCGCTTAAATCAGTGATAGTTACAATAGTATTATTAAAAGTGGATTGAATATGTGCAACCCCTTCAGTAATATTTTTCTTTTCTTTCTTCTTGCCCGTTTTTCTAACTGCTTTTACCATTTCCCCTCCGGATCAGAGTAAATCAAATTACTTTTTCTTGCCGGCGATAGCTCGCCTCGGCCCTTTTCTCGTCCTGCCGTTAGTGTGCGTTCTCTGCCCTCTGACCGGCAAGCCCTTACGGTGCCGCAAGCCACGGTATGCACCGATATCCATTAATCTCTTAATCGACATAGATATATCACGGCGCAGGTCACCCTCAACCCTATGATCTTTATCAAGGATACTTCTAATGGCCGATATTTCCGAATCAGCTAACTGATCCGTTTTTGTATCCGGGCTTACACCTGCGTTCTGCAGAATCTCTTTTGCTTTCGTAGTCCCAATACCATAAATGTAAGTTAAAGCAACTGCCATTCTCTTGTTTTTCGGTAAATCAACACCTGCAAGTCGTGCCACCTTATATAACCTCCCGATCTTTTACAAAACTATCCCTGACGCTGTTTATGTTTAGGGTTTTCGCAAATTACTCGCAGAACTCCCTTCCGTTTAACAATCTTGCACTTCTCGCATATTTTTTTCACAGAGGATCTTACTTTCACGCTCTTAACTCCTTATCCGCACCCAAAAAATATCTATTTTGTCCTATAAGTAATTCTGCCCCGTGTCAAATCATAAGGTGAAAGTTCTACAGTCACTTTATCTCCCGGCAAAATCTTAATAAAATGCATCCGCATTTTTCCAGAAATATGAGCCAACACCTTATGACCGTTCTCGAGCTCTACCCGGAACATGGCATTGGGTAAGGGCTCTATGACCCGGCCTTCAACTTCTATTGCTTCTTCTTTGGCCATACTTTTTTTCTCACCGTTTCGAAATTAAACCAGTTAGAATTAAGAAGCAAATCAATTTAATTCGCTTAAAATGTCTGGCCCGTTATCAGTAATTGCCACCGTATGCTCAAAATGAGCGGATAACTTTCCGTCTTCCGTTACCACTGTCCAGCAGTCCTGCAAAATCTTTACCTTGTATTCGCCTTGATTCACCATTGGTTCAATAGCCAGGATCATGCCGCTCCTCAATTCAATTCCGCGGCCCCTCTTTCCATAATTAGGAATCTGCGGTTCCTCGTGGAGGTTTCTACCAATACCATGGCCTACAAAATCCCGCACTACAGAAAAACCGGCTGCCTCTACTGTTTGCTGCACTGAGCCGGATATATCACCTAACCTGTTACCCTCTTTTATCTGCTCTATCCCGACATATAAGCTCTGCTGAGTTACTTCTATAAGCTTCATCGCGCCAGGGGATATTTTGCCTACCGGCAAGGTTATGGCCGCATCGCCGAAAAACCCTTTATAAAAAACACCGAAATCTAAGCCAACTATATCGCCTTCCTGTAAAACACGTGCCGAAGGCATTCCATGGACAACTTCTTCATTAACCGACGTGCAAAGCGAATGGGGATAACCTCGATAACCTTTAAATGCCGGTTTGGCACCCCTTTTTTCCGTCAGCAGCTCGGCGAACTTGTCCAACTCGCCGGTTGTCACACCGGGCTTCACTTTATCTCTGAGCTTACTTAAAACCTCGGCAACTATTTTATTACTTGCCCTTGCTCTTTCAATTTCCTCCGGTAGTTTCAGAATTACCATTCGGTCAACCCTTGGAAAAAGCTGCCGTCATCGCCGGCGGGCAATGTGACCTTTTTTCATAAACCCTTCGTATTGCCTTGTCAACAAATGCGATTCCACCTGACTGGCTGTATCCATAGCCACACCAACTATAATCAACAATGATGTGCCGCCAAAATAGAAAGGTATATTAAACTGAGTAATTAATATACTGGGCAATACGCAAACCAGGGAAACATAAATAGCGCCACTGAAAGTCAGCTTTTCTAAAATATTTTCAATATATTCGGCAGTTTTTTTACCGGGTCTTATTCCCGGAACATAACCACCGAATTTTTTCATGTTTTCTGCAACATCATCGGGCTTAAAAGTAACAGCCGTATAAAAAAAACAAAAGAAGAAGATAAAAGCTACATAAAGTAATTCATAGCCCACTTTGCCTGGCATCAAATATCCGGCAATGTCTTTCATCCAGCCATCCGGTGCAAAATTAGCAATTGTGGCCGGAAACATGATTATCGAAGAAGCAAATATCGGGGGAATAACTCCAGCCGAATTTATTTTCAGCGGCAGGTGCGTCGTCTGGCCGCCATACATTTTGCGTCCCACAATTCTTTTAGCATATTGCACAGGAATACGACGCTGCCCGGCTTCCATAAATACGATGGCGCCAATTACCGCTACCATCAGAATTAATACAAATAAAATGACGAAAAAATTCAATTCACCGGCGGTAAACAGACGCCACGTGCTGGCAATTCCTGCGGGAAAGCGGCAAACAATGCCGGCAAATATTATTAATGAAATACCATTACCGATTCCTTTTTCCGTAATTGTTTCACCCAGCCACATGATAAATGCGGTGCCGGCAGTCAAGGTAATGACTGTCATAGTTATGAACTGCCAACCTGGTTGTAAAACAATCGGAGCACCCGAGGGGCTGGACATCTGCTGTAATCCATAAGCTATACCGAAGCCCTGAATTACACTCAACAGAACCGTACCATAACGGGTGTACTGGGTTATTTTACGCCGACCCGTCTCGCCTTCTTTAGAAAGTCTCTCCAGATGTGGAACGGCTACAGTTAATAATTGCAGAATGATCGAAGAACTGATGTAGGGCATTATGCCTAAGGCAAATATGGAAAATGCGCTCAAAGCACCACCGGCAAACATGTCCATCAATCCGAGCATTGAACCTCGGGCCTGATCGAAAAAAGCTAACAAGGCGGCATTATCGATTCCGGGTGTGGGAATAAATACACCAATCCGGTAAACAGCCAACAGAAGGAATGTAAATAAAATCCTTCTTTGCAATTCCGGAATCTTGGAGACACTGCCCAGTCCTTCTAACAAGTTACATTACCTCTTCTATGGAACCGCCGGCGGCGGTAATTTTTGTTTTTGCGGCTTGGCTGACTCTTGCTATCTTGACGGTAATGGGGAAACTGATTTCACCTTTAGCCAATATTTTTATGCTCTCACTTTTTTTCTTCACGAGACCACTAGCCAAAAGAGCGGCCTGATCAATCACTGCACCTTCACTGAACTTCCGGCATAAATCGGTTAAATTTACAGCAACGAATTTCTCGCGGAAAGGATTGCGAAAACCTCTCTTGGGAATTCTGCGGGCAAGAGGCATTTGACCTCCTTCGAAGCCAGCACGCACTTTACCACCGGAACGTGCTTTTTGTCCCTTATCGCCTTTTCCGGCCGTTCCACCCTGTCCGGAAGCATCGCCCCGGCCTACGCGTTTTCTTTTTTTCGTTGCACCAACCGGAGCTTTTAATGATCCCAAATCCATATACTACTCCTTTGACTCTTCCACAGAAACTAAATGAACAACTTTATTTATCATGCCGCGAATCTGCGGAGTATCAGATAAAGTCACCGTACTATTTAATTTGTTCAGGCCCATACCCCGCAAAATTTTTCGCTGCTTTTCCGGACGGCCAATTTCGCTCTTCACCATCGTAATTTTTAAAATATCACCCACTTAAGCTACCTCGCCTAATAATTAATAAATTACTTGCCCCTGTTCGCGGCAATTTCCGCTGGGTCTTTCAACTGGCAAAGGCCCTGAAGAGTGGCTTTGACTAAATTGTGCGGATTATGAGAACCGAGACATTTAGTTAAAATATTGTGCACACCGGCAACTTCCAAGACCGCCCTAACTGCTCCACCGGCAATTAATCCTGTACCTTCTGATGCCGGCTTCAATAAAACTTTTCCCGCACCATAGCTGCCGATGACTTCGTAAGGAATTGTTTTTCCGAGAACAGCAACTTTGACCATATTCTTCTTGGCCATTTCCATGCCCTTGCGGATAGCTTCCGGAACTTCATGGGCCTTGCCTAAACCGGCACCAATTTTCCCTTTGCCATCGCCGACAACAACTATTGCACTGAAGCGAAATCGCCTTCCCCCTTTGACAACCTTTGCCGTTCTATTAATGGCAATAACTCTGTCCAGGAGCTCCGCATCTTTCATTTCTCTCTTATCAAACGAT
Source organism: uncultured delta proteobacterium (assembly GCA_903907985.1). Taxonomy (GTDB): domain Bacteria; phylum Desulfobacterota; class Syntrophia; order Syntrophales; family Smithellaceae; genus MVRV01. The sequence continues at coordinate 4,868 of CAIVQG010000004.1, forward strand.
TTTTCTCTTATCATGAGTATTGTATCCAAAAAATGAATTTAAAATTTAAGACCATTTTCCCGTGCACCATCGGCTATTGCTTTCACGCGGCCATGATAGAGGAATCTGCCTCTATCAAAAACAACTTTATCTACACCTAAAGTTTGTAAACGAGTGGCTATTAATTTGCCCACCTCTCTGGCTACTTCTACCTTTTTCTTGTCTTTGATTTTTTCAGCCAAATCTTTACACAAAGTAGAAGCTGTTGCCAGGGTAGTCCCTTCGGCATCGTTTATAGCTTGAGCATAAATATGTCTGTCCGACCGGAATACGCAAAGTCGCGGCTTTTCCTGAGTTCCGGTAATCTTGCCCCTTACTCTTTTTTCTCTTTTTTCTCTTATCTTAAGTGTCTTTTTGGAAGCCAATGTTCCACCTCTTTACGGCAACATTAATTTTTCTTTTTATTTGCTAGCTGATTTACCAGCTTTACGCCTGATATGTTCACCGGCATATTTGATACCCTTACCCTTGTAAGGCTCCGGTTTTTTCAATGCCCTAATTTCCGCTGCAACCTTGCCCACCAACTGCTTATCAATACCGGAAATAAGAATGATGGTCTGCTTGTCCACCTTAACATCTATTCCCTGCGGAATAACATATTGAACGGGGCTGGAGAAACCCAATGCGAGTTTTAAATTACTACCGTCAAGTTCAGCACGATAACCAACACCCGATATTTCCAGATTCCTAGTGAAGCCGGTGACCACACCGGTTACCATATTGCTAATTAAAGTCCGGGCCAATCCATGATAAGACCGGGCAAGTCTTTCATCCGACTTTCTCTCGACAACCAGATTGCCATCGCTCAGGACCATGTTAATACCTTCCGGCAACTTCGAGGAAAGAGTCCCCTTGGGACCTTCTACTTTCACAATACCGGCACTTTCGCTGATTTTGACGCCCTGGGGAACTATAACCGGTTTTTTACCTATTCTCGACATGAGCAAGCACTCCTGCTTAATACCATTTATTTCAATTACCAAACATTACAAATAATTTCGCCACCAACGTTTAACTCCCGAGCTTCCGCATCCGTAATGACTCCGCTGGAAGTCGAAAGAACAGCAATCCCATAACCATTTAATACCTTAGGAATGCTATCGGCGGCCACATAAACACGCCTTCCCGGTTTACTAATTCTTTTAATACCGGTGATTACAGTACGCTTAGCATCCGGATATTTAAGGACGATCTTCAGCATCGAATATCCCTTTTCATCTTTCACATTTTCGTAACCACTGACATAGCCTGCTTTTTTCAGCACCTTGGCGATGTTCAGGTTAGTCTGCGACATGTGAACGCTAACACTCTTGAAACGAGCCTTATTCGCATTCCTAATTCTAGTAAGCATATCGGCAATAGGATCAGTCATCCCCATGCTTTTTCTCCTTAGACCAAAAAATTTACCAACTTGATTTTATTACACCCGGCAACTCTCCCTGCAGGGAAAGCTTTCGTAAACAAATTCGGCACATATCAAATTTCCGATAATATGCCCGCGGTCTTCCGCAAATCGGACAGCGGTTATATTCTCGGACAGAAAACTTCTGTTTTCTTTTCGCTTTTGCAATTAATGACTTCTTTGCCACACCAAATTCCTCCGGACATTCCTCGATTAATTCTTAAATGGTACACCCATCAGCCTTAGTAAAAATCTAGCTTCGGCATCTGTTTTCGCTGTGGTCACGATGGTGATGTTCATACCCTTGACCTTCTCCACCTTGTCGTACTCAATTTCCGGGAAGATAATTTGCTCCTGTAAACCCATGGAGAAATTCCCTCTACCGTCAAATGAATTGGCGGATATGCCACGAAAATCCCTTACTTTTGGTAAGGCAACATTAACCAGGCGATCAAAAAATTCATACATCATTTCTTTTCGCAGGATCACCGAACAACCAATAGGCATTCCTTGTCTTAATTTAAACGTCGCGATAGATTTCTTGGCCTTGGTTATAACCGGCCTCTGACCGGTAATCATCGCCATCTCCTGTACGGCACCATCAATAATTTTTACATTTTGAATGGCTTCACCTAAACCCATGTTGACAACAATCTTGTCGAGCTTGGGAACCTGCATTGGATTCTGGTATTGAAATTCTTTTGTCAGTGCAGGAACAACGTCTTTTATGTAAAATTCTTTTAGTCTTGCCATTTTCATTAACCTACATTGATTACTTCATTGCATTTACTGCAAATGCGTACTTTCTTACCATCTTCAAGGACCTTGTTTCTTACCCGTACGCCCGCGTTGCACTTATTACAGAACAATGCAACTTTCGAAACATGCAGGGATCCCTCTTTCTCTACCACGCCGCCTCTTGATTTCTGATCCGGCTTCGTATGTCTCTTAATAATATTTATTTTTTCGACAACGATCCGGGATTTTTCAGGAATAGTTTTCAGTATCTTACCTGTCTTGCCTTTATCTTTGCCTGCAAGAACCTTAATCACATCCCCTTTTTTCAATCTGCTTAAGCTCATCTTCTTCCTCTTCGAAACAGGTTTATAAAACCTCTGGTGCCAGAGAGATAATCTTCATAAATTGTTTTGCTCTCAATTCGCGGGCAA
>CAIVQG010000005.1 GCA_903907985.1 uncultured delta proteobacterium
ACAAATCGGGTCTTATTGAAGCTTTAAGCCAAAAGCTGAACTTGACGGAAAAAAAGGCCATTGATGTAGTTAATCTTGTTTTTAAAGGTTTCACTGATGAATTAAAAAAAGGTGGCCGTATCGAAATAAGAGGATTCGGCAGCTTTGTAGTAAAGAATTATGATGCCTACACCGGAAGAAACCCCAAAACAGGCACTAAAATTAAGGTAGATCCCAAGAAGTTGCCTTTTTTTAAAGTGGGGAAAGAATTAAAAGACAGAGTAGATAAAAATAGTTAACGCCGGATTATCTGCAATATAAAAAGGGGGCTTTTTACAAAAAAGCCCCCTTTCCAATTTAATCTGATTGATCTGTTTAGCCTAGGCCGTTCATCGATAATAACTGTAACATTGTAATATCGTAACCGGCATAAGGGGCCGTAACAAAATGCTTATTTCGTAACGGCCCCTAAGTTGGTGCTAACGAAATCCCAGTTAATCAAATTTTGAATTACGGCAGTCAGGTAATCCGCCCGTCTGTTTTGGTAATCCAGATAATAGGCATGCTCCCAGACATCAATTGTCAATAACGGCTTTTGACCATGCGCCAGCGGTGTATCGGCATTCGGAGTTTTTGTTATTTTTAAATCTTTTCCCTCTTGTACCAGCCAAACCCAGCCACTGCCAAATTGAGTAAGCCCCGCGTTTTTCAACTCTTCAGCGAATTTTTCATAGCTTCCCCAGGTCGCATCTATCTTCTGCGCAATTGCACCAGCAGGTTTGCCTCCTCCCCCTTTCAGGCCTTGCCAGTAAAAAGAATGGTTCCAGACCTGAGCGGCATTATTAAAGATACCGGTTTTGGCTGTGTCTTGAACTGCGATCTTAATGATTTCCGGGAGAGACAGATTGGACAGGTCTGTCCCCTCAATCAGTTTGTTTAAATTGTCAACGTAAGTTTTATGATGCTTGCCGTAATGATATTCCAGAGTATTAGCACTGATAAAAGGCGACAAAGCATCCTTGCCGTATGGTAATGCGGGTAAACTGATAGCCATAATAATTCCATCTCCTTTTTTGTTATTTCGTTTAAAATAGGTTGCGCTTCGCTTTTGTCAAATATTTATTGTTGCCCAGCATCCTTACCGGGGTTAATGGTATTGTTAGTTTTTATTTTACTTTTCAGCCAGATCTCATAAATGAACATAACAAAAATAAACACTATTGCCGGAGGGGCGGCTTGTTTGTTAAAAACAGCCAGAGCTATGCCGCCGGCTAGTACGTAATTTTTCAAAGTACCCAGAAGAAGCAGCGCGATGATTTTTTCTTTCGGAATTCGATAAAAAACACATATTTTCTCAATGACCAGACCTAGCAAAAAAGTGCTGGCAACGGCAATTGCTGCTATGAAGACCAAATCAAGGGGGCGGCGGAAAATCAGATAACGGCTGTTTGCCGCCAGGGCATAGAAGACGATGAATAAGCACCAGTCATTAATCATTTCCGTGTAAGGTGCAAAAATTTTCTCCCAGTCTTTATCCACGGCGACTCTTGAGAGGGCAAGAGGCAGTACGATTAATTCCAAAACAAGGAGAATGATGCCAGAATAATTCAAAGGGATATATTTGAGAAATCCTATGCCTATCAGCGGTGTTATTAAAATTGCTCCCAGATAGGCCCCGGCCAGGCCGGCAAATGATGTTATTGGTTGGGCCCGGAATAATTTAGCCAGAGGCATTATGGATACAGCCGGAGGAACGGCGGCAATTAAAACCATGCCTACCCAGAGGTTTTCATCGCGGATGAGGAAGATACTTGACCAGATGATAAAGTTGGCCAAAATAAAGTAATTCATAATATTACCCAGGATCGCCGGAAAAACCAGCGGACCGGGATTACGGAAAAAACCGCGCGGCATGCTCAATAAAGTAATTGTCAGAATGACAGTCAATGCCGGTAGGATCAGCGCTGTTCCTATATCTGCGCCTTGGGGCAGGATTATGCCCGTCAGCCCGGCCAGTAAAAAAAGAAGAAAGGACCGGCTAAAATAGTATTTGATTGCAGCCACTGTATTTTACCTCGTTACAGTTCCTTATGCCGTTTTTGCAATTATTTGCCCAAGTTGTTTTTGCAACGGCTTATTCCGAAAATGATCAGCAGAAAAATTACATTGATAATTACTATAGTTCCTCCTGCCGGCAAGTTCAATAAAAAAGAAACGATAATTCCGCAGATCACGGATAGGATGGCGAAGATTACAGAAACAATAATAGTCATTCTAAAACTGATAGACAATTGGAGGGAAGTCAAAGGCGGCAGGATCAACAGGGCGGAAACCAGCATTATGCCGGTAACTTTCATGGCTAAAACAGCTGCTACTGCCGTTAAAATAAACAGTAGAATGTTTATTCTTTTTGTTTTAATTCCCATGCTGCGGGCCAACTCTTCATCAAAAGTCACGGCGAAAAGATCATGGTAGAAATAAATCACATAACAAATTACAATTATGAAAAGTATAAAAGACAGAAGAAGTTCGGTCTGATTGACAGTCAGAATATTACCGAAAAGATAGCTGAAGAGATCAACATTATATCCTCCGGACAAACTGGCCAAAACTATACCCACGGCAATGCCTATCGAAGAAACGATGCCGATTGCAGCATCCCCGTGAATCTTTTTGGAACGGGTCAGTTTGAGAATGGCAAGCGATGAAATCATCACCAGAGGTAAGGCCGCCAGAGTAATGTAAAGGGGACTGATACCGATAAATAGAACTACGGCGACACTGCCGAAAGTTATATGGGCGAGGCCGTCGCCAATCAACGACATCCGGCGTAAAACAAGAAATACCCCCAGAATGGAGCAAACCGCTGCAATGAGTACTCCCGCCAGCATGGCGCGCTGAACAAATGCGAAACTTAAGATTTCACCAAGGCTCACTTAAACAATACTCCTGTCGTGTTGATGACATATGATGTGCTGACTGGCCTGGCCAAAAAAACCAGCCATGTCCGGTGAGGTGCAGAAATCCTCAAAAGTTCCGGAAAAAACAATTTTCTTGTCCAGATAGAGCAGATGCCGGGCATAGTTGCCTAAGACTCCTGTGTCGTGAGTGATGAGAATAATAGTTGTTCCCTGGTGACGATTTAATTCCTGGGTGAGCAGGTAAAAGTTATCTCTAGTTTGCGGATCAAGAGCAGTTGTGGGTTCATCAAGAATGAGCAATTCGGGCTTTCCGTATAGCGCTCTGGCCAGCATTGCTCGCTGCTGTTCGCCGTAGGAAAGCTCGCCGATCAGGCGCGACGATAGATGTTCGATGTCCATCATCTGCAGCACCTGTTTTATATTCTGAATATTTTCCTTACGTCCCACCCCCAACTGGACAATTTCCCGGACTGTACCGGGGAAATGATTATTCAGTGCGGCCAGGCGCTGAGGCAAATAGCCGATTTTGTCCCACTGACGAAAATCAGCCAAAGGCTGACCGAAAAGAGATATGCTTCCTTCGCGGGGCGGCAATATGCCCAGAATATTTTTAATCAGAGTGCTTTTGCCGGAGCCGTTGGGCCCTGCCACGCCCAGATAATCACCCTTTTGCACGGCAAAAGAAATATCCTGCAGAACTTCTATGCCGTCGTAGCAGAAGGTTAACTTCTCTGTACGGATGATATTCACCGGCATTGCATTCCTCTTTTTAAATTATCCAGGTTTTCTTCCATGAGTGACAGGAAAGAAATTCCCCGGGACATTTCGGCCTTGCTGATTGTATGTCCGTTATTAAGTCTGAGAAGACCGGCCCCTGTTTCCTGGGCAATTATTTCCGCGATGCGGGGGTTAATCAAATCTTCGTAATAAATGAAGGGCGCTTTTGTATCCTTGATTTGTTGAATCAGCTCCATGATTTTTTGCGGTTCCGGTTCGGAATCAGCCGCTACATTATAAACAGAATAATATTTTAAACCATATCTATTGGCCAGATAAGCGAAGGCCCAGTGTCCGGCATGTAATATTGTCCGGCTTTTGCATCCGGTCAATCCGATGCGGAATTTATTGTCCAGAGCAGCTAATTGATTTTTGTATTCGGCAGCATTTTTCAAATAATAATCACTGTGGCGAGAATCAATTTTTACCAGGGCTGCGGCAATATTATCTGCCATTTTCCGGGCATTGTTGAAATCCAGCCAGATATGCGGATCGAATTTGGAAGAATGATTATGATGATCTTCCAAATCACTGCCGGTTAAAGGCAGCATGGTAATGCCGCTGCCTGTTTCCACGGGAAGCAGTTTGTTGTTGGATGATGTTGTGGCAATTACTTTGTATGCCCAGTGTTCCATTTCCATATTTACATAAAGAAATAAATCAGCCTTGCTGATTCTGACGATGTCGTTCGGTTTTAATTCAAAGTTGTGGGCATCAGTTGCCGGCGGCAACAGCATGCTTACCTTAACTTTATTTCCGCCGATATTCCGGGCCATGTCATAAACGGGGAAAATTGTGGCAATTACCTGCAATTTGTTATCGGGTGTCTCGGTTTGCTGCGGATTCTGACAGGAAAAAAATAGTGGCAGCAACAGGAGAAGATAAATAAAAATCTTTTTGGAAGGCTTGTTTTCTGTCATACTTTACCTGATCTCTTTTGCAACTTAGTTGCATTGCGGCAACTGGCGCAAAGTCCCGAGATGTTGATCTCTATATGTTCAATACTGTAATCTTTGTCCGGACCGAGCCACTGGTTGGCCTGAGAAAAAGTAAGCGGTTCCAGACAGGAAAGAGCTGCACAATTCCGGCAGAGGAAATGGGGATGCACCGGATTTTCCATTGTGGCCAACTCAAAATAATTGGTGCCGCCGGTAGAAGCTATTTCCCTGATAATCATATGTTTTTTGAATAAAGACAAGATGCGGTAGATTGTTACTCGATTGATCCGAATTTTCGCTTCCAGCGCATCCCGAATGCCGCTTATATTCACCGGTACAGTTGTATTGGCTAAAATATTTAAAACAGCAATCCGTTGCGGTGTTTTGGAAAGCCCTGTTTTTTGCAGTATCAGCAAAGTATCTTTGTCTTTTGTTTTGGGAAGCATAGGAATTAGTACCAAAAATGCAACTTCGTTGCAATAGCTAATTTGTGAATTACCGGACAATTATCATCTAGGTTGATATTATTGCTATTTCTGTTAAGATAAACAAGCCATTATAGGATTGGGGAATTAACAATAAGGCGATAAGGAGGATGCATGAAACCGATCGGGCCTTTGATGTGGGAACATCGTTTAATTGAAAAAATGTTAACGTCGTTGACAAAGCATATTGATAAAATAGAAAAAACAAAAAAAGTTAATCCTCTGGTAATTGATATGGCTGTCGATTTCGTAAAAACATACGCTGACCGTACCCATCACGGGAAAGAAGAAGAAATACTCTTTCGGGATCTGGCTAAAAAAGCACTTTTGCCGGAACTAAAAAAAATCATGCAGGAATTACTTGATGAACATGTCTGGGGCAGAAAGACAACGGCAGCGCTGGTTGCAGCCAGAAACAAGTATTTGCTGGGAGATGAAAGTCAATTGTCTGTAATAATCGATTTGGCACGACAACTGGCCAATTTTTATCCCCGGCACATCGAAAAAGAAGATAAACATTTCTTTTATCCCTGCCAGGAGTATTTCACGAAAGAAGAACAGGCGAAAATGCTGGCGGAATTCTGGGAATTCGACCGCAAAATGATTCATGAGAAGTACAACAAAGTATTCGCAGAATACGACCAACTCAGTATTTAACAGCAAAGGGTATGACAAACCACAAGCGGATTTTTTATCTGAGGATGGGGAAATGCGTGCAACTAATCAAATAAGCCGGAAAAATAATAAGATAAATCTAACTGTCTATAAAAAAATACTGGGAAATATTCGTGACGCTTTTATTGTTGCACAGGACGGCAGGACTAAGTATGTAAATTTAAAAATGTTGGAACTTTTAGGATACGGCTCTGAAGAAGAATTGCTAGGCAAGGAATTTAAGACCTTTATCCATCCTGATGATTACCCGAGAGTGTTGTCTAATCATCAACGCCGCCTCCAGGGGGAGCAGTTCGAATCTGTTTACGAATTTAATGCCCTGCGGAAAAACGGGGAGCTTGTTCCGGTAGAAATACGAGTCGCTGTTCTGGAATGGGAAGGCCGACCGGCTACTCTAAATTTCCTTATTGATATCACCGAGCGCAAGCATGCGGAGAAGTCGCTGCGGGAGAGTGAAGAAAAATATCGAAATCTTTACCACTACGCGGCACTTGGTATTTTCCATTCCACCTTTGAGGGCAGATTTATTGATATCAATCCTGCTCTCGCGAAGATGTTGGGATATGATTCTCCCGAAGAGGCAGTCAGCCTCATCACCAGCATTTCCGAACAAATCTATGCTGATCCTCCCCTACGCGATGCCATCAACGCCAAGGCACTGGAAGCGGGTGGATTTATCAGTGTGACAAACTGTTATCGTCGCCGCGACGGAACTCTGTGGTATGGGATGTTGCATTTGCGCATTGTCAACGATCAACAGGGCAGGCCCAGCCATTGTGAAGGGTTTGTCGAGGACATTACGGAGCGCAAGCGGGCGGAAGAGGAACTGCGCCAGAACCGGAACATGCTTGACCATGTATTGAATACCATACCTCAAAGCGTTTTCTGGAAAGACCGGAACAGCAGGTATCTGGGATGCAACTTGCCGTTTGCACGCGCCGCCGGCTTGGAGAATCCCGACAAGATCGTAGGAAAGACTGACTTCGACCTTCCCTGGCCGGAAGAGGAAGCCGAGGCATACCGTAATGATGACCGCGTTGTCATGGACAACAATCTGCCCAAGCATCATATCATCGAACCTCTACAGCAAGCCGATGGCAGCAGGCTATGTGTTGACACGTCAAAAATGCCGCTGATTGACGGACAAGGCAGCGTATATGGAGTGCTGGGCATATACGATGACATCACCGAGCGTAAGCAAGCAGAACAAACGCTGCGCCTGCACAGCGAGATCATGACGCATATTGCCGAAGGAATCATCCTGATCAGGGTTAAAGATGGCATCATTGTCTATGTCAACCAAAAACTTGAAGAGATGTTTGGCTATGACGTCGGGGAGTTGATCGGCAAGCACATTTCCATAATAAAAGCGCACGGTGGAAAAAGCTCCGACATAATTTCACAAGAAATTATTTCCCGTTTGCAGGAGCAGCGAATGTGGAATGGCGAAGATATCTGCAGAAAAAAGGATAGTACTCCTTTCTGGTGTTCTGCTAATATTTCCTCTTTCAACCATGCTGAGCATGGGAAAGTATGGGTTGCTGTTTATTCAAACATCACGGAAATGAAAGCAATGATGTCGGAACTTGAGAACTCCTATAGACAGTTGCGGGTATTGAACCAGCGCTGGGTTGAAATTGAAGAGCTGGAGAGGAAGCGGCTCTCGGCAGAGCTGCACGACGAGATTGGACAAAACCTGACCGCTCTGGGCATCAATTTCGGCATTATAAAAATGAGTCTGCCGACTGCCACTGATTCTGTTGTTTATAATAGAATTGACGATTCACTCAATTTGCTGAAAAGATCCTCTGTCCACATTAAGAGCATTATGTCCAATCTCCGTCCGCCACTTCTGGATGATTATGGCCTTGTGCCGGCTTTGCATTGGTATGCGCAGGAGAGCGCTAAAAGAACAGGAATTAAAATATCCTGTATTGCCGAAAAACTTCCGTGCCGGCCGGTTACTGAAATCGAAACCGCACTTTTCCGGATTGCCCAGGAGGCCATCAATAACTCTGTCAAGCACGCCAAAGCGAAGCATATCAGCCTGAACTTAAGCTATGCGGAAAACAGATTGTATCTGGTAATTGTGGACGATGGCGCCGGGTTTGAGATGCAGGTTATTTCGGGACAGGGTTCCCGTGGTTGGGGATTAATGATCATAAATGAGAGATGCGTTGGCATAAAGGGAATTTGTTGCATCGAATCTAAGCCCGGTCGGGGGACAAAAATATCCATTGAGGTTCCGCTATGAGTATTCGAGTGTTTTTGGTCGATGACCACGAGGTAATCCGTGAAGGTCTTAAAACGCTTCTGCAAACTCAAAAAGACATAGAGGTAATCGGATATGCGGCCAACGGCCGCACCGCCGTTAAAAAAATTCAGGCTCATCCGCCGGATATTGTTATCATGGACATCGCGATGCCGGAGATGGATGGCATTGAAGCTGCGCGACAGGTTCTTAGTTGCTGTGAACACACAAAAGTAATCATTTTTTCCATGCATTCGTCCAAGGAGCATGTCACCAGAGCCTTGCAGGCAGGTGTCCACGGTTATGTGGCGAAAGAATCGGTAGGAACGGAAATCATCCAGGCGGTGAGAAATGTCCAGGCCGGTAAGACCTTCATTAGTCCGATGATCAGCGAGACGGTCATGAATGCTTATTTCCGGTCCGGCAGAGGAAACCACGAAAAGAATCCCCTGGACCTTCTCAGCCAGAGAGAAAGGGAGATTTTTCTGCTGCTTGTTGAAGGGAAAAAAAGTGCGGAGATAGCCGGGATTCTCCATCTGTCTCCCAAAAGTGTTGATACCTACCGCAGCCGTCTCATGCAGAAACTTTCCATTCATGACCTTCCCGGCCTGGTGAAATTAGCCATCAAACAGGGTTTGATCTCCATTCCTTAATCTTTGTAGTATTATTCCTACAAACATTGTTCAGCTTATCCTACATACATTGTATGACTTTCCTGACAGACAGCTTGCTTTTATCCTGCTAAAAACAATTGCCAAAAAGGATGCTCAGTATGAAAAGAGAAATTCTTATTGTTGAAGATCTCCTTTATCTCCAGAAATCTCTAATTGATTGGTTGGTGCAAGTATATCCCGAATTCGGAATACTTGCTGCGGATAATGGAGAAGATGCCATCGACACAGCTAAAACGAACCTGCCATCTCTGATCATTATTGATTTGAATCTGCTGCGAAGTGAAGGATTCGATACCACCCGTCGGATAAAGGCCGCCCAGCCGGAAATACCCATCCTTATGATAATGGATGAGGAGAGCGATATTCACAGTGATTTAGCTTTTTCGGCAGGTGCTGATGCGTGCCTCTCCAACAGCAGAATACAGACGGAGTTATTACCTACAATAAACATGTTGTTAAACAGCGGTTAAAGACGGAAAATGAAAAGCATGATCCAAAATAACAAATCAATAGGAGGGCAAAACAGATGATGAACAAGGAAATGTACGAAGATTTTATGGGGCAGTGGCAAAAGATGTTCAAGACGCCGTTCTCGGCAGCAGGAAATGAGAAGCAAAAAGAAGCTTTACTGAAGTTTTTTAAAGATGAACAGGAAAATTTCCTGACGTTTGTGACCGCCTGGCAGGATTATGTAAAGAATAACAAACCCAATGGAAATAGCGCCGATATCGGACAACTCTGGCAGAATTATCTGGAGTCGTCTCATGATCTCGTAAATGTTCTGGATAGTTGCCGTCAGCATCAGCATGAGGCTCTATTTTCTTTTTATAAAGCCCTGACACCGCAAATTCCGACGAAGGTTGTTGCAACAAAGAAGTAACTAAACGTCAGTAAGTATCCTTCTTTTCCAGAAATAGCTGCGACGCCGCCGGCAAAACATATTCCCCAAAGCCGCGCCGTAACAGCATAGGTGAGTTCCAGGAGAGTCACCATATTTATTGCTAATATTGGGGCGATGTGGGGATTTTTTTGTGAAGGAAATGCATCATTACAAACCACTGACAAGCGTGGAGAAATGGCGGTGTTTTATGGAGAAGAAAATTGGCGAGGCAATTAGAGGCGGTATAAAGGGAGTTTTTGGGGGCACCAAGGATGTAGCCGTAGGAATCGTCGACATTGTAAGTAGCACGACGGTAAAGGTACTGGATGGCGTAAAAGACATCGAAACTGCTGTCGGTTCTATTATTGTCGGGGCAATCAAGGTGTCAGGAGAGATCGGGGCGGATTTGACAACCGTCGCCAAAAATTCGATCGTTGGTATACTCAAGGGAGTTCATGAGATAGGTTCTATAACCATTGATGTTATTCGCAACACTGCTCATGGGGCGGTAAAAGGAACCGCAGAGATCGGGGGTGACATTACGTCCGTAGCCAAGGCTGCTATCGTTGGAGCTATAAGCGGAACGAGGGATATTACCGTATCAGCGGAGGAAGCGGCCTCGGAAGCGGCGCGGGGTATTATCCGGGCGATTTCGGAAGTGGGGGGAGATCTGAGCCTGGTAACCAAAAATGCCGTAAAAGGCGCTATTGGAGGCGTAGCCGAAGCCAGTGGCCAACTAACTACGGTTATAAAGGATACCTCTAAAGGTTTGGTGCTGGGGGCATCGGAAGTCGGAGGGGATGTTGTTTCCGTGGCCAAAAATGCTGTAGTAGGCACAATCGAAGTGGCGAAAGAAATTGGATTATCGGCAGAGAATGCTGCCTCGGCGGCAGCAACCGGTGCCGTTGAAGCGGCCGAGATAATTGGTGGTGCGACGGGTTCAGCAGTCAGGAAGGCCGTTACGGGGACAATCAATGGCATAAAAGTTGTTGTAAAAGAACCGTTTATGAAGGTGAAGTAATTTCCCGCCTGCATACAACTAATTGCAGATGAGTAATGTCAAGTATAAGGACTTAATGACCGAGAAAAAGCATTCTTCCAATTTGCAAATTAAAAGGAGGGCAAAAGAGATGATGAACAAGGAAATGTACGAAGATATTCTGGGGCAGTGGCAAAAGTTATTCAAGACACCGTTTGCGGCAGCAGGAAATGAGAAACAGAAGGAAGCTTTTCTGAAGTTTTATAAAGATGAACAGGAAACTTTCCTGGAGTTTGTGACCGCCTGGCAGGATTATGTCAAGAATAACAAGCCTAATGGAAACAGCACAGATATCGGAAAGTTCTGGCTGAATTATCTGGACTCTTCGCGCAATCTCGTAAATGTTCTGGACAATTGCCGTCAGCATCAGCATGAGGCGCTTTTTTCTTTTTACAAGGCCCTGACGCCGGAAGTTCCGACGAAGGTTGCTGCAGCAAAGAAGTAACTAAACGTCAGTAAATATCCTTCTTTTCCAGAAACAGCTGCGACGCCGCCGGCAAAGCAGATTCCCCAAAGCCGCGCCGTGGCAGCTTAGGAGAATTCCAGGAGAGTCACCATGAAAGAAGCCGAAAACACATCATGGAGTCCGGCACCGAGGATGGACAAAAACAGAAACGATACGGCAATTTCCATTACCAGGGATATAACCTGCCTGCACTGTGGCCAAAACGGTCTGATGGATATTCATAATACAGGCGAGGGCGTTGCCGGGGGGCGTTTATTCCGCCATCTCGGCCATAATCCCTTTAGCGGAGATCTGCATTACCAGTGTCCTGCCTGTGGGATTGTTCTTCTGGTCGATCCGATGCTGGCCTTGGGAGAAAAGCCAATCAAGGGAAGACCACATCTATTAATAGACAAAAAAACAGTAAGGGGAAAAGGTGCCCTGCCAGGATTGATTAGTGCGTTTCTTGCCATGTTGTTTCTGGATGAGAATGAAGAGTTTCACTATCAGGCACACTTTTCTGGTAAAAAATAGGGCATAAATGGACCGAAACTTGCATTCATACATTTCTAACAGTAAATCCTAATGGTTTATTAAAATGCTGGAACAAAGACTTCATCCCAATGAATTATTAAATATTGTGGGCGAAACTCCTGCGGATAATAAAGAAGGCGTGTCTGCTCTGCGCTATTGGCAGAAAATGATGGCCGGGTGGTATATGAATAATGCTTTTCGCCAGCAGGAATTCCTCGATTATCTCTGCCGTTACAGCCCGATTTTCAGTCCCCTGTCCGTCGCCGCCTTGTTGCAGAGGAATTTGTTGCGGACATTTGTGACGGAACCGATTAAAAAGAATGTTCAGTTGGCTGTCCGTCTGCGCCAGGAACCGGACATTTTCCGCGATTCAGACATTGATATATACAAAAACTATGCTTATTTGCTGCAGCATCTCTGTGAACAAGTCATGACGGATGATTGTTTCGATTGTGAAAAAGCACGCCAATTATCTAATTCATCACAAGGAAAACAGATATTGAAGTATTTCTGCAATGAGTTTTCCCATTTGGAAAAAGCTCATATTTCCACCGGTCTGACGAGGCTTCGGGCGATGAAGGATCTTTTGACCTGCCTCTTGGTGGTAATTACAGAAACGCCCCTGAAAGATGCCCCGCTGCCTTTTATGAGGAAAACTCAAGACGGGTCGGATATGTTGACGCTGGAGGAATATCTTGCTGAAAATCGGCAACGCATTGAAAATTTGTACCGCGCCGAGGCTTTCGATGTCAATGATTATGCCCAGAAGGAAACGCACGGCAGGCTGGGCTGCTCTCCTTATGAGATCGTCAAAGACTCACAAATTCATTCGGCAACCTTACGATACTACCCGGTACCCGCAGGTGTAAAGCCTTTCAACCACATCCTCTATCTTTCAACGCCCCTCATCAATAAACCGGAGATACTTGACCTTGCCCCCGGAAAATCCGTTGTTGAGGGACTCCTCCGGGAAGGTTATCGCATCTATATGGTCGACTACGGCCATCCGACAAAAGAAGACGGTCAGCTCGGCCTGGACTTCTTTGCCAAGACTGTTCACGATCACTGCCTTGACCTCATCACTGAGCTGCATCCCGGCAGCCCGGTGAGCGCTGTCTGCTATTGCATGGGCGGTTCACTGTTGCTCCCATATCTTGCCCGCCGGGCTGAAGAAAGAATAAGTGCGGGTCTCCTCATGGATGTCCAAAAGGTCTGCCTGATGGCGGTCCCTGTTAAATTTGACGACAGTGAAAGCGGCCAGGGGCCGATGCGGTCCTATATCCGAAAAAATTATGATGCTTATGTAATGGAGCAGCTCTTTGGGTCAGTCAATATCCCCCCCCAGGTTATCGATCAAGGCATAATGGAGATTCAGCCCGGCGTTCAGTACAGCGTGCTGATGGGTTTCTATGAAAGGGCTTGCCAGGCCGATGCCATGAAAGACGCTGCGCCTTTTCTTTTCTGGTTGACTCATGGGACGCGTTTTCCCGCCCGGTCTCATTATGAATGGCTAAGTAAATTTTTCCTAGACAATGAGCTGATGAAGGGCGAATTTTGCCTACCGTCTCTTGATCCCGATTTAGACGGAAAACCGGTGAATATGAATACGCTGCAAAAGGCCGGAGTCGCCATTTTTGACTACCGGGGCACCCGTGATCCCATTGCCCCTCCCGGTTCGTGTGTGGCCAGTGAAATATGGGGCAAAGTGGGAGCGGGAAATCAAACTATCGAGAAAGATATCGGTCATATTTTTGTTGTCAGCAAAAAATTACTTGCGGAATTTCTGGGCTGGATAAATGATTTTCTCCGGCAACCATGACTGTTCGAGGCGACGCGTACACCGCTTACGCAAAACTGCTGACAACTTTCCCCCGGGTGGCTATCTCTTGAATATGCCTTGACAAAATATTTTTCTTTTCTTACGCTATAACCATCTTGCCTATCAGGAGGTGAAAAATGACTGATACTCTTGATGTGATAGTTCTCGATGATGATGCGAATGTATGTGACCATGTTACCAATGTAATCAAGGATTTCTATGCTTGGGGTCAGGTCTACTCCTTCACCGATGTCGATAAGGCCATCGGTTATTGCTTGAGCAGGGAGGTAGGTGCAGCCATTTTTGTGGTCGATGTTTATTTGTCCGGAAAGAATGCTTTTTCTTTTCTTGACGCCATTGCCGACAAATACCCTATGGCCTTTGAAGATTGTATCATCATTACAGGATGGGCTAGCGAAGACGTAGTAAATACTTGCATTGCGTCCGATATTAACTATCTTCTGGAGAAACCCATCCGATCCTATGCATTGCAACTGGCCGTGCGGGCAATCGGTGCAAAATATATGCGCTTTGCGAAAAAGCTTTATATGAATCCCGAATTGATGAAAAGCGTTGCCAAATTTTCCACCTGATAAATACTTGTCCGCCGGCTAAACCTTCATTTTAATACAATCCCACGCCAAAACTATCACTTTGAATTCTTATTTCTCATTTTTATTACTTTATGCTACATTACAAACAGTAACCCGCAGCAATGTGTAGAGACCGGAATGCTCGACTTAGTTTATGGTGATAACCGTATCTTGAAAATCATGCCCGGCAAAAAGGGGAAATGAATCATGGATAATCAGAGCATCATGAAACTGCATCTGCCGACACTGAAATTCTCCGGGGACTCGTCGAACCTCGAGACGCCGTTTCAAAGCGAAAATTTCCGGGCTTCTCTCCCCCACAACCGTGCTGCTCTGATCGTCGGAGCACTCTTTTACTCAGTTTTCGGCATTCTTGATATGCTGCTCATGCCGGAAAATAAATTTACAACCTGGCTAATACGCTTTGCTATTGTCGATCCAGTGCTCATCGGCATTTTCCTGTTATCGTTTTCACAATCCTTTGAACGTTATATAAATCCTCTAATGGCCTGCGCCTCCATCCTGGCCGGCGGGGGAATTATCTGCATGATCGTTGTCGCTCCACCACCAGTCAATTATTCCTATTATGCGGGGCTGCTGCTTGTTTTCATGTGGTGCTATGCTTTCGTCCGCATCCCATTCCCCTGGGCTTCAATGGCTGGCTGGGTGCTGGTGGTCCTATACCAGATTGCAGCCATCTGGATCAGTCCGACGCCCTTTGCCATTCTACTCAACAATAACTTCTTTTTTATCAGCGCGAACATAATGGGAATGATTGCCTGTTATTCCCTGGAGTACTATGCCCGGCGCGATTATTTCCTGACGCGCCAGATAGATATGGAGCGCGAAACGATCAACAGAGTCAACAGGAAACTGGAAAGCCAGACGGTGGAGTATCAAGTCGTCAATCGGACGCTCGAACAGGAGATTGACTCGCGACGGAAGGTGGAGGAAGTGCTGCGGGAAAGGGAGGAAAAATACCGTCTGATTGCCGAAAACACGGCTGACCTTATAACTGTTACGGATATGAATCTGCACTTTACCTATATCAGCCCATCCATCTTGCGTACTCATGGATATACAGTTGAGGAGGCCATGAATATGCCCCTCGACCTGCTCCTGACACCCAGATCCCTGCAGCACCTGCTGGCCGTTTTTGATCAAGAGCTGAAAATAGAGGCCACCGGGAAAGCTGATCCCGGGAGAACCCGCATTTTGGAGGTTGAGGAATACAAGAAGGATGGATCCATTATCTGGCTGGAGACCAGCGTTTCCGCTCAGCGGGACAGGGAAAACAAACTGATAGGAATACTCACAGTGAGCCGGGACATTACCGGGCGTAAGCAGGCCGAAGAAAAACTCAAGGAGAGCGAGAAGAAATATCATGAGCTGTATGAATTTTTACCAATTCCGATCTATGAGGCTGATTTGGAAGGTAATATTATTTCTGCCAACCGCGCTATTTATGAAACTTTTGGAGGCACTGAAGAGGATATAAAGAAAGGTATTAAAGTATGGCAGATAGTTTCACCTGAATCCATTGATAAAGTTATTAAGAACATGCAAAGGCTGTTGGCAGGGGAGCAACTAGGCGGCAATGAATATAATTTGATGAGATTGGATGGATCTGTTTTTCCTACCATTATCAAATCAAGTCCAATTTACAGTAATGGTAAACCTGTGGGACTCAGGGGAGCGATCATAGACATCACCGAGCGCAAGCAGGTTGAGGAGGCGTTGCGGGAGAGTGAAGAGAAATTCAGAAAGCTGACCGAGGCGTCAAATGTCGGAATTACGATCACCGATGGACAACGATTCCTCTATGTGAACCCCGCAACCCGCAAGATGTCGGGATTCAGCGAAGAGGAGTACCTCTCCAGACCGATGATAGATTTTGTGACTCCGGATTCGCGGGAACTCATCCGCCAACGGGCCATGGATCGCCTCGCGGGAAAACCGGTTCCCGACCGTTATGAAATATCAGTTCTGAGCAAAGAAAGCGGCATCAAATGGGCGGAAGTCGGGGCGACTGTTATTGAATACCATGGCAAACCGGCTACCATCTTCACCATGCTTGACGTCACTGAGCGGAAAAATGCTGAGGCGGAAAAGGAATCTCTCCAGGCGCAATTGCTCCGCGCGGAAAAGATGGAGGCTCTCGGTCAACTGGCCGGCGGAGTAGCGCATGATCTGAATAATGTGCTGGGGATACTCAGCGGTTACTCGGAACTGCTGCTGATGGAGATACCCGAGGGGCAGCGCGCCCGTGGTCACGCGGAAAAGATTTTTCAGTCCACGGAGAAAGGCGCCGCAATTATTCAGGACCTTCTCACCTTGGCCAGGCGGGGTGTGACGGTATCAGATGTAATCAATCTGAACAGAGTTGTTGCAGATTTTTTCCAGACACCGGTGTTTGAGAAGATGAAGGACTTTCATCCCCGCGTGACATTCCGGACGGAGTGCCAGGAGGAGCTGTTGAACATTAAAGGCTCTCCGATGCATCTGGAAAAGACGTTGATGAACCTGGTGTC
>CAIVQG010000006.1 GCA_903907985.1 uncultured delta proteobacterium
GAGCACCCACCCGCTCATAACTGCTATTGATAAGAACTTACTTTTTCAGAAAGGGATTATATCAATTTATGTAATAATTTGCTTTTTAAGGAAGGGAGTATAGGAAAATTGTAATTTTATGTCAATGAAAACTAATCGGGCGATAAAAAAGGTTGTCCTCCCCAGAGAAGACAACCTTTTAAATTTTGATGAATAGCTGGTATTTAAAGTGGGATGTTGTTGTGCTTTTTGGGCAGACGGACCTGCGTCTTGTCCTTAAAAGCATCGAGAATGGCTACGACGCGTTTTCTTGTCTCCCATGGGGAGATAATCTCCTCAATAATCCCCATGGATGCGGCAAAGTAGGGATTATTAAACTGCTCTTCATAGGCGGCAACCAACTCGCTTCTTTTTGCTCCTGGATCCTCAGCATTCGCAATCTCCTGGCGATAAACAATGTTGCAGGCCCCCTCTGCGCCCATAACGGCGATTTCCGCAGATGGCCAAGCCATGACATAGTCTGCCCCGAGTTGCTTACTGCACATGCCGATATAAGCGCCACCGTAATCTTTACGGGTCACAACGGTGATTTTGGGCACTGTGGCCTCGGAATAGGCATGAAGAAGCTTAGCGCCATGACTGATGATCCCTGACCATTCCTGGACTGTTCCGGGCATATAACCGGGAACGTCGGAAAACGTCAGAAGGGGGATGTTGAAGGCATCACAGAAACGGATGAAACGGGAAGCCTTGTCAGATGCGTTGACATCGAGGACTCCGGCTCCGAATTTAGGATTGTTGGCGATGACGCCAACCGTTTGCCCCATTATCCGGATAAAGGCAACAAAGATATTTTTTGCCCATAACTCGTGTGGTTCGAATATTTCATTGTTGTCCGCCACGGCCATTACAACCTGCTTCATATCATAGCCCCTTGACGCCCGGTCAGGGATAATCTTATCCAGTTCCGGGCATTCCCGGTCGGGGCTATCCGTACAGGGGGCGACGGGAATGGGGCTGTGGCAACTGTCCGGAAGGTAGGAAAGAAGTATTTTTAACTTGTTGATGCAGTCCTCATCATTTTCCGTGGCGAAATGACAGACACCGCTCTTCGTGGCATGGGCCATCGCACCGCCGAGATCATCATGGGTCACTTCTTCGCCGATGACGGCCTTGATGACATCAGGACCGGTAATATACATGTAGGAACTTTTCTTAACCATGAAGACCCAGTCCGTCAGCGCAGGGGAATACACGGCGCCGCCTGCAGTGGGTCCCATAATTGCAGTTATCTGGGGGATATAACCTGAACCGATGGTGTTGCGATAAAAAATCCCGCCGTAACCTTCCAGGGCCGGGACTCCTTCCTGAATCCGTGCGCCACCGGAGTCGTTCATCGACACAAATGGTTTCTTTGCATCAAGGGCCATATCCATGATCTTCCATATTTTCTTGGAATGCATCTCTCCAAGGCTTCCTCCGGCGCTGGTAAAATCCTGGGCTGCCGCATATACGGTCCGGCCGTTGACTTTGCCGAAACCAACGATGACTCCGTCGGCATTGATTTCCTTCTTATCCAGACCAAATAGTGTGGATCGATGTTTTACAAATAACTGGACTTCCTGAAAGGTTCCTTCATCATAAAACATCGCCAAACGCTCCCTGGCCGTCATCTTGCCCAGTTCATGTTGTTTCTTGATCATCTTTTCGCCGCCCATAGCCTTCAGGGCTTCTCTGCGGGCCTCGAATATACTGATCTTTTCTTCCGTTATTCCTTTAGTATTATCTTTTGCCATAAACCTAAAATCTCCTTATCTCCTATTTATTCCTGTATACAAGGCAAATCGAATTCACCTAATTATTTTACCGATCAGTCAGATTCCCCGTAATAGTAAAGTTCGTATTGCGATTGAAATGGCTGTGTATTATAAACACCCTGCTGGAAATTATTACTAATAATACGCCCCCTGGCAAGTGCTGCGGCAAACTACCTGCAGTGATATACTGAGATGGCTGCAATGCAACATTATGTGTAGAATGCCGTACATTTGACCTTGGGGGTAGGGTTGCGGCCATGTTGACACTAAGGCATTCTGCCACAGATGTTTCCGTAATTCTGTCTTCAATACCTACAGTGGTTTCTAGAACACATAGTCATTTGAATCATTCATCTTCGTTAAAGGTTACAGAACATCATGAGAAACAGTCCCTGGAGATACATCTCCAGGGACTGTTTAGACTAGCGATTACTCGCCGTTACCATTTCTTTCGCCAGATGTTCATTTTTTCCGCTTCTTTGATCAGGCCATCACGCAGATCCGGTGGGGCGATGTTGATCAGAGCCTCTGCTCTCTGCCAGGTGGATTTACCGGCCAGATCCGCTACGCCGTATTCCGTCACGATCAGGTGCGCCTGGGTGCGCGGCACGGTTACAATGGAACCCTGCGGCAACATAGGTACGATGCGGGATTTTTTTGCGCCTGTCTTTTTGTCTGTGTAGGCGGCGTTGCAGCAGATGAAGGATACGCCTCCATTAGACATGTAGGCGCCGGTGGCGTAATCCAACTGTCCGCCGGTGCCGCTGATGTGGCGCGGTCCCGAGGACTCGGAGGAAACCTGACCGAACAGATCTACTTCGACACAGGCGTTGATGGAAACCATGTTGTCATTCTGGGCCATTATATGTGGTGCATTGGTGTAGGAGACAGGATAGGATGCCAGAGAGGGGTTCTCGTTAAGCCAGTCATACAGGAACTGGCTGCCGGCTGCAAAGGCATAAGCACTCTTGTTCTTGTCTATGCCCTTCTTCTTGTTAGTCAGTTTGCCGGCCTCGTACATGTGGAAGTAGGCATCCACCAGCATCTCTGTGTGGCAACCCAGGTCTTTAAGATCTGAGTGAGCAAGCTGGCTGCCGATATAATTGGGCAAACCGCCGATGCCGAGCTGAATGCAGGCGCCATTGGGGATTAGGGGGACGATGTGTGCAGCGATCTGCTTGTCGATTTCAGTCGGTGCAGCCGGTGGGATGACCTCTATCTTGGAATCAAACTCGACCACGTAATCGACTTCCGAAATGTGTATGGTCTCTTCGGCGCCACCCATAGCCCAGGGAAGCAACGGATTAACTTCAAGGATGATCTTCTTGGCAACATCCGCGACTGCGCGTACTGCAGCGTTTCCCATGTGAGTACTGAAGAAGCCGTCCTTGTCCATCTTGCTTACCCGGAGCATAGCAACATCGAGACTCTTTATGCTCTTTCTGTAGAACAGGGGCTGGTTGCGGAAGATCATGGGGTGGTAATAGCAGCGGCCAAGATCGTGTTTCTTGCGATCGTAACCAGAAAAATGCCAGTTGTTTAATGTGAAGACTTTCCCCTCGGGGTCTGCTTCGAGACAGGCGTGGGCGCTCAGGCTCAAACAGTGGCGAATATTGATGTCCTTGAGTTCGTCCTTACGGGCCGCAAGGGCGCTGTCCAGACCAACCGGCTTGGTATGACCGAATCCGTAATCAATCCAGTCTCCACTTTTGACCACACTAACCGCTTTTTCGGGGCTAACAAGTTTACTTTTGTACTGTTCCGCATACGACATAGAACTACCTCCCTTTTTTTTTTGGTCTTCAAATCTAGTTTACTGGGTTGACTAAAGCGATACCGTTCACTGATAAAACTCACACAAAGAAACGTTTCTTATCAACTCATCGATACCACCAACAACTCGGGTAATACTCTCCCAAACCCTGTCTTTTAATTATAGCGACTGTTTAGCTTTTTATTACAAAAGGCCGGACCTTCTTGTGAAGCTCCGGCCTTTCTTCTGTTACCTCAATTTACTATTCAAGAATGACCAGCACTTGATTTGTATCAACCTTGTCTTTTTCTTTTACCTTGATTTCTTTGACTGTACCTGCAGCCGCTGAGCAAATGGGATTCTCCATTTTCATGGCTTCCAGAATAATCAGCTCGTCATCGACTTGGACCTTATCACCAACGTTAACCAGAATCTCGGCAATTGTCCCCGGCATATGTGCTACAACTTCTACTGCCATTGTTTTACCTCCTTAATATTTTAAAACATCATGCATACATAACTATGCACTTGTTAGACAGATTTAAAACTGCCGGGGGATTTTACCCCCCGCAGAACAGGCTTCCAGGCCTTTTATTTTTTCCAGATCGGATCTGCCGGACCCCAATTTTTGGGCAGTATCGCCTTTGCCGGCCATTCCGCCGGGGCATTCTGCCCGGGTTTTTCACCGGCTTTCTCGATCAGCTTTTTCAAACCGGGACGGGCAAATTTCATATGACCAGCCTTGACGGTCCGGCCATTGTAAATGACTTCCGAGCGCAGATGGCCTCCCATGGTCTTCTCCATCTTTTTGCCCAGCCACAAAACGCGGTCTACATCAAAGCCATGCTCGATGCCAAGTTCATCAATCTGGACAAGCAGATCTTCCAGGCAGATGAGACCGACAAAGCGGGGATCTTCGTAATAGTAATCGCCGGTGCCCCGGATCGGGCTGTCGTCAAGGAAGTTTGCCGGCTGGCCACCCAGTCCGCCCAAAGTTCCCTCGAACCGCGTGAAACCGGCCATCAGAGCTGCCAGGATCGATGACGAGGCAACACGTTTCGTCTCATGGAGATGGAGCAGATGCGCCTCGGGATTAGGCATTGCATCCATAACCATGGAACAATAGCGGTAAACATCAGCCGCGTTGGCGGAGCCGTCGTGGTCGGCATGCTCGATGTCATGAGCGCCGATGGAAAACCACCGTTTGGTAAACTCCACGGCATCTTCCATTTTGGTAGCGCCACTGATGGGGCTACCCCAAATTGTGCTCACGGTACCGCACATCTTGAGGCCGGCATCCCTGGCTTTGGCTATGCACTTCTCAGCTTCTCTCCAGTACTGAGAAAGGGTCGTTCCGGAATTGGCAAAGTGATGCTCCGGATCTGTGGACACCATCATGAGAATGCGGTCGGGACCGATCCCTTGCTTCTTCAATTCAATGGCCCTGTCTACGGCGGATTCCCGGATCGTAACGGCCGTCATCACAATCTCGCCATAATTGATCCCCGCCTTTCCACAGCGCTTTTTGAACTCGTCGCTGCGTAATGCCGTCAATATCATTTCCGCATCGGCAAACTGCGGCGTGGTAACTGCGCTACCCAGATTAGTTACTTCGATTTCTTTAGCCCCGGCCAGAATCATTTCCTGACCGTAGAAAATCTTGGCTTGCGTCGAAATGAATTTTTCACAATGCTGGAAACCATCTCTGATGGTAATATCACCAATGGTCACCTTTTTGGGCATCCTTGGAAAAATTTTCCAAAGGTCATACTCTGTTGCCATAAATTTACTCCTCCAAAATATTAAGAGTTATTTTTTATTCGCCTTTAAATACCGGTTTGCGCTTCTCCGCAAAAGCAGCCAGGGCTTCCAGGCGATCCTTCGTGGGAATAGTCACTTCATAGGCTTTGGATTCCAGCGGCAGAGCCACTCCAAGACTTGCTTCCGATCCGTAATTAAGGGCAAATTTGGCCTGTGCAACCCCGATGGGACCGTTCTTGGCAATCTCGCGTGCCAGCTCGAGCGCCGCATTCATCAACTCATCCGGTTCTACAACCTTACTTACCAAGCCGATGTCCAGTGCTGTCTGGGCGTTAATCCTTCGCGCCGTATAGATCAATTCCTTTGCCTTGGCAACGCCGACGATTCTAGGAAGTCTCTGCGTTCCACCTGCACCAGGAATAATCGCCAAGCTCGTTTCTGTAAGACCCATAATCACGTTGGACGATGCAATGCGGAGATCACAAGCCAACGCTATTTCTGTTCCACCGCCGAAGGCAAAGCCGTTGATTGCGGCTATCACCGGCACACGAACCTGCTCCACAGCGGTAAAAGTGCTACGTATGGTGAAAATAAAACGGCGAACCTGATCTTGTGTTAAGGTCCTTCTTTCTTTCAGATCTGCACCCGTTGAGAAAGACCACTTTTTCGGATCATCACCCGATTTAGCGCCGGTGATGATGATGCACCGCAGATCGAGATCAAAGTTGGCCTCCCGGATCACGTCAGCCAAGACGGACAATAGATCGAAATTAAAACAGTTCATGGCTTCAGGCCGATTCAGCGTCAGAATCAGGATGCCGTCATCGGTTCTTTCTTGTAACAACATATCTGCCATAATGATTTCTCCTTTCTTCGTACTGCTCTGTATCGTTAGACCTTAAGATCTCCCCAAATGGATTCTTTAATGGGCACACGAAGTGCAAGCTCGAAGCCTCTGGCTATCTTGTTGCGTGCTTCATTGAAGGCCACAACGCCATCATGGAACAGCAGTGAGCCAGTAAAGAAAGGATGACCCTCTGAGTCGTAGCGATCGCGCATCATCTGGCGAAATTGTGCCATTTCTTCCTCATTCACCACGCCGCCCTTGTCGATAATGTTCTTCCGGCGAACCGTTTCCACGATGAAGCCCGCCGTCTCACCGGACATAACAGTCGTGCGACCTCTCATGTTGGTAAAGGCAAATCTCGGCTTAAAGGCCCTTCCGCACATCCCGTAGTTAGCCGCCCCATGATCGGGACCGATAACATAGGTGATCTTTGGTGTATCCAAACAAGTACAAGCACGCACCATATCGGAACCATATTTACCAATACCACCCCATTCCTCAGCCTTGCCGACCATGTATCCTGGTGATCCCTGGAGGAAGAGCACAGGCAGTTTTGAGTTGCCGCATCGGATCATCCATTCGGTCGCCTTTCTTGCCGCGTCGATATAGATAACACCGCTTGCATTAGAGGCGATGACTCCAACAGGAATCCCCTTCATCCACATTTTACCGGCGATGACGGAATCACCGCGCCCGGGACCATAGGTGGGTTTATACTCATGGAAGTAGCTGTCGTCAGCCAGACACTTGATGGTGTCCTTAATATTGATGTACTGATAGGTGTCAACGGGTGTACTGCGCATCATCTCGCTGAAATCGAACTTAGGTTCTCTTGATTCCCGACGTTCGATGCAAAGCTTATTTGACGGTTCAAATTCCATCATGGCGCGCAGCTTTGCAATACCTTCCTCCTGGCTCCTGACAAAATGATCGCAACCGCCGGAGTGCTGCGTATGAACATAGGCGCCACCCAGATCTTCCGGAGAAACAGTTTCACCGATGGCTGATTTAACCATAGGAGGACCGGCCAGGAATGCGTAAGCCATCTTCTCGATCATGATCGATTCGGATGCCAGATAAACGATATAGGCGCCACCTGCGGTGTTGCCGCCGGTAGACAGTGTATACTGACGGATTCCCTTGGCGGACATACGGCACATATTGTAAAACATGGTTCCAAAATGTCCGTCATCGGCAAAACAGCCAAGTTGCAGGGGAAGGTTTATGCCGCCGGAGTCGGCCATATAGATGCAAGGAAGTTCACATTGTTCGGCAATCGCCTGGGCGCGCATATGTTTTTTCAGGGTTATGGGGAAATAGGTGCCCGCGGCATAACGATTTTCATTGGCAAAGATCATGCAATCTCTACCCATGACGGTGCCAACACCGGTAACCACACCGCCGCCGGGAATATGGCCTCGCTTCTCCGATTCATAAATTTCGCCGCCGTAAAGTTTCTTCTTTCCAATGTCGTAACCTGCATCAAGACCAAGTTCATACAACTCCGTTCCCGGATCGATAAGCATATTTATCAGTTCACGCATCGTTTTTTTGCCCTGTTTGGCCAAGCGGGCCACCTGCTCGTTACCGCCAATATTGTATGCCTCAGCACGATGTTTTAACAGAATCTCGTCTTGAGCCTGCCAGAAAGCCAGGTTTTTTTCTCGCTCCGCTGCAAGACGCTCGGTTCTCGATAATCTTGGTTTTTTCTCTTCTTCCGACATGTAACCCTCCTATGAGATTTTTGATAATGACTTTATTTATTTGTTAACGAATTCAGCAATAGCCCATCGCAAACAAACATGTCTGACTATACGGACATGTTTGTTTACGATTTGTTGATAAAAAACTACCTGCCGATGACGTATCGATACGGGTCTATCTCCTCCCGCAGGATAGTTAATTCATGTTTTGTCGGAGGTTTGTTCTCTACGATCTTTTTAGCCTTCAAAAGTTCAAAACCACAATTATTCTGAACATCTTTTTCGGAATAACCGGGGTTGACCGCAATAAGCCGCATCCTCTTCGATTCCTCTTCAAAATCCATCACTGCCATATTGGTAATGATCTTGTAAGGACCTGCTCCTAATGGAAGACCTGATTTTGCCCTCGAGTCACCACCCGTCAGCCAGCCCGGCGTCGTTATATATTGACATTTTTCGGTAAATCGTTTGGAATCCTGTGGCGTCATGACCATCATGCGCCAACAGAAGGATGCAAAATCATTAGCTCCGCCGCTACCGGGGAATCGTACCTTCGGTTTCTGATGGTCGGGACCGATCCTCGTGGAATTCAAATTCCCGTACATATCAATCTGGGCCCCGCCTAGGAAGGTATAATCCAGCATTCCCCGGCAGGCTGTCTCCATAACTTCGCACATGCCGCTCGCCATGACGGCCTTATATGTCGTTCTGGAATCACCGACAGATATGGGCATTTCAGGGATCAAGGGAGCAGCCCCGCCTGCCTCAAAAAATATTACCAGACTTGGTGAATGAGCCTTTTGTGCAAGCATCGCCGCCGCACAAGGCGCACCCGTTCCTACTCCGACAGAGGAACCGTCTTCCAATTCCCTTGCCGCACTGCATATCATTAGTTCCATGGTATTATAATCAGCCATATAGCATATCCTCCTCGCTAGTCTCTCGCTTTGAGAAACAAAAATTCTTTTTCCCTGAGTTTCAACATCTTGTGCATTCCACCGTTTTTCTCAATATACTCAAAGTGATCTTTGCTGCTGTAAATATTCTTATCGAGAAAAGCCTTGAATGCTTCCGGATTCTCTTCAACCTTCATCCATTCTCGCAGGTGCTCCTCATCGGAAAAATATTCTCCATACATATTTCCAGGATAACTGCCGTAAGGAACAGGACATACGGCATCAACTAGCCAGTAGGGAATTACGGTGAAACTTGGGTCTCTGCGAATCTCCTCTTCAGTAACCAGTCGTTCGCATGTTATGATCAAATGCTTAGAGGCTCTTGCCACATCAAAATCGGAAACGGTGATGCCCCGTACGCGACAATTACCATAAATATCCGCCTCATGAACATGAATGGCCGAAACATCAGGATAAAGGGCTGGATTTGCGAAATATTTCGTCCCCGTAAATGGACATTCGACGATCTTTCCGCCACTGTATTTGAAAGTATCTGTTCCCATGATGTTTCTTGACGGGTAGTAAGAAACGCCTGCTGCTGCTGCCTTGAAGCGAACGGACAGTGAGTAGTTGGTCCATTCACTTACTTCTACCTTTCCGCTTTCCATATAACGTCTTGCATTGGGAGACAAACCGCGAGCCTCCAGACCGACGATATAGGCTGCATCACATCTGTTAAAAACTTCTCCCGCACAGAGAATTTGGAAATCATGGGTGGACGTATGGCCTGCAAAACCCATATTTTTCCTTCCCTGTCTTAGTATTTCATGCGCGACAGCAGCGGGTATCCTGTTTGCCCCAAAACCTCCGAGAACCAGATAATCGCCGTCATGAACATACTTCGCCACAGCTTCCTTTACAGACATCAGCTTAGATTCCAGCTTGCGGTTCTTCTTGCGGAAGAATTCACGCGCCTTATCCGCATCCGGGTCTGTAAAGATTTTTCCTATTCCTTGATCAATCACTTGCACTGGATGTTACCTCCTTATTTTTTCTTAATCAATCATCCCTAATATATAGTTGCCAGCAAGGGTTCCTTCTTAATTCAATTCGGTAAACCAATATTGGTGCAGTCCAGCTTTCCTGAACGAATGTATATGAGTTGACCGCAAATACCATTTCTTCAAGGCTATCACGAAACCTTCCTTGGTAGCTTCTTCGTCGATCTACTTGAAGTTCTCACAAATGACAGGCCCTAACGGTTCTCAAGTTGAATCAGTGCATAGCTTCTATGTCTTTCAAAGACTTACGAAGGGCTTACATTAGGTTCTACCGGTTCTTCAGAAAAATGTATTAATAACCCGTAAGAGACGCTATGAACTATCCTCAACCTTCGCGCACATCATCTAAGTACCTGCCGAAGGTGATCGCTGCATTTGGCATTTTTCCTCTACTCCTTTGACAGAATTAGGTCAATGTTAAATAATATTTATATAATATAACAAATATTGTATATATGCGAAGTATGCAAA
Source organism: uncultured delta proteobacterium (assembly GCA_903907985.1). GTDB lineage: Bacteria > Desulfobacterota > Syntrophia > Syntrophales > Smithellaceae > MVRV01. Next base: position 10,289 of record CAIVQG010000006.1, read on the forward strand.
ATATTCATAACGCAATGATATTTAAGGTTCTACGCAATATACATCTAGAGATATTAGCAAGAATTTCAGCGGCAACATGAAAATGCATGGTTAAGCTTTTAGTGTGTTCGTGTATGGGTGATGTATCATATCTTGTGTCAGAGGTAGAAGAAGGGATTGTGAATCAGTCATACTAGGGGATTCATCTATCTAAAAGTATTGCGCTTAGCCCCCCCCGTGATGAAAACGTCTTAGGATCTCTAGGCCTGATATATCTGAAAAGGGGAAATGCTGCTCAGGCCAAAGTTTATCTTCTACGCGTAAACGCCATCGACGCTGATAATAATGAAGTCACTCTGGCTTTGGGAAAAGCCTATGAAGCTCTTGGTAAATACGAAAAGGCAATCAGTCCATCAATGCTCTTAAATATTAATGACATGTCGAAGGAAAAACCAGATTGAATTCTAACTCTACAGATATCAACGGTTTTCAGAAAAACGTTCAACAGGTTCTTTCTTCACTAGTTGATCATCGGCATAATGAAATAAAAAAATCTCTTTTATTTGTTTGAACTTAATTTTCTAATTCCTTTAGCTTCCTCCAGAGAGTTGTGTAGCCAATGCCTAATTTTTTGCATTAGCCCTCCTTCTAAAATGATCTTGCGCAAGGAGGAAATCCTCCGCGTTTAGAACAATATTGTTGGTCAGCGCTACGGCCCTTTCAATACTATTTTTCAATTCACGCACATTCCCCGGCCAATCATACGCACTGAGTATTTTCTTTGCTTCTCCGGATATTCCGGTTACATTTTTTCCCATCTGGCGAACAGAGTCTTTTAGAAAATATTCAAGCAGCAGAGGAATATCCTCTTTCCGGTCCCTTAGCGGCGTTATTTTTATATCAATGACGCTTAACCGATAAAATAAATCTGAACGAAAATTCCCATCTAATGCCATTTTGGCAATATCTTTATTAGTCGCAGCGATAATTCGGACATCAACCTGTTTGGCCGACGTATCAGCTACTCGCCGGATTTCTTTTGACTCGATAACGCGCAATAACTTGGATTGAAATTGCGCAGTATCATCTCCAATTTCATCCATAAAAAGGGTTCCTTTATCGGCAGCTTCGAACAAACCATTTTTATCACGAACTGCACTAGTAAAAACCCCTTTAACGTAGCCAAACGATTCACTTTCCAGAATGCTGTCCGGTATCGCTGCGCAATTAATGGCTATGTAAGGATTGCCTCTGCGCTTTTTGCTGCTGTTGTGGATCGCTTCCGCAACAAGTTCTTTACCAGTTCCACTTTCACCGGTAAGAAGAACATTGCTTTCAATTTCAGACACTTTGAGAGCAATTTCAATTGTCTTCTTTATGCTATCCGAAACGCCAACTATATCTTCGAATCCGCAGGGTTTTTTACATCTTTAAGATATATTTACATGCCGTTTTGATGATTTGTGCATTTCTACTTTTGCTATTCGGAATAATCTCCGAACAACTGCTGAATATTTCAATGATTATTTTATAAACAAACAATGCCTGTTTCTTACAGATGGATAAATGGTGACAAATAATTTAAATATTACAGCAACCTGTTTTAAGAACAGTTTTTTACCTTGACATTAAGAGTGTTTCCGCCTATTTCTCCACATTAAGACTATCTTCAGGATAAATAAAATGCCGATTTTTGAATTTCAATGCAAAAAATGTAAAAACATCTTTGAAGAACTGATTTTTTCCGCAGCGGACGAGAAAAAGACGGTTTGCCCGAAATGCGGATCGAAAAAAAGCGACAAATTAATGTCTGTTTTTGCCGGGAGCAAGTCCGGTTGTTCCTCCTGCTCATCCACATCCTGTTCAACTTCCTGAGGCCACTAAACAAGCGGCAGGCTGCCGCTGACGGACAGATAATGTGATTCTTTTTTATCATTGCGAAAATTCCCACAATGCATTATAAGACGCCTGCATAAATCAATTTATGTCTAAACATTATAAAGATTGACGCATCGGCAATATGCTTCTGTGCAATGATCTGATGCAACGACTTAATATAAATAATATTTTTTAGAAAAGGAGCAAAACACATGAATATTCTTATTTTTGGGCCTAATGGCAGCGGCAAAGGAACTCAGGGAGCAGTCGTGCAGAAGAAATATAGCATGCCCCATATTGAAACAGGTGTTATTTTCCGGCAAAATATTTCCAAAAAAACTCCGTTGGGAGAAAAAGCTAAAGCATTTATCGATCGCGGCGAACTTGTCCCCGATGATATCACCATTCCCATGATCCTTGACCGTCTAAAAGAAGACGACGCCAAAAAAGGTTGGTTACTCGACGGATTCCCCCGCAACCTGGCGCAGGCAGAAGCACTCTGGATGGCACTGGAAAAAGAAAAAATTAAATTGGATTACGTGATTGAAATTGATCTGGATCGTGATTCCGCAAAGAAAAGAATCATGGGTCGCCGGCTCTGCAAAACGGATAATAACCATCCCAACAATATCTACATCGATGCAATTAAACCGGCGGAGAAAAACGGCAAGGTTGTTTGCCGTGTTTGCGGTTGTGAAGAACTAACCACCCGCGCTGATGATCAGGATGCAGCAGCGATTGATAAACGTCATGGCATTTACTATGACACTAAAACAGGAACGCTGGCCGCCGTAAACTATTTCAAAGCAAGAACTAAAATTGTTTCCGTTGATGGCCGTGTGGGCGTAAAAGAAGTATCGGAAGCTCTTTTAAAGCAGCTTTCTTAATTTTTAAGGAAAATTTTATGATAAAAGCCCCCCGGATGTGATGGAGGGCTTTTTCATCTTTAGCATCAGAGAACTATGGATAATATAAGAAACTTCAGCATTATCGCTCATATTGACCACGGCAAGTCCACGCTTGCCGACCGGTTGATTCAATTTACCGGCGTCTGCAATGATCGAAATTTTCAGGATCAAATGCTGGACAGTATGGACATAGAGCGGGAACGCGGCATCACCATCAAAAGCAATGCCATTTCCCTGCCCTATCGCGCCAAGGATGGAAAAGAATATATCCTTAATCTGATCGATACACCGGGGCATGTTGATTTTTCCTACGAAGTCTCCCGGTCTCTGGCCTCCTGCGAAGGTGTTCTACTGCTGATCGATGCCGCCCAGGGTGTTCAGGCTCAGACACTGGCCAATCTTTACCTGGCCATGGAACACAACCTCGCGATCATACCGATCATCAATAAAATTGATCTGCCGTCCGCTGATGTGGATCGTGTGCTGGAAGAAATTGATTCAGAACTGGGGCTTGATCCGTTCACTCATATTAAATGCTCCGCCAAGGAAGGCATCGGCATTGAGGAAATTCTGGAAGCCATTGTCGAGCGTATTCCACCGCCCACGGGCGACAGTTCCAATCCCCTGGCCGCTTTGATTTTTGACGCCAAGTATGACTCTTTTCGCGGCACAATTATTCACTGCCGCGTTTTTGAAGGGATCGTAAAAAGCGGCGATATTATCAGATTCATGTACAACGACACAACGTACAAGGTAGAAGAAGTAGGCCATTTTCTAATGACCCGTACCAAACGTGAAAAACTGGGCGCCGGAGAAGTGGGCTACATTATTGCCGGCGTGAAGACCGTGGCTGATGTGCGCACGGGCGACACCGTGACGCTTCAGAATAACCCATGCTCTCAACCGCTGCCGGGCTTCAAGGAAGTCAAACCGGTCGTCTTCGCTTCGATCTATCCGATCGCTTCCGACGATTATCAGGATCTGGCTGATTCGCTGGAAAAGTACAAACTCAACGACGCCTCATTTATTTACGAAAAAGATTCTTCCGCCGCACTGGGACAGGGTTTCCGCTGCGGTTTTTTAGGGCTGCTCCATCTGGATATCGTTCAGGAACGATTGGAAAGAGAATACGATCTTTCTATTATTCTATCTGTGCCCAGTGTTCGTTATCGTTTTACACTTAAAGACAACAAGGTAATTTACGTCGACAATCCCGCACATTATCCTGATCCCGCAGATATTACCCAGGGCGAAGAACCCTATATCCGCGCGGCCATGATGCTTCCCGAACGCTACTTAGGCACAGTCATGAAGCTGTGCATGGAAAAGCGCGGCCTGAATTCCACTATGAATTACACCGGACCGGGGAGAGTGGAGTTATCCTACGAAATGCCGCTGGCCGAAGTCATCTTTGATTTTTATGACCGTTTCAAATCAGTGACACAAGGTTATGGCTCATTTGACTACAACATTATTGATTACCGCGAAAGCAATCTGGTTCTGATGGACATCCTTGTCAACGGTGAAAAGGTGGACGCGTTGTCGCAAATTGTTCACCGCGACCGGGCGCGCTCCCGCGGGTTAAACGCCTGCGAACGGCTCAAAGAAGAGATACCGCGCCAGATGTTTAAAATAGCCATCCAGGGTGCCATCGGCGGAGAAATCATCGCCCGCAGCACCATCAGCGCTTATCGTAAAGACGTTACCGCCAAATGCTATGGCGGTGATATCAGCCGCAAAAGAAAATTACTCGAAAAGCAAAAAGCGGGAAAGAAGCGCATGAAGATGATCGGTTCCGTGAGCATTCCGCAAAGCGCGTTTTTGGCGGTGTTGAAATCGGACACGGACTAGACTGAAGGCTGAAGGCTGAAGGCTGAAGGCTATTTGGTGGCCTTCGGCACTTATTTTTTAGTTCCTTTTTTCCCCCTCAGTCTTCAGCCTTCAGCCTAGATACCTATTAAGTAAGGCAACAAAATGAAGGTCATTCCAGCCGGACTTTACATTCATATTCCCTTTTGCCTGAGCAAATGCGCTTATTGCAGTTTCTACTCGATCAAATCCACCAACCTTATTCCTGATTATCTAGGGGCACTCCGAAAAGAAATAAAATTTTACAGCAAAGATTTCCATTCCTTTGACACTATCTATTTAGGCGGCGGCACCCCTTCCCTGCTGAGCCCTGAACAGTTGACAAGTATTTTCTCCGTTATCCATGAAACATATAAAATCGCTGCAAACGCTGAGATCACACTGGAAGCTAATCCCGGAGATATTTCCCCGGAATATTTAAAAGCATTGCGCAACCTGGGCATTAATCGCTTGAACATCGGCATTCAATCTTTCGATGACAAACTTCTACAATTTCTGGGACGCCGGCATTCCGCCAGAGAAGGGATTGAGGCAATCGACGCTGCGAGACAGGCTGGATTTGACAATCTGGGGATAGATTTGATTTATGGAGTTCAGGGTAAAGGCATCAAATCATGGAAAAACACTTTGCTCAAAGCCGTTTCTTTTTCTCCGGAACATATTTCCTGTTATCAGTTATCACTGGACAAAAAAACGCCCCTTTATAAAACATATTCTCAGGAGGGCTGGCAACTTCCTGCTGAGGAAACAGGGCTCATTTTTTTTTCCACTACAGCCGAAGAGCTGGAAAATGCCGGTTACATCCATTATGAAGTTTCCAACTTTGCCCGCACCGATCATCTTAAATCCAGCCACAATCTGAAATACTGGCGGCATGTCCCTTACCTGGGCATCGGTCCGGGAGCTCATTCTTTTCTGGATAAGAAACGCTGGTGGAATAAGTCTTCCGTCAGAAACTATCTGGCAGAACTTGCTCAAAACAAAATGCCGGTGGAAGATTCGGAAATACTCACAGGAGAGCAACTGCAACTCGAAGCGTTATTTCTGGGCTTGCGTACCAAAGAGGGAATTGAAATTAAGCTTTATCAGCAAAAACACGGAACCGATCTACTTGTGGAAAAGAAAGCGATTATTGAAAAGCTGCTGGAAGATAAACTGGTAAGGATAGATGATGGATTCCTCAGCCCCACACGGGCAGGCTTGGCGGTGGCGGACAGTCTGGCACTAATTTAAAAATCATTTATTGTCGGGCACTACTTTGCAGTCCCGGTACTTCAACTGCCAATTTCCTTCCTGGTCACGATTCTCAACTATCGCTGCATCCCCTTTGATCCACAAGACCAATTCTCTGTCATCCGTATAACGCGCCCCCGATGCCGAAAGTGCCTGCGGCAGCGTCTGCTCTATACCTTCGGGCAGTATCACCTTGATGAAATTAAGGCTGCCATCCGAGAGAGAAATATTTTACTGTAACCTTATCGCCATTCTCGCATTGATAGGTCACCTTCTCTCCGCCACGGATAGTCAGAGAATATTTTTTCAGGATGCAACAGCCGGAAACACAAATCAGCGTAAAAATGATACTCAGCAGCATTTTGTTTTTTGTTATTTTGATCATTGGCATGGTTCCTAATTATCCAGCATGTAGCATATCTTATCATTGTTTGTTGTCTTACTTATGTATTAAAACAAGTTTGGGAAACGGAGAAAGAAACTGGGGCATATTTGAAAAATCAACAAAATAGTTTGAATGATAGCAAGCACAAAAAGACTAATGGTAAGACCAATCATGATATTTGATTGGCGATTGGTAGCGTTAGTTTGGGACCGGATTGTCTCATGCAAACGATTTATTGTATTTCCCATACCTTCATCGAATGCCATTTTATATCCTCCCAACAATGTTTATATGTATCCTAATTTAATAACCAAAACACCGAAATATTTACGACTTCGTAAAATGTTCATAGGCAAGGCGCGCGAATCCTTCGGAGTGAGGCGTATATTTACATACGCCGCAATCACCCGCTGTCATTCCCTTGCGAATGACAATGAGACAAGGGAATCCAGAAAAAAACAATACTGGATTGCCCAATCTAGTTGGGCAATGACAAATATATATTGTGGCATTTTACAAAGTCGTAACATAATCTTCATAAACTTTTTCTTTAACAAACAAATCAAACAAATCAGCATCTATGTGATTTTCCTTAGCCATACGATCCATTATTTTCAGGGCCTCCGCCAAACTTTTTTCTTTCTTATACGGACGGTCTTTGGCCGTAAGAGCTTCAAAGACATCGGCAATGGCAATAATTCGTGATTGCAGAGAAAGTTGATCGCCTTTGAGCCCCAGAGGATAACCAGTGCCGTCGATTTTTTCATGGTGAGCGGCGGCATAATCGGCGATATGACGCAATTTCTTCGGAAACGGAAGCTGGGAGAGCATTTTATGGGTAACGAGAGCATGATTATTAATTATATTTCGTTCTTCATCCGTAAGCGTACCGCGCCGGATACTTAAATTGTAAACTTCTTCATCCGAGAGAAGCGGGTAGGTCCGGCTGTCTGCACTCCATTTACGTTTAGCAATTTCTTTAATCCGAGCAATCATTTCATCATTCAGGAATTCGTTGCCTTGATTAACTTCCAGCAGGAACTGATATTCTTCGTCTAATGCTTTGATTTCCGCAGCGTCCTTGGCAGTTGGTTTATCAGCCTGTTCATTTTTATTGATTAATCCGGTTTGTGTTGCCGGCAAATAATCCTTTTTGAGTAATTCCACGCGTGTTTTAACATCATGGATGCGGTCATGTACTGTTTGCAGTTTTGTTGCTTTATCTACCACATACTCAGGGGTGGTAATTTTACCGACATCGTGAAGCCATGCCGCAATGCGTAATTCCTGTAATTGATTGCCGGAGAACTCAATGCCGGCAAACTTTCCATAATTTACGCTGTTAATTTTACGTGCCATAGTCATGGTCAATTCGGCAACACGCTTCACGTGGCCACCGGTATAAGGAGATTTTTCATCAATGGCTGTGGCAATTGTTTTGATAAAAGATTCCAACAGATTTTCCAGATCAAGAATCAGTTGATTATTAGAAAGAGCCACCGCCGCCTGTGAAGCTAAAGACAGAATCATTTCCTCGTATTCGGATGAGAATTCTATTATTTTTCCGGTTGCCGGGTCCAGAGCATCGAGCAATTGTAAAACGCCGATAATGTCATTTTCGTGATTACGTAAAGGCACAACCAGCATGGACTGAGAGTGGTAACCGGTATTCTGATCGAATTTTTTTGTTCCTTCAAAGTTAAAGCCGGCGGCAGAATAAACATCTGGAATATTTACGGCCTGACCGGATATTGCCACGTATGCGGAAACATTGGCGTTATTGAAACTGCCGTCAGCGTTCTTTAAATTGACAGGCGGCCAGGTAATTTTCCCACCGGTACCGCCCATGCGTACACCCAACGAATTATTCTGTATTATCGCAAAATTAAGCTCGGTCTCATCGTCCGACATTGTATAAAGCGTACCGGCATCGGCATTGGTAAATTTGCGGGCCTCATCCACAATCATTTCCAGAAGGCGGTCCAGATTTTTCTCTGCCGATAAGGCAGTACCAATCTCGGTGAGCCTTTTGATCTGTGCTTTATGGCTTTCCGCAATTTGTTGAACTTCAGTAATCAGGCTGATTATAAATCGATTGATAGAATAATTTTCATTGATGCCGCCATATAATTTATCATCATCTGGACTCATGGACAGCCTTTTATAAAAAGGGAAGTTATCTAACTATAACAGAGGTATTTTCTTTTTCAAGGCGTTTTTTGATTTTATCTAATTCGCCATCCGGATAGTTTTTCTCCTTAAGGAATTTTTTATTCAGAGTTTTTACCCCAACAAATTTTTGCAAAGCATATTTGCTTGTGCCCGCAATAAGTTTGGCGATTTTCATAATATCATTCGGAGTAAGCTGTGATTGAACAATCGTCGTGCGGAATTCATGCGGAATCTTAGCTTGCAAAATAATTTTCACGCTTTCCCCTATTTTTTCAACATCGACCGGCACACCGGTAACATTCGCATATTTCTCCCACGGCGCCTTTATATCCATGGCAATAAAATCCAGCAACTTTTCAGCAAGCAGAGCTTTTATGACTTGCGGCTGCGATCCGTTGGTGTCCAGCTTGACGGCAAATCCCATTTTATTAATTTTTTTAATGAAGGGCACTAAATCATCCTGGAGAGTCGGCTCGCCACCGGTAATGGTCACGGCATCGAGCTTCCCGCGGCGCGTATCGAGAAAAGCCAGCACATCGCGCTCGCAGATGCAGGGCGCAAACAAACGTGGGTTCACCAATTCGGGATTATGACAATATGAACATTTGAAATTGCACCCCTGTAAAAAGACAATGGCACTAATTAATCCCGGATAATCAATAAGTGATACTTTTTGCAAACCGCCAATTTTCATTTTGCTATTCCTCTATTTTCTAGACGCAAATATATACTCAGAAGAAAAATATTTATAGTTTCTAATCTTGATTAATCTGCAAAGTATAAAAATTGCTAATTTATGACGACCCTGTAAAAAATCCGCAGGCAAGGCACGCGAAGCCTTCGGAGTGCGGCGTATAATTGATACGCCGCAGCGATGGAAGGTTGCAGCGCAACGCCGCATCCGGCTTTATTACGGGGTCGTTACTTATTGGAAGCTGAATTCCTGCCTCAAGCCGAACTCTTCCTGCTTGCCCTTATTCCACTGTTTAACCGGCCGCAGATAACCAACCACGCGGGAATAAACCTCGCAATCATCGGCACAGGTGGGGCACTTTTCCTGTTCACCTTTTATATAACCGTGTGACGGGCAGACGCTAAAGGTGGGTGTAAAGGTAATATATGGCAAATGATAATTGTAGCACATCTTTTTAACTAATCTCTTTACCGATTGGGGATCATCAATTCTCTCCCCGGCAAAGGTATGAAAAACCGTACCTCCCGTGTATTTTACCTGAATTTCATCCTGTAAATCGAGTGCTTCAAAGACATCGTCGGTATAGTTTACCGGCAGTTGCGTTGAATTTGTATAAAATGGCTCTGTGTGTTTCGCCTTGCCGTCGCTGGCGCAAATAATATCATTGTATTTTTCTTTATCAATTTTCGCCAAACGATAAGAAGTGCCTTCCGCCGGTGTCGATTCCAGATTATAATTATTTCCGGTTTCCTTCTGGAAGTCGATGAGCTTCTTTCTCATAAAATCGAGAACCTGTTTCGTAAAGGCCTGGCCTTCTTTCGAAGCAATGTTACTACCCAGCAAATTTAAACAGGCTTCATTCATCCCGATCAGACCGATAGTGGAAAAATGATTCTTCCAGTATTCCTTGAATCTCTCATTTACATTGCGCAAGTAATACTTCGTGTATGGATAAAGATTGCCATGGGTAAATTTTTCCAGAACTTTTCTTTTTGTCTCCAGGCTTTCTTTCGCCACTTCCATCAGTTTTTCCAACCGTTGCAAGAAGTCTTTCTTGGATTTGGCCAGGTAGGCAATGCGCGGCATGTTAATGGTGATAACACCAATAGATCCGGTCAGAGGATTCGAACCAAACAGCCCGCCGCCCCTCATTTCGAGTTCACGATTATCGATACGCAAGCGGCAGCACATGCTCCGGGCGTCTTCCGGATTCATATCGGAATTGATGAAGTTGGAAAAATATGGAACACCGTACTTTGCCGTCATTTCCCACAAATCAAGCATATTGGGATCATCCCAGTTAAAATCTTTTGTGATGTTGTATGTGGGAATCGGGAACGTAAAGACTCTTCCCTTGGCGTCGCCTTCCGCCATAACCTGCAGGAAGGCTTTATTAAATATATTCATTTCTTCCTGAAAATCTTTGTAAATCTCTTTTTGCGGCTTACCGCCGATAATCACATGCTGATCAGAGTAATATTTGGGCACCGTAAGATCCAACGTGACATTAGTAAAAGGCGTCTGGAAACCGACTCGAGTCGGAACGTTAATATTAAAAATAAACTCCTGCAGGGCCTGTTTTACTTCGACAAATTGCAACTTATCATAACGAATAAAAGGAGCTAAAAGGGTATCAAAATTGGAGAAAGCCTGCGCCCCGGCTGCTTCACCCTGCAAGGTGTAAAAGAAGTTCACCACCTGGCCTAAAGCACTGCGCAAATGCTTGGCTGCTTTGCTTTCCACCTTGCCGGAAACACCCTGGAAACCCTGCAAAAGCAGATCGTATAAATCCCACCCGACACAATATACAGAAAGCAAACTCAAGTCATGAATATGGAAATCTCCTTCATTATGTGCTTTTTTAATTTCCGGAGTATAAATTTCATTGAGCCAGTATACCTTGCTTACTTCCGAGGAAATGTAGTTGTTCAAGCCCTGCAGTGAATAATCCATATTGCTGTTTTCATTTATTTTCCAGTCGGCTTTTTTCAGATATTGATCAACAAGATCAACTTCCATTTTATTGGTGATATCACGCAAACGGGCATGTTGATCGCGATAAATAATGTAGGATTTGGTCGTCTTGCGGTATGAGGATTGTAAAAGAACCTCTTCCACGATATCTTGAATTTCTTCTACATTAAGAACCCGGCTGTCAAATAATTTTTCGGCAAGATTTAGAACCTTGATGGTTAGCTTACGGGCTTCTTGCAGATCAAATTCACCTGTGGCTGCACCGGCCTTGGCAATGGCGTTGGTGATTTTTTCCACGTTGAATTTGACTAAACGACCATCTCTCTTTTTAATTTTTGTATTCATCTTGCCCCCATAAAGATAGATAAAAAAGAAAATAACTACCCCCTCGGTGACGCTACATATTGGGGGTTGAATTGCACAATACCACTACATATAGTTATTATCAAGAAAATAAATATTTTTATTTCTGACGGATGCGGAAAAATAGAACGTGCCTCTTCCGTCGGGAAGAAATGAAAATCAGAAATATTCTAACACATGGGAAAAATTAATATGTTCACCCGCACTCCTTCCCTCTCCCGTTACAACTTAATCACCTGAAAGCACCGTAAGGGAGAGGTATTTTCCGGGTTTTTATGAATTCATCATTCATGAAATATTATCAAAATCCCGACTTGCTTTTTGGGTATATGAAGTTTATGAAAGAAACACGACTTTGAGGAGGATGAGCAATTTGCAGATCAATAAATCAAAAGTAGCAGAAATAAAAGGTTTTTTGAATGACCGAGAAGCCGATCACCTTTATAAGCTGGCGCTCGCCTCCAGTAAAAATGGCCCTTGCCTGGAAGTTGGCAGCTATTGCGGAAAGTCAGCCATTTATATTGGCAGTGCCTGCAAAGTAAATCGGGCGATTTTGTTTTCTATCGACCATCATTGCGGTTCGGAAGAGCAACAACCCGGCGAAGCTTATTTTGATCCGGATTTACTGGATAGAGAAACTGGAAAAATCGACACTTTAAGGCTTTTCCGCAAGACAATCACAGATTTTAAGCTGGAAGATGCAGTAATTCCGGTTATCGGCCACTCGGAAATAATCGGACGGTACTGGCAAACAGCTTTGAGCTTTGTCTTTATCGATGGCAGTCATGCCTATGATTCCGTTCTTACCGATTATCAGATTTGGTCAAAACATGTAATTGCCGGCGGCTATCTGGTTTTTCATGACATTTTTTCCGACCCGGCAAAAGGCGGCCAGGCACCATATCGGGTTTATCAAATAGCTCTGGCTTCCGGGTTGTATGAGGAGATGCCGATGGTGGAATCAATGGGAATATTGAAACAAAAAAAATAAGGCTCATTCGGTTCTTGCGTACTTTCCGATTTTAAAAGATAAAAGCTTCGATTGATGCATTTGTTAATAGAGTAGAGAGCTGGCGTAGTAGCCCAGTGGTTCTATTTCCAGCTTCCCCTAATCAAACCGGACGTTCGATTTTCCCGAATACGGCTTCCCAATCATCTTATTCCAGAGGCATTCACTTTCGTTTGGCATTTCGACTAGCTTCCACAGAAGTTCCCGAAACATCATTTAGGACGCAAAGGCGAGGGCTGCTTGTTTCCCTGTTGTTCGTCTTTTGCAGCAGCCTCTTTCGCAAGCAGTCGCAAAGCCTGACGATCACCTTTGCCGGCTTCTTGGGCAGTTTGAGCGGAAGTCTCTTGAATTTCCTGCATCAATGCCTTGGCAGAATTGCTTATTTGAACTGTGTCCGTTGTCGCGGTCTGCGCTTTTGCTGGGGCTGGGGCTGGGGTTGCAGATTGAGTTTGATCTGCATTTGCAGCAGCCGCTCGGGCATCAATTTTAGCTGCATCGGTTTGTGCTACTGGATTAATAGGCATTTTCATTTCTCCTTCTGTTTATTTTGTATAGTATATCGGCAAGGAGGTTAACCGGAAGATTACGGCAAGATTACCAAAAGATAATCTTAATGTAAGTGTGATCGGGAAATTGTATTCACCGGAAGGGACACTGTAAATGTACTTCCAGTACCGGGGGAACTGCTGGCCTTGATCTCTCCCCCGTGACTTCGGACAATGGCCTGAACCAGGCTGAGGCCAAGACCAGCTCCAGGTACAGACCGGCTTTTGTCGGCACGATAAAATCGTTCAAAGATGCGAGAGGCTTCTTCGCGGGATATTCCTATCCCCGTATCACGTACGGAGAGCATGACTTTTTTGTCAACTTCTTCAGCTGAAACAATAATCGTCCCCCCTGACGGGGTGTATTTAATAGCATTGTCCAGGAGATTGGAAAGTACGCGTTGAAGTTTACCTTTATCGCCGGAGATATGGTATGTTATCGGGATATTTACCTCAATGTGGATGCCTCTATCTTCGGCCAACGGCTGGTAAAGATCGCAGGCTTCTTCGATAAGCGCAGATATGTCCACTTCACTTCGATTCAACGTCGATACCCCTGCTTCTGTTTCCGAGATTTCCAACATCATATTGATCATCCGCAAGAGACGGTCACATTCTTCCACTGTGCTTTCAGCCATGGTCTGATACTCTTCCATGTCTTTTCCAGAAATCAGAGTTACTTCCGCAAGGCCTCTAATCCGGGTGATCGGACTTCTAAGGTCATGGGCTATGTTGTCGGTGACCTCTTTCATTTCAGTAATCAGAGATTGGATACGCTCCAGCATATTGTTAAAGATCCCTGAGAGTCGATCAATTTCATCACCCCTTCCTGTCAGAGGAACACGCTTTTCCATTGCCCCATCGGCTATGGCCATTGCTGTCTGGGTTACTCTCTCTACGCTGGATAGACTTCTATTAGCCATAAACCATCCGCCAAACGATGCTAGAACGATAAAAACGGGTATTAAAATCCTGAAGAGTACCTGCAAATCAGAAAAAATACGTTCATCATCCTCCAAAGAATGACCGATCTGCAGCACCTTTCCTGGCGCTACAATCCCATGGATCACTCTCACCTTATGCTTAAGATTCTGCAGTTTTATCGTGTGAAATACAGGGACATTTTCAGTCAAACTTGTAAGGAGATTCCTGTTGATATCCAATTTTTTCCATTGATCGCCGAGATCGGAGGATAAGATTTCCTCTCCTGCCGTTGTTAACAATCGAAAATAGCTGTCATTAATCCCCATGGATTTTACTTCATTATCCATATGGTCCTTAAATCCATCGATCCCTTTGGAAGCAAGGATTAAAGAACATTCCTTCATCTCTACTTCCATATCATTATCGGTTCGGGCATTAATCCTGGAAATCATCGCCTGATAAAAAACATAGAAAGCCGCAAAGATTAAGATCGTGAAAATTCCCATATATAGAACAGTCAGGCGAAAAGCGAGAGAACGCCTGAATCTATTAATCTTCTCGAAGAACATATCCGACGCCCTTTATTGTATGGATGAGTTTCCTGTCGAAGCCTCCTTCTATCTTTTCCCGTAACTTACAGATACGTGCTTCTACTACGTTCGTTTCCGGATCAAAATTATAGTCCCATACATGTTCCATGATCATGGTTTTTGAAACGGGGCGCCCTGCGCTACGCATCAGGTATTCAAGGAGAGCATATTCGCGTGGTTGAAGATCAATCCTTTTTCCTCTCCGGTTGACATTCCGTGTCAGGAGATCCATTGTGAGATCGCCCATCTCTAACCGTGTTGGTTCAGCTGCTCCGGAGGTACGACGTATTAATGCATGGATTCTTGCCACTAACTCGGAAAAAGCAAAAGGCTTGGTGAGATAATCATCACCCCCACTCTGAAGTCCTTTGACACGGTCATCCACAGTGCGTTTAGCACTTAGAATGAGCACCGGCGTACTGACTTTCTTCAACCGCATCTTCTCAATCAATGTCAGACCATCTAATTTAGGCAGCATAATATCGACAACGGCTACATCATATGGTTTATGAAGACCTAAATGAAGCCCATCCTCGCCGTCAGTTGCGTGATCAACCACAAAACCTTCTTGCTTAAGACCCTTAATAATAAAAGAAGCTATCTTTTTATCGTCTTCTACAAGCAATACTCGCAAAGTTTAATTCCTTTCTGGGCTGCCGCTACGACCCGTTTGAGTCGAGTAAGCTGGTTTCACCGGATTTCATATGTTGATGTTTGTTTTTCCGTTTGCTGCTTATCACATATCAGCATCACTGTATTTTAATCGTTAATGTTTGAAATCTTGCATATTTTTAAAAATAACTCAATCAGGCATTACCGAAAAAGCGACCTCTGAGACAAGTATGATTAAGCAATTTGAACTAAAAATAATAATACTTTATAAAGACAATTTTGATACTATGAACAGAAGATCGGCCATAACTTCATAATATTTTTTTTTAGAATTGACCTTTAGTGTCCGTTCTCTTATACTTTAAACCTAAAACTTATCGATGCTTTATTGGAATTCATGTTATGAACTACAAAACTGAGACGCACCCTGAAGAAAAAACCAGTCCGAAAAATATTTCCCACAAGCATGGCGTTAAAGCAAAGTCATATTCATCCGCCACCGTTAATACCATTGCCTTCAACAGGGAATATCCTGTCCCGGAAAACCTTTTGAAAAATCTGCGTTATGAATATTTGCGACGCGAATTATGGGTTCCTCTGGAATTAAGGGGAGAAAAGATAGTAGTAATCGTTGACAATCCCCAAAACATCATCAAACGGGATATGATCGAAAATATCCTGAAAACAAAATCGGTCGAATATGTTTGCGCTACCAACCAGGATATATTGAAATTTATTGAATATTTTTATGACGTCGGCGAACCGGAAGATGAGCGTATCTCTTCTGCCGGCATCAATGGTGAAACTAAAAAAGAGGGGCTTAATGGTTTTTCAGAAGCGGATGTTAGTATTGTTAAACTTGTCAACGATGCAATTAATGAGGCTTACGATAAGCGTGCCTCCGATATTCATATTGAGCCTGATACGAAAGATAAGCTTGTCAATATCCGCTTTCGCATCGACGGCGAATGTATTCATTACAAAACATTTCCTTATGAATACAAGGCGGCAATTGTTTCGCGCATCAAAATCATGGCTGACCTTGACATCACCGAAAAACGTCTGCCGCAGGATGGAAAGCTCAAATACAAGGTACCCGGCGCTGATGAGATCGAACTCCGGGTAGCCACCTTGCCGACTCACGGTTATGTGGAAGATGTAGTATTGCGCCTTCTCACCAGAGGGGAAATAATGACCCTCGATGAACTCCGCATGCCTGATAATTCATACAAACTTTTCAAAGCCCAGCTTACTAAACCATATGGTCTTATTCTTCTTGTCGGTCCTACCGGCTCCGGAAAGACGACTACCGCCCATGCTGCGCTTCAGGTAACAAACAAGCCCAATGTAAAAATCTGGACAGCAGAAGATCCGGTAGAAATTACTCAGCAGGGAATACGGCAGTTGCAGATACATCATAAAATTGGTCTGGATTTCGCGGCGGCAATGAGATCCCTTCTGCGCGCCGATCCCGACGTAATAATGGTCGGGGAAATGCGGGATTACGAAACGGCGAAAATGGGCGTTGAAGCATCGACAACCGGCCATCTGGTGATGAGCACGCTTCACACCAATAATGCCCCGGAAACAATAGTGCGCCTGCTTGATATGGGCATCGATCCCTTCGCTTTCGCCGATTCCCTGCTCTGTGTACTTGCCCAAAGGCTTGTGCGCTGCCTGTGCAGCAAATGCAAAGAAGCCTACCATCCTTCACCTGTGGAATATGCTGAATTTGCCCATCACTACGGCGAAAAAGAATTTGCCGCGCTGAATATCGCCTATAAGGACGACTTTAAACTTTACCGGGCAAAAGGATGTGATGAATGCAATAACATGGGCTACCGCGGCAGAATGGGAATCTTTGAATTGCTGATTGCCTCCGACAATATCAAGCATATGATTACCAACCGCAAATCTATCGCCGCTCTACGTAAAACGGCAATTAATGAAGGTATGGAGACACTACTTCAATGCGGTGTAGTTAAGGTCATCGCCGGGGAAACAGACTTGATGGAAGTGCTGAGTGTTTGCATCAGATAAGACTATGACATTTTCATCATGTCTTGCATAACATGCTCATCAGCAGGTGACTGCTTTATTGGCGATGAACCGGATGGGTATTGTTATAAGAATCATAGTCTTTCATAGACGAATCCGGGCAATAACTTTATTAGCCATGCTACCAACCTCCAGCGTCGCGTAATGTAGGCACTGGACTTTCTTCGTTTGATGGCATTGAAAATTTTTTTTGCCGCTTTGTCCGCATCAGCGGCCCAGAAGATGCCATCTCCTTGGGCCATTGCAGTTTTGACAAATCCTGGTTTTATGTCCGTGATTGTAATTGGTAATCCCAATTTTACAACCTTCTGTCTGAGACCTTCCAGATAATTGGATTCGAAAGCCTTCGAGGCGTTATAGGCGGGAGACTCCCTGCCACCACGTAATGCTGCAATCGACGAAATTCCGACAAGATGCCCGGAACCATTTTTTATAAAATGCTTGACGGCAACATTCGCTATAGCTGCAAATCCCGTAACATTTGTTATAATTGTTTCATTTTCGAGCGTCCAATCCAGTTCCTCATTTAAGTGCCCAGTTCCGGCACAAATCACCAACAGATCCACTCCATCCATCTTTTTTATAAAGTTTGTGAGTATCTCCTTCGCCGAATCGGTCTCTGACACGTCTATCTTTTCAGCAAGCACATCATTGCTCATTTCATTGCGAAGCTCCAGGAGCAAATCGATGCGCCTCGCCATGATACCAACAGCATATTGGTTCCTGAACAGTATTTTGCTCAGTTCACGCCCTATTCCAGAACTGGCACCGATCACAATAGCTTTTTTCATCATCCCTCTTAGAGCATAGAAATCAGCCGGAGCGTTAGCGAACGGCCAAATTAACTGGTTATGAGTTTCAATACCTATATTACCTTTATCCTGTTTACAAGTGTTTGCCATTCTTTCAGCTTCTCAGGATAATTTGTCGGCAAATAGTTGGAAATCAAATGCTCACAAAATTGTTTGGAACGTTCTAAAATCGGCAACATGACTTGATCATGAGGCCATGGTGTATCCTTGGACAAGCGCAAAGATCTAGAGTAGGTCAGATGGGCCAAGTCTTTGTTAAGCCTATCCTGGTATACACGGGGAATACTTACCCGTTGTGGGGCAAAACCGTAATCCAAAGAGAGGACATCATCCATTTCCTTTTCGTTTATTACGCTTCTAAACGACTTCTGAAAAAAATCCAGCAATGCCCTGACATGAATAAGTCTCGACTCAAGTAATGCATTGTTCAACGCGATGTTATTGGTCCCTGCCTGAGTCTCAGTTACTTGGGCAATTTCATAATAGATATGCTCCAAAGCACCTTTCAACTGTTCAGCGGAAGGTTTGAAATTGGTCATACTTCCTCCTTGGACTTAAATACATGGCGAAAAAATCAGCCGGAGCGTAATGATCGGCTGTATTGATCTTGATAGCTCCTTATATTTCAGTAACCTCACTTATCTGGATTATTATCTCTATGTCTGTGAATTTGAGTTTATCTTCGTTCAACTCTTGAGCGGCAGAACCATAACTAGCCGAAAGTTGCTCTCTGGATTCGAATAGTAAATGGCTGACAGCAATATAGGACGAAGGACGACCTTGGCTGGGAATTCCGAGATCTATCTCTATCTTCACCGGATTTAATCTTCTTTTTACCAAAGGTATGTGGTGGTTTTTATAATATTCAAGATCGAATTTCTTTCCTGCGGTTCTTGGATATAAAACTAATACGCGGATCATTTTTTATCTCCATGATTTCTTAGTGCTAACGTTTGAATTCTACCGGGCCTGCGCTCTTTATGCGCTGGTCCGTTGAATTGGCTGGTGGGGCTTTGACACATTAGCATTTAGCCCATAAGTTTACGAAGTTCGGTTGCATCAAAAACAAGCCGAATAGATGTGATCTTGCCATCTGTAACCGTAAAGAACTCGGCTGTTCTGAGCACACCTGCAGGACTCATGGTATCGCAATCATATAGCAAGGCCGCACCACTTTCAGAAAAAAAGCTTTGAATTAAATTGACTCGGCCAAGCATTTTTTGGAATACAGTAAGCGCAATGATAAAGCCATCAGCCTTACGGAAGGTATCAATGCTCCCTTGAAAATCTAAATCATCGGTCAAGTAAAGACGTGCTGCTTGCATATTACCGCTTGTCCAAGCATTATGATATTTTGTGACAATATGCTCTGTATCCATAATCCCTCCTTTGATAATCTGTTTTTAAAATGCTTTGATGCATAGTAATATTTGCCGAACGGCGGAGCTGATCGGTTTGAACGCGACGTTATCCGGTCTTTATTTTTATATCACCTTCTATGTAACGGTGAATGATGCCGGAAATAAGCGTTTGGTATGGCAAACCCATCTCCATAGCTTTTTTTTGAATGCCAAGAAAGTCATGTTCATACAGACGAATCGTTATACGCTTGTCTTTTTTAAGTGTGCTATTTGCCGCTGCCTTAATCGATTCTATTTCTTTTTTTGATGGCGTAGCAAGTTTCATCTTGCCCTTTTCTAACGCATCAAGAATATCTCTTTCTTCTTTATCGTATTTCATTTTGATTCTCCTGTTCTTCCTTATACAACTTAGTTGCTCTCCTGCTGGGTATTATTGTTTTCAAATAAATGTAATCTTTTTCAACTATATACGGAACGACATAAATATAACTTTCGACAACAACAAAATACAGCTTTTGTCCGGGATAGTTTGACTGGTCGGGATGATCAGTTACTTTCCAGACATCGCCCCGAGAAAGATGAATGATTATTTGCTCGAAAGATATATGCCTTTCTTTTTTTAAGCATTCATTTTTTGTAGGATCCCACTCGTATTTCATGGTTCAATTGTACATCATTTGTATGTACACATCAAGGCATATTATCATTTTCACGGATAACAATAAAGTAAGCGGCGCAAATCCCGGTAGGGTTTGCGTCCACAAACGACCAATTGAGGATTGGGGGAAACTCCTTGGCGACAATGTGGTGGCTTCGGCGATTCTTGACCGGCTCTTGCACCGCGTTCATCTGCTGATATTTGAAGGAAAGAGCTACCGGCTAAAGGCTTCTAAAAGACTTGCATTAGAAAAGAAAAAAACTAAATTAACCCTCGTTCTGCCGACCCTGAGGTGGGGGATTTTCAAGTGGCCATCCGGGGTAGCTTAGCTCCGGGTTATGTAACAATATTTAAAAATACTTTTCCATTAATTTGTTTACCCACTCAGGTACTTTGGGCAAATCAATTTTATCATAGTGAGGGTAATAAGGTTTTATATCAAGAACAGGGGTCTTGTTTATTGCATCTAGCCCCTGTACTTCAAGACAACCATCTTCTACATTTAATATTTTTACAGCAGTAACGCCAATGGGATTAGGCCGATCCTTTGCCCTTTGGGAAAATATTCCTACCTTAGGCATACTTTCCAGTCCGCGTGGCCGCCGCTGAAGATGTTTTTCTTTTTCGTATTTTGCTTGATGGAGATAGGTAATAATAATTGCATGTGAAAAATTTTCAAGACCGGATAGCGCACCTATATATTCGGGTTGCAATAAAATACGTGAAGTTATTTGGCCCCAATTTTCGTCAGTTTGTTCAGTCACTGACGATGATACTAATCCTATAGGTTTTAATTTTATGTCTTTCATATTCATTTATATCACATAACGAAAAAATCAGCCGGAGCGTAGCGATCGGCTGTATTGCCTGGTTAAGCAAACCATTTTTCAAGAACAGCTTTTCCTTTATCAGTGATGGCAAATCTAGCTGTTGCATCTTCTTGATCACCATATCCCATCTGGTTTTCTTCTTTTGTCATGTAACCCAAATCCACCAAGTGATAAAGTAGGAACGGCATAGCGATAACACCAAAACCATTCCTTTTTGCAATCTTCAACGCGTTTAATCCATAAGTAGTCATGGTTTTATGAATAAGGTGCCTTTTCCTATCGTTTATAATATCTTTGGGCAAATTCTTGTCATTAGTCACTTTGTGATGACAATTGTGGCACAGGACGATTAAATTATCATAATCATTGTTGGCACGATTGCTATCAATATGATGTTCCGAAAGGATGCCAATGCCTTTTGCGCCACATATGGCGCACGAGTCGTCTGTCTCAAAATAAATAAGATCGGATGTTTTCATTTCATCTCATGCTTAACGAATTAATATGCCTTGGTTGGCTTTTTCCAAAATTTTGCTTGCAATCCTAAACTATCTGGGGCAAAAAGAAAAGCAATAAATCCTTTAAAAACAACATTGTTGAAAAAACAGCATTTGGCATTTCACGATAATAAGGACCAAAAGCCAAATTGGGTTTTTTATGGGAAATTTGTCCACTGTAAAGAAATCAGACGTTCTTCCGGAGTTTCAAGCATTTCTTCTAGACATGAATTTGGTGCCGGGAAATATTTCAACTATGCCCGTAAAAAGCAATTATCTTCAGATGACCATCAGGGAGCCCAGGAATAAGTGCAGGCTCCGTCGGAAACCGCTGCCTGGAGATAACCCCGATTAACGAAATCACTGATTGTTTTATTAACTACCGAAGCATCAGCCTTGGTGTGTGACTCTATTCTCCGGCAGAGTTCGGTGAGTGCCCTGTCCGGCGAACCTTGAAACAAAGCATTATCAATCATCCCATATTTTTCAATCAGATCTTCTTTGAGAACCTGAAAGCTCAGCTGCATCCGCCAGTGGCCTTCCACTTGCAAATTTTCCAGTGGTGTATTAGTGCCGTTTTCATAACCGCGCAGCTGCCTTTGCCAATCCTTTTCTATTTCTGCATCAAAGCTTGCCACAAATTCTCTTTGCTCTTCGGGCGATACGGACGCTGTCCGGACTATGGCATCGTTGGCGTCATACTTTGCCCAATCATCCGTTATTAATATCTGCAAATCGTATTTATCAACTTTTTCCCTTACTGTTGTTCCCGGAAAAGGCGCCAGAAAATGATAGCCGTAAACAATATCCAACTCTTTAGCCAGTGCTGACGTTTGCGCCAGAGTTTCCCTGGTTTCTCCCGGTAGCCCCACCATGAACGAGGCATGAGCAAGCATGCCAACCTGCTTACACATCTTTACGGCATTATGAACCTGTTCGAGTTTTATGCCTTTTTTAATTTTCTTGAGCATTTCCGGATTGCCTGTCTCCACTCCGAAACTGACGCTGTCACAACCGGCGGTAACCATTTCTTCGAGCATCTCCCGATCTACTGTATCCACGCGGGCAAAAGCGCTCCAGGTAAATTTTAAATTCCGCTTACGAATTCCTGTGCAAATTTCCTTCACCCGCTCTTTATCGGCAGCGAAAAGGTCATCGGCGATGTTGATGCGTTCAAATCCCAGGGCAATAATTTGCTCCATTTCGTCCAAGACATTATTTGCCTGGCGTCGGCGTATCTTCGACCCCACCATCTTGCGTCCTAGACAAAATATACAGGAATTAGGACAGCCCCGACCGGTAATCATACTGACGGGAAATCCCAGGGCACGATAACGTGAGACCGGCAACAAATGACGTGCCGGCAAATATAGAGAATCAACATCAGCAATAAAATTTCGTTTACCGGTAACAACAACTTCTTCATTCTGGCGATAAGCAATTCCACAGACATTTTGCCATTTGCTCATATTTTTCAGGTGAGGCGTAATCTCCCTGATGGTCTCTTCCGTCTCGCCCAGCAAAATCAAATCAATTTCCGGATATTTATTTAAAGTTTCTTGTGCCGTGAAAGATACATGGGGACCGCCCATCATGGTGATTATTTCCGGATTAATGCTTTTGACATCACGCAGGATTTTCTGCGCTTCATAGAAGTTCATTGTGACCGAACCGGCGCCGACAGCATCCGGCTGAAAATCACTTAACTGTTTATTGAGCTTTTCTCTGGAGTAACCACTGACAATATAATCGAATATTCTAACTTCGGCGCCGGCGGCAATAAAGGCGGCAGCTACATAAGTTATGCCCAGGGGTGGAGAGGGAATTTCGGTAAGCGGATAAGGTGCAGCAATGATGGCAATACGCAATGTTCAGTCTCCTTTACGCGGGAAAAGCATGGATCTGAACCAGCCGATAAGCGTGTTTCCCGCCATATTTTCCCGATCAATTATTTCAAAATCAGCGGCCAGCTTCGCCGGATCGGCCAACCACTGAATCCGGGACCTCAAAGGTTTTTCAGGATCAAGGTATTTCAGCACTGCTGCCGGATTGCCCGCAGCAATGGCATTAGCCGGTATATCTTTGAGCACTATTGATCCGGCGCCGATAATCGCATTATTCCCGATTGTAACTCCCTTATTGACACTGGCGTTTTCACCAATCCAAACATTGTCGCCTATCTTTACGGCTGCAGTGTTGCCGATGGGAAGACTGCGGTCATATATATCATGCCAATCGGAATCGGTTATGGAGGCGTTCTGGGCCATCATGCAGCCATCGCCGATCGTTATGGCCGTTGCCGACAAAATGCGCGTGCCCGGACATACCAGACAACATTTACCGATTTCAATTTTTCCGGAATTTTTATCTTTCGGCCATACGGTAAGCCTGACTTTCTTATCCGGTGTGGCAATAACCGTTGTATAATTCCCAATGGAAATAGGGCCGCCGAATATTTCCACCTGCCACGGTTTCATAAAATGCAGACCCCGGCCGAAATACTCGCATTGCGGGGCTAAATAATAATAGGCATACCACTTTTGAAATTTATTATACCAATGTTTGAGATAATAGGGGCGGTGATCTCTTCTCATATTTTTTGATCAACATTTCACTTTATTATTATGAATATCTCCATATTAAATACGGAGCAGGCTGGTTCGATGGAATGACGATGGAGAGGTGCCATGGAGATCAATCAGTCTTTGTCGTCCAGAATTGATGATTAAACAAACCGGCTGCCGGAGTTGTTTCATTTAAAGCATCCCAGGCCATAAGAACTGCTGCTGCGGTCCATCCTGTTTTTTCTTCCGGCCAGATAACACTATCCGGAAAGGTAACTCCCATCCAGAACGAACCATCTTCATAACGATTATCAGCAATCCAGCTGAATATCAACCTTGCCCTTGATATATCCCCGATTGCTACCAGTGATAAAACCAACTCTGACGATTCCGCCATTGTCACCCAGGGGCGATCGGAAACACAGCGCACACCCCACTCGGGCACGACAAATTTTTCCCATAATTTATCTATTCGCTTTTTCGCTTCTTCACCGGTTACGGCACCGCAGAGAATCGGATAATACCAATCCATGGAAAAGCGGGATTTAATCATGTTAAACAGATTTGGTTTATCTTTAATTGCCAGGCCGAGAAGGTTCAGCGCTTTATGCCACCGCGGACATTCTTTTCCGATAATATCAGCAATAGCCAGAGCACACTTGATGCTCATATAAATTGAGCTGTTCCCGGTAAGCAAGGCCATTTTATCAATCACGCCATTTTTGTTGCGCGCCCAGTAAATCGCGCCTTCCGGAGCCTGTAAATTAATCGCATATTGAATACCCTTGAACACAGAGGGCCACATGTATTCCAGAAAATCCCTGTCGCGGGTAATGAGGTAATGGTGGTATACTCCAACTGCCAAGTAGGTTGACAAATTTGTGTCTCTGGTGGAATCGATGATCTCGCCGTCCTGAATTGCCGACCACCAGCTGCCATCGGAGAGCTGTGTATCGACCAGCCATTTATAAGCCAGCACTGCTTCCTCATAATATCCGCAAATGCTCAGTCCCATAGCGCTTTCTACATGATCCCACGGATCAGTCTTTCCGCCTTTCGACCACGGTATTTCACCGTTCTCCTTCTGCAGAGACACGATAAATGCACCCAACTCTTCTGTGGAAATAATACTTTTTTTATCACTAATGGATAAATTTAATTCCATGGTCAGCCTTTCCGTAGATAAAAAACTATGCTTTTGCCCAGGAGCGGATTCAAAAGCCCTTCCAACATTCTCGTCAGAAAAGGTTTTTGCATAATATCCCATTCCAGAAATCTTTTATAACATTTAACAAGCCAATGGGCCTCGTTCTTCAGTCCCACCATGCATTTCAGCCACCAGTAAGGTGCATGTAATGCATGCTTATAATTAATCTTCCAGCATTCAATTCCGTGGCCTGCCAGCATTCTCCGCAGATGCTTTTTCTTATAAATGCGGATATGTCCGCCCTCTTCATTATGATACGCCGGTGAAATTAGCCAGCAAATTCTTTCGGGGAAATAGCGGGGAACACTGATGATTAAATCGCCCTGCGGCTTTAATACACGCAACAGTTCCTGCAGGGCGTCATGATGTTGCGGAATATGCTCCAGCACTTCCGAACAAATAACGCAGTCAAATGCTTCGTCGGCAAAAGGCAGTTTATTGATGTCCGCTTTCATCACGTAGCAGTTATTATTGGGGTAGCCAAATATTTCCCTCACATCCTTCAAAGACTGGCCGGCATCAAACAAATCTTTTTCATTTTTATCAATGCCGACTATTTTCCAATCGGGATTTTTCGCCAGTTCGCGCAGATGCCTGCCTGTTCCACAGCCGGCATCAAGAACAACGCTTTGCGCTTTCAATTTTAATCCGGAAATATCAACGGTAACCATCAATTGCCTCCCGGTAAACACTCACAACATCGCGGGCCGCCTTCTCCCAGCTGAAAACGGAATTAACCCGTTCCAGGCCGGCACAAGCCAATCTGCTGCGCTCACCTGCATCATCGAGCAGATAGTTAATTGCTTTGGCCAGAGCTGCGGAATCGGCAGGAGGAACGACAATTCCGGCATTGCCCACAACTTCCGGCAATGCTCCGCCGCTGGTGCTGATAAGCGGCACTCCGCAGGCCATCGCCTCCGCCGCAGGAATACCGAAACCCTCATACAAAGACGGCACTACCGCTATTGTAGTCTCAGCATAATACCGGGCGAATTCTTCATTCTTAATCCGTCCCGTAAAATGAACTATATCACCAATACCTAAGCTCCCGACAAGCTTCCGGATAATGCTGTCTTTTTTCGGCTCACCGATGACAGTTAAAGTCAGTGGACGTTTTTTTCTGACTTCCGACACTGCCTCCAGTAAATACCGCAATCCCTTCAGCGGTGTATCCGCGCTGTTCGTAACTATAAGAGAATTATCCGGCCTCCGGGGGTTGTCAATAGGATAAAAGAACTCCATATTAACTCCATTGTAGACAACTCGAAATTTGGACTCATCAATGGAAAATTCCTGTGCAATGTCCCGGCGGGAGCATTCGGAAACGGTGATTATATGAGATAACTTTCTGGCAACTTTCTTTTGCATTCGGATGAATGAATACCAGTGCCTTATTTTCATTTTCTTGTATATTGATCGGGCCGCATTCAGTTCTTCCTGTTTGTCTACAGTAATCGGGTGATGAATCGTGGCAACAGTGGGAGTGCCACTCTCCGCGATCATGCCGATACCGTATGCCAGGCATTGGTTATCATGAATAATATCATATTGGGACTTGTGCCTTTGCAGATATTTATGCGCGCGGACGCCAAATGTGTAAGGCTCCGGAAAACCGCCGGTGCACATGCTCAAGAATTCATACATATTCAAGGGGTAAGCGAGGTCGCGGTATTTTTTGACTTTAAATAAATGTTCGGCGTTGTAGAGATCAAGACTGGGCAGCTTGTGCAATTTTATCTGGTCATCGAGATGCGGATAAGGCTGCCCGGACAAGACTTCCACATGATGCCCCAGATCAACAAGGGCCTTGCTTAAATGTTTAACGTAAACACCCTGGCCACCGGAAGAGGGATTGCCCCGATAAGTCAGCATGCATATTTTCAATGCTTGTTTGCCGGCATTTCTCGTCACGCACACACCTTCCTTAAAAGGTTTTGCGAATTGGCAAACATGACGGCTATTTCATCCGCAGCTAAACCTGCGCCTCGCGCAATTTTCATTGCCATTTCCGGGCCTGCAAAATCGGCAGCAGAATGAGCATCGTTATCCAGGACCAGTTGTGCTTTATATTTGCGGGCAAGCCCGGCAACATGGCCATTGCTCAAGCTGTGACCTTTGCGGGTAGTAATCTCCAGATAAATGCCCCGGGCCGCCGCCATTTGTACTTCTTCGTCGGTTATCAAACCCGGATGCGCCAGAATATCGATATCCGCCTGCAGTGCTGCTTTATTTGTTCCGGCAGGCACCGGCTCTACCAGCGTTTCGCCGTGGACAACAATGATCTTGGCTCCCAGTTTGCGTGCCTCGGATGCCAGTGCGGCAATATCGCGTGGATCAACATGCGTGAGTTCAATTCCCGGCAAAGCTTTAATATTGCCCTTCTCCGTAATTTTTAAACAGCCCTTGATCAGTCGGGGAATAATAAAATCGTAATTAGAATGATCGGCATGATCGGTTATTGCTATTGCTTTGTAACCGGCGTGATATGCGCGCTGGGCCAGTTCCGCCGGTATTAAATCGCCATCGCTGAAGATGGAATGAGTGTGCAGGTCGATCAAGTTTAATCTCCTTATCGGAATACCAATACACTTTTGCTTACTGTACTTTTTACATGTGTTAACTTACAGCAGAAATTGTATAATTTGTGCGCAGTTAATTAACAAATTTAAGACCGCTGGTCAATAAATTAGTTGTCAATTTATTGTTCGGGAGGTTCGAGCAAGTTATTCTTACAAACTCTTTTTTACGTGACCTTCTTATCCTTCTTCATTAGCAGGAGAAATGTCGCCGAAACGCGGCAGATATTTCTGCCTTTATCGTCCGTTACCAGGCAATCGCCGATAATCAGACTGTCCCCTTTCTTAAAGACAGTTGCCGTTGCGATGAGTTCGCCGGAAGTTACCCCTGCCAGAAAATTGCTTTTGAGTTCAATTGTGGTTAATCCTTCCTCGGGAGTTAATTGACTAACCATGGCATGGGCAATGGCCTCATCCGCCAACGCAACAATCAGGCCGCCCTGCATTTTGCCGGCAGCCTGTAAATGTTCGGGACGCACAGGCATTCGAAACTGCGCATAACCTTCTTTGAATTCGACAGGCTTTATGCCGATGAAATCCATAAAAGGATTCAGCCCCTTTTGCCCGGCAATTATCCTTTCCAGATATTTAGTGTAATCAGTTATAATCTGCCTCCGTTCAACAATTCCGCTTTAAGCAACTACATTATAAGCTAAGGGATTAAGCGGAGAACCGGCCGGAAATACGCGTGTTGCCAGTTCCCGATCCAGCATCAAGATGCCTTCCTTGGAAGATCCCACCATAGCCAGTTCGCGAGATACCTTCTCCGTATTTTTTTCTTCCTCGATCTGTTCATTTAAAAACCAGGAGAGAAGCGGCTCCGATGTGTAATCATTTACCTCGCGCGAAATTTTGATGAGATTATTAATCTTGGCGGTAATAAACTTTTCGTGTTCATAGGCATCTTGCATTGCTTCCAGAGGTGTTTTCCAGGTTGTCTTAATCTGTTTCAAATCCTGCAGCGTAACTTTTCCGCCCCGATCAATGATATGATCAAAAAACTTCATGGCGTGAATCATTTCTTCATGAGCCTGGCAGCGCATCCAGTGCGCCATACCGTCCAGATTCTGGGAGTGAAAATAGGCAACCATGGACATATAAATATAAAAAGATTCGAGTTCATGCTTAATTTGTTCGTTCATTGCATCTCTTACTTTTTTCTCAATCATTTTAATTACCATCCTTTCTCGTTTATTTTTGATTCGTAATGTTGCGCATCCTAACAAATTCTTCCGGTATTTGCCAGCTAACTTCCGAAATAGCTTTTTCTGGTTATTATTTACCCAGGTGGATATATATTATCCAGCCGATTTCAGTCATTTTTTTAATCTGAGCCTCGGAATCATCTATTATTATCAGTACTGCAAAAAAGTCCAAACATACCTTCACCCTCAACCAATTTGCCCTGTGTTTAGTGTGCCTCAATATCTTTGAAGTAAGCACAGGGGTTACAGTAATTTAATAAGCATCTGAATATATTAAGATTACCATTTTGTCTGAGAGGCTTCTTATAGTAAACAATAAAGATTGCGATTAAGAACATAGGAAAAGGAAAAAACTAGTTTTATCGAGATCATCATTATTCTTCATCATAACTCTTAATAATTGATTCGTCGTCTGGCACAAGCCTTGCTGTTTGACAGCTGCACGAAATGGAAATGAAGACTTGGTTTTTTAGACAATAATTAAATAAACAAAGGATTATTTTAATTATATTCTACCATTTGAATGCAAAAACTATATATTTCTTTTTTATAAAATTACTGTTATCTATAATAAAAGTAAAGCTTTGGGTGATCATCAAAAGGAATAGGTGAAATTGGGCATGAATCAACCACCGGAGTTGGAAACGCAGAATGGACCACCTTTAACAAGGATTCAAAGATTATCTCACTTTATCCGCCGCCACTGGGTAATATTTATTATATTTAGCGTCATTATTATTGCAGGCATAATATTCATCAAGCCAATTATGACGATGTTTGGTATCGGCACAAAACTTCCCGCTTCTAGTCAACGTCCACAACCGGTAACTGCAGTAATGACCAATAAGGCCGATTTTGATGTCAATCTGAAAGGGTTGGGCACCGTTATACCTACTAACACTGTTACCATCAAATCTCAGGTCAGTGGACAGCTAATGAGGGTACACTTTAAGGAAGGGCAGTATGTTAATAAAGGTAACTTGATCGCTGAAATTGATCCGCGACCCTTCCAGATTCAACTTATGCAAGCCCAGGGGCAACTTGCCCGTGACGAAGCATTTCTGAAAAACGCCGAAGCTGATCTGGCACTTTACAAGCAGTTGCTTACCCAGGATTCTATTGCCGCGCAGCAGGTATCGACACAGCAATCACTGGTAAAACAATATAGGGGAGTGATTGAAACAGACAAGAGTCAAATCGCCAATGCTAAACTCCAGCTTACTTATGCCCGTGTTGTCGCTCCTATTACAGGACGCGTCGGTTTACGGCAGGTTGATCCGGGCAATATGGTTCAGGTTAATGATCCCAACGGCATAGTGGTGATCACACAGCTACAACCTATCACAGTAGTATTTTCGCTGCCGCAGGACAATTTGACGGTTCTAATGAAACGCTGGAATGCCGAGGCGACTTTACCTGTCCAGGCCTATGATCAGGAAGGAAAGGTATTACTGGCAAACGGCAAACTGCTTGCAGTTGATAATCAGATCGATACTACAACAGGGACAATTAAACTGAAGGCAATATTTGACAACAAGGATAATAAGCTCTTTCCTAATCAGTTTGTTAATATTCGGCTGAAAGTGGATATCCTTCGTGATGCGGTTGTAATGTCCACTGCTGCAGTGCAACGCGGCAGTATCGGCACTTTTGTTTATGTGGTCAAAGATGACAAAAGCGTAACAGTCAAAATGTTAAAGTTGGGGCCAACGGAAGGCGATAATGTTGTCGTGATGGAAGGCCTGTTACCTGGAGAATCGGTGGTTACTGTCGGAGGCGACAAGTTGCGTGAAGGTACCAAAGTAGAGATTATTACACCGGGCAGTAGCGCGGCTGGGATTCGTGATGGAAAACCGGGCATCGCTGCCGGTAAAAAGAAACGACAGTCTTCGTCACCAGAATAAACTATCTCCACCCTGGATCTCATTAACATAACTCCTAATAGGCAATATATGAATCCTTCTCGTCCCTTCATCTTGCGTCCCGTAGCCACATCACTGTTCATGGCAGCAATTCTAATTGCGGGTCTCATCGCTTATCGGGTGCTCCCCATTTCCGCACTGCCGCAGGTTGATTACCCGACCATTCAGGTTATAACCCTTTACACGGGAGCAAGTCCGGACGTTGTTACTTCCTCCATTACAGCCCCACTGGAGCGACAATTCGGTCAGATGCCGGGGCTGAATCAGATGTCTTCGACAAGCTCAGGCGGCGCGTCGGTTATCACGTTGCAATTCAGTCTTAGTCTGAACTTGGATATTGCGGAACAGGAAGTACAGGCGGCGATCAATGCTGGCTCTAATTTTCTTCCTACAGACCTGCCGATGCCGCCGATCTATAGCAAAGTCAACCCGGCGGATGCACCAATAATGACCTTGGCCATCACGTCTAAAACACTGCCGTTACCAAAAGTTCAGGATCTCATCGACACGCGCGTCGCCCAGAAAATATCGCAACTGCCGGGTGTTGGAATGGTCAGTATCAGCGGCGGACAAAGACCGGCGGTACGCATTCAGGCCAATCCCAAAGCATTGGCAGCCCATAAACTTACGCTGGAGGATTTACGGACGACCATCAGTACGGCCAATGTCAATCAGGCCAAAGGCAGTTTTGACGGTCCGGAGCGCGCTTCCACCATCGACGCCAATGATCAGATTAAGATCGCCTCGGAATATGAAAAAGTCATTGTTGCCTACCGGAATGGCGCGCCGGTGCGTCTGACCGATGTGGCGGATGTCGTCGATGGTGCCGAGAATGTCAATCTGGCCGCCTGGCGCGATCAAACGCCGGCCGTCATCGTGAATATTCAGCGCCAGCCAGGCGCCAATGTTATCGAAGTTGTCAATCGCATCAAAACCATCATTCCGCAATTGCGGTCATCTCTGCCCGGTTCTGTTGACGTTGTCCTGTTGACCGACCGTACTACAACTATCCGGGAATCAGTTAACGACGTGCAGTTTGAACTTATCCTGGCCGTTGCGCTCGTCGTCATGGTCATTTTCCTTTTTCTGCGCAATCTATCCGCAACCATTATTCCGAGTATCGCCGTGCCGCTATCGCTGATCGGAACATTTGGTCTTATGTACCTCTTCGGTTTCAGCATCAACAATCTGACTTTGATGGCCTTGACGATCTCGACTGGTTTTGTCGTGGATGACGCCATTGTTGTCATCGAAAATATCGCCCGTTACATCGAACAGGGCCTGTCCCCGCTGGAGGCTGCCTTCAAAGGGTCCAGGCAGATTGCCTTTACGATCATTTCGCTTACTTTTTCCCTGATCGCCGTTTTGATTCCTCTTCTTTTCATGGGAGATGTTGTAGGGCGGCTATTCCGGGAATTTGCGATCACGCTGGCTGTCGCCATATTGCTTTCCGCCCTTATTTCACTGACACTGACACCGATGATGTGCGCCAAACTGTTGAAACATGTACCGGAAGAAAAGCAGGGACGTTTTTATCGCCGCAGCGGCTTGTTTTTTGAAAGGACAATTGCCCGTTACGGAAAGATGCTCACCTGGGTCCTTGATCATCAGAAAGCCACGCTCACGGTGGCCATTGGTACGCTTGTGCTGACGATTATTTTGTATATCATCATCCCCAAAGGTTTCTTTCCCATACAGGATACGGGCATGATTCTCGGCATATCAGAAGCTCCGCAATCCATTTCGTTTTCCGCCATGGCCGAGCGTCAGCAGACATTGGCTAAAGTTATTCTTCAGGACCCGGCCGTTGAAAGTCTGTCGTCCTTCATTGGCGTCGATGGAACCAATGTAACGTTGAACAGCGGACGTATGATGATCAATCTGATCCCGAAGAATAAACGTAACCTTGATGCTTCTGGTGTTATCCGTCGTTTACAGGCAAGACTTGCTGCGGCGGATAGTAAAGGAATAACCCTTTACATGCAGCCGGTGCAGGATCTGACAATTGAAGACCGGGTCAGCCGCACACAATATCAATTTACGCTGGAGTCCGCTGATCCTGACGAACTCAGCCTTTGGACCCGTCGCCTTGTTGATCATATTTCGCGCTCACCCTATCTGACAGATGTAGCCAGTGATTTACAGGATCAGGGATTACAGGCCTATGTGGACATCGACCGAGATGCGGCCGGACGGCTCGGAATCACGACTGCTGCGATTGATAATATCATCTATGATGCTTTCGGCCAGCGTCTTGTTTCCACCATATTCACCCAATCTAACCAATACCGTGTTGTTATGGAGGTCAAGCCTGATTATAAAAAAGGTCCGGCGGCCCTGAATGATTTGTATATAACTTCACAATCCGGAACACAAGTTCCTCTGGGAGCCATCGCTCGGATATCGGAAAAACCGGCGTCACTTGTAGTCAATCACCAGGGGCAATTCCCCTGTGCCACCATTTCTTTTAATCTGGCGAACGGAGAATCACTGGGAAATGCGGTCTCGGACATCGAAAAAGCCGAGCGCGAAATCGGCATGCCCATCAGCGTCAAGACCAGTTTTCAGGGATCGGCCCTGGCTTTTCGGGCGTCGCTCACCGGCACGCTTTTATTAATCCTGGCGGCCATTATTACGGTGTATATCGTCCTGGGCATCCTTTATGAAAGTTATATCCATCCGATTACGATTCTATCCACGCTGCCTTCCGCCGGAGTCGGCGCTTTGCTGGCACTCATGATTTCCGGAAATGATCTGGGGATTATAGGAATTATCGGCATCATCCTGCTCATCGGCATCGTCAAGAAGAATGCCATTATGATGATTGACTTTGCTCTGGATGCAGAGCGCAAAGAGGGCAAGCCGCCGCGGGAAGCGATTTATCAGGCATGCCTGCTGCGCTTCCGGCCGATTATGATGACGACCATGGCGGCCCTGCTGGGTGCACTGCCACTGATGCTCGGTACCGGAGTAGGTTCGGAGTTACGCCATCCTCTGGGCATTACCATGGTGGGAGGGCTTATTTTGAGTCAGATACTGACACTATTTACGACTCCGGTCATTTATCTGGCTTTTGACAACCTGAGCCGTAGAGTCAGGTTAAAAACAGGTCATCATCTTGTAACCGTTGATCAAGGCAATGGGGAAACATTATGAGCATCTCCACTCCTTTCATTCATCGCCCTGTCGCGACGACCCTGATCACGCTCGGTATTGCTCTGGCCGGTCTGGTTGCGTTTAGCCTGTTGCCGGTATCGTCACTGCCGCAGGTTGACTTTCCCACCATATCCATTTCAGCCTCGCTTCCCGGAGCCAGTCCGGAGACCATGGCCGCCACGGTGGCCACGCCTCTGGAGCGGTCACTGGGGCGCATTGCGGGCGTGACGGAGATGACCTCGTCGAGCTCGCTGGGATCAACCCGGATCACGCTACAATTTGATCTTGACCGGGATATCGATGGAGCAGCGCGTGATGTCCAGGCGGCCATCAATGCGGCGCGCAGCCTGCTGCCTTCGGGTATGCCCAGCAACCCGAGCTATCGCAAAGTAAACCCGGCCGACGCTCCCATCCTTATTCTGGTTCTGACCTCGGATACCATGACCCGCGGCCAGCTCTACGATGCAGCTTCTACAATTCTCGCGCAAAAGCTTTCTCAGGTTAAAGGAATCGGCCAGGTGAATGTCGGCGGAAGTTCGCTCCCTGCCGTGCGAGTGGAATTGAATCCGGCCTTGCTCAACCGTTATGGGATAAGTCCGGAGCAGGTGCGCTTCTCTATCGCCGCTTCCAATGCCAACCGACCCAAAGGTTCCGTGGAGGCAGGCGACAAACACTGGCAGATCTATGCCAATGATCAGGCAAAAAAAGCGTCCGATTATATTCCGCTGATTGTGTCTTATCGCAATGGCGCGGCCGTGCGTCTTGCGGATTTGGGCGAGGTGGTCGATTCAGTACAGGATTTGCGAAATGCCGGGTTATACAACGGCAAGCCGTCCGTTTTGTTGATCATATCCAAACAGCCCGGCGCCAATGTCATCGAAACGGTTGAACGCGTCAAGGAAATCTTACCGCAATTGCAAGCCTCCATACCGGCGGCAATCAATTTAAAGATTGCCTCAGATCGTACCCCGACCATCCGTGCATCATTGAACGAAGTCGAACGCACCCTGTTGATCTCCATTGCTCTGGTAATTCTTGTTGTATTTTTGTTTTTGCGCAACGTTTATGCGACATTGATTCCCAGTATCGCCGTGCCTGTTTCACTGATCGGCACCTTTGGCGTTATGTATCTGGCCGGTTATACTTTGGATAACCTTTCCCTGATGGCACTAACGGTCGCCACCGGCTTTGTTGTTGATGATGCCATTGTTGTTCTGGAAAATATCTCTCGTCATATCGAGGCAGGTATGACGCCTTTTAATGCTGCATTGCTCGGCGCAAAAGAAGTGGGGTTTACAGTGCTTTCGATGAGCCTCTCCCTGATTGCCGTGTTTATTCCTATTTTATTGATGGGAGGTGTTATCGGCAGGCTTTTCCGCGAATTTGCCGTTGTACTTTCTGCGGCTGTCATCGTTTCGTTGTTTGTATCTCTAACTGTAACACCCATGATGTGTGCCCGCCTGTTACGATCGAAAGAAGAACGCGGTTCGGGCTGGTTCTACCGGAAAAGTGAGGAGATATTTGAGGCGGTGCTGAACTTTTACCGGAGATCACTCAGCTTTGCCCTGCGCCATGGCCGCCTCATGATGGCGATGTTATTTATTGTAATCTGCCTGAATTTTTTTCTTTACATCATTATTCCCAAAGGTTTCTTTCCTCAGCAGGATTCCGGAGCGCTTGTCGGTACAATCCAGGCTGATCAGAGTATTTCTTTCCAGTCCATGCAACGCAAACTTATTACCATCATGAACATCATTCGTTCCGATCCGGCTGTGGACAGCCTCTCCGGTTTTACCGGAGGAGGACGAAGCAATTCCGGTTTCATGTACATTTCGCTGAAACCTATTAGTGAGCGCAAGGTTTCCGCCGATCAAGTCATGGCCAGACTGCGCCCGAAGCTTGCCCGCGAAGCTGGCGCAAGGCTTTTTCTACAGTCGGTCCAGGACATCCGCGTTGGCGGTAGGTCCGCCGGAGCCGCCTATCAATACACACTGCAGGCTGAAGATCTAACCGAATTAAGGTTGTGGGAAAAACGCATTAAGGATGCATTCAACGAACTTCCCGAATTAACGGATGTCAATACGGATGAGCAGGATAGAGGATTGCAGACTTCCATTACTTTTGACCGCGACACGGCCTCGCGTATGGGAATCACCCCGGCACTTCTTGATGCGACATTAAATGATTACTTCGGCCAGCGCCAGGTTTCCACAATTTATAATCCTCTTAACCAATACCGCGTAGTCATGGAGGCTTCGGCTCCTAATTTACAAAGTCCGGATTCTCTTAAAGATGTCTACCTGATTATCCCCCCCAATACGCAACTTCCCAATGGAGCACAAGTGCCTCTTTTGTCCTTTGCCAGCTATGGTTTGACTAATACACCGCTTGCCGTCAACCATCAGGGACAATTTGCTGCATCCACAATTTCTTTTAATCTTCCCCTGGGCGTATCGCTTTCTCAGGCAACAGTAGCGATTCAAAAAACAATGGATCGTCTCGGTGTTCCCGGTTCCATTCGGGGAAGCTTTCAGGGAACAGCCCGAACATTTCAGGATTCATTAAACAGCCAGCCCTGGTTGATTCTGGCGGCATTGATTGCTATCTACATTGTGCTGGGCATTCTCTATGAGAGCTATGTCCATCCGGTCACCATTTTATCCACTCTGCCCTCCGCCGGAGTGGGAGCATTGCTGGCCTTAATGTTATTCAAGACGGAATTCAGTATCATTGCTTTGATCGGCGTTATTCTGCTCATCGGCATCGTCAAGAAGAATGCTATTCTGATGATTGACTTTGCTCTGGACAAAGAACGAAAAGAAGGAAAAAAACCGGAAGAAGCCATATTAGAAGCCTGCCTGATGCGTTTCCGACCGATCATGATGACTACCATGGCAGCGCTTTTCGGGGCCCTGCCTTTGATATTGCTCACCGGAGCAGGTTCCGAATTACGCAGGCCTTTGGGAATTTCTATTGTGGGCGGCTTGATCGTCAGTCAGATGCTGACTCTCTATACGACGCCTGTCGTTTATTTATATCTTGATCGTTTCCGGTTGTTTTGCTTAAAGGCATTAGAAAGGAAAAGTGCCCCAACCCCTCAGCGGGCACTGGAGGATACTTCTAAAGGATGATTATGAAAAATATATTAACAACTCAAATGTTGCTTTTTGTTTTATTGGTAATTTACGGTTGCGCCGTCGGCCCGGATTATGAACGTCCCGATGCACCGACATCATCATCTTACAAAGAATTAAAAGGATGGCGAGAAGCTCTGCCCCGCGATCAGGAAATCAAAACAAAGTGGTGGGAAGCCTTCGGAGATCCTACCCTTAACACTCTTGCCGAGCAGGTAAATGTATCGAACCAGTCGATTGCGCTCGCGGAGTCTCAATATCGTCAAGCACTGGCACTGGTACAAACGGCCCGTTCGAATTACTTTCCGTCTATCGGTGCAGCGGCAGCTTTCACCCGCTCGGGACAGGCCGGTGATAACTCTGGCACAGTAAACCAGCATCAGGTTTCTCTCAATGCCGCCTGGGAAGTGGATTTATGGGGTCGTGTGCGACGGCAGGTGGAATCCAGTAGCGCATCTGCCGAAGCATCTTTTGCCGATTTACAGGCAATGCGTTTATCTATGCAGACGGAACTGGCCCTGAATTATTTTCAGCTGCGGACTTTGGATGCCCAAAAGAAAAATCTTGAAGAAGCGGTTGAGGCTTACAAAAAGGCTCTGGAGCTTACTTCAAACCGCTATAAAGCCGGTGTTGCAGCCAAGACTGATGTTGCGGCAGCCCAAACTCAACTTAAATCAACTCAAGCCCAGGCAATTGATGTCGGTGTGCAGCGGGCACAGCTGGAACATGCCCTGGCCATTTTAATCGGCAAGCCGCCGGCCGTTTTTTCGCTGCCATCTGTGACATTTGTTCAACCGCAAATAAACATACCCGTTGGTATCCCCTCCGAACTTCTGGAACGCAGGCCGGACATTGGCTCGGCGGAGCGCAAGATGGCCGCAGCCAATGCCCAGATCGGTGTTGCCAAAGCGGCCTATTATCCATCCCTTACTCTTTCCGGATCAGTGGGATATCAAAGCGCTGCACTGGCCAGCCTATTTACGACACCCAGTTTTTTCTGGGCTTTAGGCCCGATGGCTCTGGCGACAACTTTATTTGACGGTGGCGCACGTAAAGCACAGACCGAGCGGGCAATGGCCGCATACGATGGAACTGTAGCCTTTTATCGGCAAACAGTTCTTGCGGCATTCCAGGATGTTGAAGACAATCTGGCTGCTTTGCGCATACTTGATGAGGAAGCGCAGATGCAGGAGCAGGCGGTAAATTACGCTCGTGAATCTTTGACACTGTCAACAAATCAGTATCGAGCTGGTATTGTCAATTATCTGAATGTAGTTACCGCCCAATCAATTGCTCTTTCCAATGAAAGAGCAGCAATCAGCATCAGCGGCCAGCGCCTAAAATCAGCCGCCCTGCTGATCAAAGCTCTAGGTGGCGGGTGGAGTGCGCCAGAAACGCCGAGTGTCGATCAAAAGTAAAATATTTATAAACCGAATTATTGAGTATTAACTATTTATGTTCACCAAAATAAAGGAAACTGTTTTCGACGGTATCAACAATTTCAAACTGACCTTTCGCGCGTTACAATCCCGCAATTACCGGCTTTTTTTCTCCGGCCAATTTATATCCCTGATTGGTATGTGGATGCAGCAAATTGCTGTAAGCTGGCTCGTCTATCGAATGACCAATTCCTTATTTTTGCTGGGACTGGTCAGTTTTATCAGTCAATTTCCGACATTCGTCATCTCCCCTTTTGCCGGAGTCTGGTCTGACCGGATTAACAAACACCGAATCTTAATCTGGACGCAGTGTTTGTCCATGATACAGGCTTTAACTATGGCGGCATTAGTCTTGACGAATATGATAACTGTCTGGCAGATAATCGGACTTAGTTTATTAATCGGATGCATAAATGCCTTCGACGTACCGGCAAGACAATCTTTTATCATAGATATGATTGAAGACCGGAAAGACCTGGGCAATGCTATCGCTTTAAATTCCGCCATGTTCAATGGAACACGGTTTTTAGGACCTTTTGTTGCAGGTATTTTGATTGCCGCTGTCGGCGAAGGAATTTGTTTTCTGATTAACGGTCTGAGTTTTCTTGCTGTTATTAGAGCACTGCTTGTCATGCAGATAGTTTACATAAAAAAAGAAACTAAAAAAAACAGTATGCTGGAAGAATTAAAAGAAGGGTTTTTCTATGTTTTTCGTGACCCCAAAATGAAGTCAATACTCTTACTGATGGCTTTAACCAGCATTACGGGCGTACCTTTCATTGTCCTTATGCCTGCCTTTGCCAAAGATATTCTGCAAGGTGGCCCTCAGACTTTGGGATTTTTAATGTCCTCACTCGGAGCAGGAGCACTGCTTGGCGCTTTTTATCTTGCTTCACGAATCAACGTCAAAGGTCTGCGTAAAAATATCCCTAGGGCCGTTTTCGTCTTCGGCCTCGGACTTATCGGTATGTCACTATCGCGTTTCCTGTGGATTGCTTTATTATTGATCTTCCTTACGGGATTCGGAATTATGATCCAGGTTGCTTCCAGCAATACCTGGCTGCAAACTAACGTGGACGATGACAAACGCGGACGGATGGTCAGTTTTTTTGCCGT
The DNA here is from genome assembly GCA_903907985.1 of uncultured delta proteobacterium. Classification (GTDB taxonomy): domain Bacteria; phylum Desulfobacterota; class Syntrophia; order Syntrophales; family Smithellaceae; genus MVRV01. Next base: position 49,959 of record CAIVQG010000006.1, read on the forward strand.
TTCCTTTTTAGGCATGGCGCCTTTTGGCAGTCTGCTGGCCGGAAGTGTGGCCGGCAACCTGGGCGTTCCACTAACCTTATTCACCGGTGGAATATGCTGCATTCTAGGGGCATTATACTTTCGCTACAGAAATTATCCCCCAAGAGCCTCTCTTTAATTTTTTATACTCACAATAATCGCCAATATGTGTAGATTACAGTTATTAAATTCTTGCAAAATGATTAACCATGCTTTAAAAGCTCATACCAAGTCTCATTCTTTAGCTAACTTTTTTAACTGCGTCGCGTTATCTTTTGAATGCAACTTGGTATCACTATCTTAACTTGGCGAATAAAACATGACTAATAAATTTCCCTTAATAAAGTTCTTATCTTTATCATTGCTGTTTGTCGTTATATTTACCGGTCAGGCTTTTGCAATCGAACCTTCCCAGAAGGAATTAAAAGATTTTCTGACGATTATGGAGCGGCAATGTAAGGACTACGGATGGAAAGACATAAAATTAGAGGGAATCCCTTGGGAATATTACCGGACAACCGGCCAAAAAAAGCCACTGATCTTTGCTGTCTTCGGCGGTTATAAAAGCAACTGCATTTTATTTCTGGGCGGTGTTCACGGCGATGAGTTGCCCACTGTTTATGTCCTGCTGAAATTTGCCAACTATATTAAAGATAACCCGGATTTTTTCAAGGATAAATGCATCATTATTGCTCCCTTGATTAATCCAGATGGTTTTTTTGCCAATCCTCCGACACGCGTTAATGCCAGTGGCATTGATGTAAACAGAAATTTCCCCACGCGTGACTGGCAGGCAATGGCCTGGAAACAATGGGAACGCAAAGGCCATAAAAATAAGCGCTATTATCCGGGCAGAAAACCCGGATCGGAACAAGAGACATTGTTCCAGATAGCCTTAATCAACAGATTCAAACCGCAAAAGATACTGACTATCCATTCGCCATTAGGTTTTTATGACTTTGACGGTCCGTCGTCCGATCTTGATTCCTTTGAACGCTGGATAGAAACCGTAAGTAAAGAGACAAAACATCCTATGAAGAAATTTGGCTATTTCCCGGGCTCTCTGGGAAATTATGCCGGGCATGAACGCAACATATTTACCTTGACTCTGGAATTACCCTCTTCCGCGCCCAATAAAGGAATGGAATATTTTAATAAATTTCAACCGGCTATTGTAAAGTTTTTCGATCTCCAGGTATTCGGGAAAGAACCATTCTTGAAGTTGACTGATGAAGCAATAAAAAAGCATAAATAACCAATCTATATCGGCTATGTATTATATTAATGTCCTTCGTTGTTGATCATTTTTATTGCATGCCCCATAATTGGCAAAAGAATCTTTGTGCAAAGGGTTACAGCTTTTACAGAACCCGGGAAGTTAACAACTACAGTCTTACCTTTAATTCCGGCATATCCCCGGGAAAGCATGGCATGGGGAGTTTCTTTATATGATTCGCTCCTTAATATCTCGGAAATTCCCGGCAAACTGTTGTCACAATATTCCTCACAAATTTCAGGAGTGATGTCTCTCTGGGCTAAACCAGTTCCCCCGGTTGTCAATATAAAATCGGCTGAGTCGGCCTCGTGCAATGCTTTTAAGATTTCATCCTTTTCATCAGGAACAATGATTCTGGAAATTTCAGCATCTGTAATGCTTTCTTTGATAATTTTCTCAATTGTCGGCCCGGAAAGATCTTCGTAAATTCCCTTTGCTGCCCGGTCAGATATTGTAATAACAGTTACTTTCATTATTTATTTTCCCACCTTTTATTACTCGAGTAAAAATTCCCTTGCGCGGCATTACACAATCTCCGATCTGCCGAAATATGGCGCAATGCTCATGACATTCTTTACCGATCTGGGTAACTTCCAGGACAGCGTCACCGAGATTCAACATAGTGCCTATTGGCAAATTGGCGAGATCGATACCTTCTGTTGTAATATTTTCGGCAAAGTCCCCGCATTTCACCTTGGCGCCTTTTTTAATCATTTCTTCAACGTCCTCGGAAGCCAGCATGGAGACCTGCCTGTGCCAATCTCCGGCATGAACGTCCCCTTCTATTCCATAATTTTCTTTTAAAAAAGCTTCCGGTATCGGAATCTTCTTTTCGCCCTTATTATCCGAAATGTTAATGGATATTATCTTAAAGGTTTTCATTTTGATAAATCCCAGTATTATTCTATTTCTTGCTTCTTTTTTTCTACAAGATAAATATTTTCAATTTTCATTGTCTTATCAACGGCTTTGCACATATCGTAAACAGTCAGAGCCGCAACCGATACGGCAGCTAGTGCCTCCATCTCCACTCCTGTTTTTCCGGAAGTTATTACCTGGCTGGTTATTTCTATACCGTCATCAACTATATTAAAATTAATGTCGACGTGTTCGAGATTTAAGCAATGACATAAAGGGATCAGTTCTTCTGTTTTTTTTGCCGCCATAATGCCGGCAATTTTAGCTACAGCTAAAACATCGCCTTTTTTCATCAAGTTGGTTTTAACCAGGTCGATAGTTGCATTTTGCAGAATAATTTTTCCGAAAGCAGATGCCGTTCTTCTTACTATTTTTTTTGAGGACACATCAACCATGAAGGCATTTCCCGCTGAGTTTATATGAGTTAATTCCATTATCAACCTCCTATTTCAAACATTTTTCTAGAATTACAGGATGATCCTTTTTCCGGTTTTGATAGAATGGCTTTTTCCAGACTTTCCCTTATATTATCATAATTTACTTTATATTCAGTTTCCGAATGAAGGCAAGGTTTTAAAACACCGTCAGACAACAGTCTAATGCGGTTGCATTGTTTGCATTTTGGCGGTCGATCAAAGAAATATTCATCATTTTTATTGTTAGTCAGATTGAAATGATTTATCAGCTGCAATTTGATATTTTTATTTTGGCAAAAGTTTCTCATATCATCGATTTCATCTTCATTTTTATCCTTGAGAACTACCATGTTTAATTTAATTTTAAAACCTTCGTTAATAGCCTGATCTATACCTTTTAAAACATCAGCCAGATCTCCGCCTCTGGTTATTTCTCTATATTTTTCGGGCTGAAGCGTGTCCAGAGAAATGTTTATACTGGTTAATCCAGCCTGCTTTAATATTTTTGCTTTTTCGGCAAGCAACACGCCGTTTGTTGTCAAACAAAGTTCTTTAATTTCTTTAATAGCCGCTAATTTTTCTATTAAAAACTCGATATCCTTTTTTATCAGGGGCTCCCCGCCGGTTAATCTTATTTTATTGATACCCAGCCGGGCTGCTTCTTTAACTATCAGCACTATCTGTTCATATCGCATTATATCTTTGTGCTGTTTTAGCGGCAAACCTTCTTCCGGCATACAGTAAATACAGCGCAGATTGCATTTGTCTGTTAAAGAAATCCTTAAATAATTAATTTCCCGGTTAAATTTATCCAGCATAGACTGCTACACCTTTTTATCTTTGTTTAATTGTAAATATATTTATACTGATCCCAGAGAACATCATCCAGGAGCTTCATTCCAGTTTTTTCGTTAATAATTTTTACAGCAGTATTACAGTCAAAATTTTCGTCAATTATTATATCCGCTTTTGATTTTGCGAGCACTGCCGAATCTTTTTCCGTCTTTCCTTTACTTTGCAGAAAAATGCCTAAATCCGGCTCCAGATAATTAAATATTGAATTGCTTTCTATTAAGAGAAAATCGGTGCTTCCTGATTTTCGCAGAGATTCTATATATTCCAGGCCTTCCGGCATATTGCTGAAGAATTTTTCCGGCTTTTCCGAATTAAAGGAACGATGACCCAATTTTATCGCTATTGTTGATGATGGTTGGAGCTTAACTTGAATATTTCTGAGCAGGGTTGTTTTCCCAATGTTGCTGTGAGATCCTGATATAACTATGATTTTCAATTTTTTTTAATACTCCCCTAAACATTTACCAAAACTCCCTTTTCCCGGGCTGCGAGTATAGGAAAATAGCTATTATATGTCAATGTAAAACCGGCCTGTTTTATTCACTCATTAAACTTTTGATATATTTCGCTATTACAGTTCCTGCTTTTTCGCTGTGAGTTTCCATATTGCTTGCAAGTTCGATATATTTTGCATCAGGTATTTTATTTACAAGATGCTTTATATTTCCGGTATCATGGAGCGTGTCAGTGGTAGCGCCGAGAATGAGACAGGGAACCGTTATCTTTTTAGCACGATCCGCTAGGGCATAGTTTTTTAAAGCAAGCGCGTTGGCTTTCAGTTTATATGGATCTGCACAATCCAGTGTGTTTTCATATTTTTCAATCTGCTCTTTACTGTTTTTTTTATCCAGCCTGAAGTTTCTAATATACCATTTTATTAGAGGTTTTATGGAAAAGTAGAGCAAAGGATGCGCAATGGACACTATTAATACCAGAATTTTGGGAAATCTAAACTCGGTATTGGGACCGATCAGCACTGCGGACAAAGGTTTGCGTTTATCTGATCCGCAGTATTCCAGAATCGCTGTCGCACCGAGTGAACTTCCAGCAAGTATAAATTCTCCGGATGGCTCAATGACTTGTTCTATTATTTCGCTTAAATCGAGTGTAAGGCGCTGCATCGAAAAACTTGTTTTCTTAACATCAGGAACTATTGAAGATTGTTTTTCCCTCGACTCCAGGTAGAGTATTCTATATTCGGCAAGCAGAACTTTCAGAACCTCTTTCCAGCCGGAGAGAAGGGAAATCCATCCGGCAACAAAAAGGATTACCGGTTTCTGTGGTGAAACATTTTGTGGTGTGAAATCAATTATCCTAAGAGATACTCCATCTGATACAACCAGCATATATTCTTTTACGGTTGTTGAATTTTCCGTGTATTGAGAATAATCCATATTGTTTGTCCCGGAATTTGAATTTAAATAAGATTAAGAAATAAATCATCGGACGTCAATCAGATAATTAAACTCTCTAAAAATGATAATTGAAATAGAAGAAACACCCCGGAGAGATACTACCCCGGGGTGTTGAGTTGGAAGTTTGGCTGTTTTAGAATGTCAGCGTTAACTTATTGATGACCAGATAATCATTTTGCACTTGATTGGCAGAATCGGTTCCTTTGAAATAATCACCAGTCCATAGATAACCGGCACCCAGCATATAAGTCAGGTTACTGGTGAGTTTGTAAGTTGCCGTTACATCAAATTCATAACCGTAATCTTTGGAAACCCAGTTCGCAACGGGGGCTTTATCCGCAGTGGCATAGGTAAAAGAAGCCATAATGTCCAGCTTGTCCGTGGGCGTTACACCAACACGGCCCTGATACAATAAAGCATTGGTCATACCTGTAGTACCGAAGGCATTACCAGCAACGGCGGTGGCGGTGGTGCCTATAGCAGTAGTGGTCGCAGAGCTGTTCAGACTTCCTATCCACATGCTACGGTCATAATTCCACATAATTAAATTGGGGCTCCAATCGCGACCGCCTGTAAGAGTACCACCTTCTCTTTTCTCTGTAGTAGCAGGATCATCACCGGAAACATAAGCGATTGTGCCGCCGAAATAAACAGCACCGAAAGTTGCTTTAGCATCAATCCAACCGCTGATGTTTTCCATTTTTACGTCACCGGTACTGGTCTCAGTTTCAGTATATTTGCCTGTTGCCCAGTTTAATTCCGCCTGCACATCCACAGGACCGAACTTGGCAATGGTATAGGGTGTGAAAGCGTAATAGGTTCTTTTAGTGTTGGGTGTAGTTGTAGATGTTGCCGGTCTATACTCGGCATAACGGTAGTAATTGACGTTGATACCGGCCAGGCCGTCTTTCCATTTATAAACTCCTTCAATGCCATATTTGTCATTGTCGGCATCACTGTAGGTAGCGGCGGTATTGGCCGTGTAACTTTGCTCCTTTACTTTGGTGATAGCCAGATTGAGCGTTGCCGGGCCAGCAGTATAGGAATATTTAATCCGGGCGGCCGGCGCCACGGTGTTACCGAAAACTGTTCCCGTTGCTCCATCATCCATTATACCGACACTGAAAAGGCCGATTGGCGACTGGTAAATAATATAAGCCCAGTCAAAAGCTATGTTTTCGTTTTCCGCCGTAGTTCCTGCGGAATCCACAGCAAGTGTCGTGCTGGTTCCACTTCTGCTTCCTCCTAAAACTCTTTCCATGACATCTGC
>CAIVQG010000007.1 GCA_903907985.1 uncultured delta proteobacterium
GCAGATGTCATGGAAAGAGTTTTAGGAGGAAGCAGAAGTGGAACCAGCACGACACTTGCTGTGGATTCCGCAGGAACTACGGCGGAAAACGAAAACATAGCTTTTGACTGGGCTTATATTATTTACCAGTCGCCAATCGGCATTTTCTCTGCCGGTATGATGGAAGATGGCAGGACGGGAACGGACTTCGGCAACACTATAGCCCCTGCCGCCCGGATCAAGTACTCCTATACCGCTGGTCCGGCAACTCTCAATTTGGCTATCACCAAAGTAAAAGAGCAAAGTTTCACGTCTAATACCGCCGCTACCTACAGTGATACCGACAATGACAAATATGGCATTGAAGGAATTTATAAATGGAAAGACGGCCTGGCCGGTATAAACGTCAATTACTACCGTTATGCCGAGCTTAGACCGGCAACATCAACCACACCAAATAGCAAAAAAACCTATTACGCTCTCACACCCTATACCATTGCCAAGTTCGGTCCCTTGGATCTGCAGGCCGAATTTAACTGGGCTACTGGTAAATTGACTGAAACTGAGTCCGGTACGGGTGAAGTTAAAATGGACAATATGAGCGGTTGGATTGATGCCAAGGCGACTTTCGGTCCGGTTTATTTCGGCGGCACAATCGCTTATGTTTCCGGTGATGATCCTAATACGTCGGACAAACAGGAAGGCGGCACTCTTAACGGCGGCCGTGACTGGAGTCCGAATTTGATTATGTGGAATTACGACCGCAGCATGTTGATAGGTAGCCTGACCAGCAGTGCTGTTACTGCAGCTACCCAAACCGGTTTCGGCACCACCGGCATGACCAATGCTTTATTGTATCAGGGCCGTGTTGGTGCAACGCCCACGGACAAGCTGGGCATTATGGCTTCTTTTACATACGCCACTGCGGATAAAAATCCCACGGCGAACTGGGTTTCCAAAGATTACGGTTATGAATTTGATGTAACGGCAACTTATAAACTCACCAGTAACCTGACTTATATGCTGGGTGCCGGTTATCTATGGACTGGTGATTATTTCAAAGGAACCAATTCTGCCAATACCGTACAGAATGATTATATGGTCATCAATAAGTTAACGTTGACATTCTAAAACAGCCAAACTTCCAACTCAACACCCCGGGGTAGCATCTCCCCGGGGTGTTACTCAATAATTTCCAGCCATGTTCAGCAAATAATTGAACTATTGTAGTTTTCTCTTCTTTTACATATAATATCCAATCAATAGGAGCTTTTCTTCGGGGAGGCATATATGAAAAAATCAGGCTGGTTATTTCTGGCATTGGGGAGCATTTTTTTGTTGTTCAGTACGGTAGCTTTTGCGGATCCATCCGTAATTATGAGTGAGGGCAAATACGTGCTGGGCGATCTCGATACGAAAAAGGATGCCAAGGTTCAAGCCATAATTGAAGCCAAAAGAATGGCGATGGAAAAGGCCGGCACCTATCTGGAGAGTTCCTCTGAAGTCAAGAATTTTCAGTTATCCCAAGATCAAATCAAAACAATGGCTGCCGGTATCATGTCTGTAGAAATAGTAAACGAGGACTGGAAAATGTTCGGGGAAAATATGGTTCTGACTATTCAGATTCGGGCAACCATTGATACATCAAATCTCAAAGATCGAATATCCAAAATGCAGGAAGGTGATAATACGGAAAGCCTGAAGGATGTACAAACTCAATTGGCTGCCTTGCAAAAAGAACTTGCCGATTTAAAGAAGCTTAGCCAGCAAAGTGATAGCAAGGGAATAAAAAAACCACCCAGCCAGGAAATGAAGGACAAGCATGAATCACTGGTGAAAGAGATGTCTGTCCTGGAGTATATGGAAAAGGGAGACATTGCCACCATTAATCAGCGCTGGGAGGAAGCGGTGGAGGCCTATGGGCAGGCGATTGTCCGGAATCCCCGGTTGATTGATGTCTATGCCAGAAAAGCCTACGCGCTTTATTTTTTAAGGAAATTGGACGACGCTATGGCCGTGACTGATCAGGCACTGGCAATGGATTCTTCATCCGTAAGAAATCTCGGTGTTAAAGCACTGATTTTGAAGGATCAGCCGGGTAAAGTTGATTTGGCTTTAATCACGATTAATGAAGCAATTAAACTTAAGCCCGATGCTCCGAGATTATACCGGTTCCGAGGGGAAGTGTTCATCAAAATGGGTAAATATTATATCGCGCAAAAAGATTTTGTCCGGGCCTGTCAAATGGGAGCGAAGGAATCCTGTGCCCGAGCCAAAGGATTGGAAGAAAAATTGAAAGGTGCAAAAAATAAATAAAACTATTCAGTCCAATTCTCAGGCGAACTGTTATCAGGTAAGATTATAGACGCCCTGAATTTTAACTACAGCGCTGCCGCCAAAAATAACATTTTTCTTTTCTTCGTTCATTACGGTATCCAGCTTCACAATATTGGGAGAATCATAACTGCTGTTTTGCTCAATGCTGAAACCGGCACCATCCCATAAATTGTTTTGCAGCAAATAGTTGCCGAAAGCAGAATTTCCGGAGCCCGTCGCCGGGTCTTCCAGATAGCCGAATTTTGGCGCAAAAACCCGGGTGCGGAATTTATTCTTTTCATCGGCGACATCATTGGTAAAGATCAGAATAATATCGATTCCATTTTCAAAACAGAAATCTTTCAGCATGAACTGGTCAGGTAGAATGGCCAGGCACAATTCTAAATTTTTCACCGGAACAATCAAAGTGTTTAATCCGGCATTAATTAAGGCCAATGGAAAATCGTTGTTAATAGCGTCCTTTCCTATATTGAGGGCCCGTGCTATTACCTTCTTCTCCAGTTCCAATTTATTATATACGGGTGGTGGTGCTGTGATAAAAATCGAGTCACTCTCTTTGATCTTGTTATAAACGTTCAGACCTGAATCTCGTACTCTAATTCTGATGATTTCCTGATTTAATAAATCCGTACGGCTAGAAATCAGGTCGTACATGATGCCGATTGTGCCGTGTCCGCAAAAGTCAACCTCGCATTCCGCCGAATAATATTTCAAGAGAAAGCATTTTTCTTCCGGGAATAAATAAACAACTTCATTGACAAAGCCTTTCAGCTCTCTAGCGATTTTCTGCATTTCCTGATCCGCTATATCATCAACGCTGTCTAAATAAATGCAGGCGCAGGGATTTCCACCCGATAATCCTTTTGTAAAGGCATCAATCTTTTTGAAGGGGAAAGAATTCATTTTTTGCCTCAGTAATTAATCAATCTGCCGCCTGCTTTAAATAACAGCGGGATAATTAAAATCAACAATATGCCCACGGCAGCGGTAGCAATAATAACTCCCGAGATGGTAATAAATCCGATATCTACTGCCCGATAGATTAATGTGGAGTTAATGGGAATGATCAGGAACAATCCGGTGAACAGGCCCGGCGCGTATTTTTTAAGGGCTATGGTCGCCATCAGATGGGGAAATATGGCGTTGATTATCATGACGCCCAGAAAGCCGTAGAACACCCAGCTGATGAAGACAACATCAGGAAGAATTACGCGAAAAAAAGTAACCAGATATGCCAGAGCTGTAATTATAATCAAGGCAAAATGAAATTCGTTTTTTTCTACCGGCTTATGATATTTAGAGGCATGGCGAGACCACTGCGGCAGCCAGAGAGCTTCTTCGATGTTGTGTAAAGTGATAGCCAGAGGAAAGAACAACAATAAATAATTGTTAAACATATTTTATCCTTTCTTGATACTTCTTAGAACTCATTGGAGTATATAGCAACTACCTGCATGTTTTTCAATGCATTCTCTTCAACGCCATCCTTAATGATAAATTAGAAAATAGGACAATATGCATAAATAATAAATATTACATGAGAAATTTGATTACAAATTTATTGCCTCGAAGGTTAAGGTATGCTATTTTGCAAAGAAATCATCTACTAGGAGCTATAAATGAACATAAGGGTGCTTGGTTGTCACGGCTCGCAGCTTCCTAATTACAATACGACAAGCTTCCTTATCGGGCAGAATGTCCTGGTTGATGCAGGTACTATAACTTCTGTTCTGAGCATAAAAGAGCAAATGAAGATTGATTACATTTTTATCACCCACGCCCATCTTGATCATGTTCGCGATATTGCGTTTCTAGCCGATAATATATGCTATCAGCACCGGGAAAAACCGCTGGTTATTGTCAGCACAAAGGGCATTATTGATGCAATTCACCGGCACTTATTTAATAATGTTATCTGGCCTGATTTTTCTAAAATACCAAGCCCCAAGGCACCGGTGATAAAATTTCAGATTATCAAGCCGGGCAGAACGCAAACAATAGGTGACTTACAGGTAAGAGCTATTGATCTTCATCATGTGGTAGAGACCGTCGGTTACATCGTTGAGGCGAAAGGGAAAGCAGTAATTTTTCTGGGAGATACGGGGCCGACAGAAGACGCATGGCAAATAGCAAGGAAAACCAAAGGACTCAAAGCAATATTTGTGGAGACTTCTTTGCCTGATGGGCTGAAGGATATCGCCAATATTACCGGTCATCTTACTCCGCTCTCGCTTGCGGTCGAATTAAAAAAATTAACAGAAGTAAATCCGGAAATTTACCTCTATCATATGAAACCCAGTTACCGTGAGACTATCCGTAAAGAGGTTGCGGCGATAAAAGACCGGAGAATCCATATAATCGACGACGGCCAGAAAATACATATTTGATTTCAACTAATTAATGAAAAAATTTGATCCTGCCGCCTATCTTTCCAGCTTAAACATTGATGTAATGCGCTTCGGGCTTACGGCAATTTCTGATCTCCTGCTTAGCTTGGGCAATCCGCAGAATTCCTATAAGACGATATTAATTGCCGGTACCAACGGGAAAGGGTCAACAGCGGCCATGACCGCTTCTATCCTGCACGCGGCTGGTTACAAAACAGGTCTTTATACCTCACCGCATTTGGTCGATGTGCGGGAGAGAATTAACGTTGATAAAAAAGATATTTCCGCAAAAGATTTCAGGCAAATTGTCACCATGGTAAAAAAAGCGATTAAACAGCCTGTAACTTATTTTGAAGTATTGACAGCTGCGGCCCTTCTCTATTTTCAGCGCCGGGAGATTGATATTGCCGTTCTGGAAGTGGGCTTGGGTGGCAGGCTGGATGCAACAAATGTTTGCTGTCCGTTTGTTTCGGTAATCACCAATATTAGTTTCGACCACACGGATTATTTGGGGAACTCTTTGGCAGCGATTGCCGGGGAAAAAGCGGGCATCATCAAGCAACGCGGTGTTTGTGTCACCGCTGCAAAACAAAAAAAGGTTTTAGAAGTGCTGGAAGACGTCTGCCGCCGCAACAAGGCCATCCTCTACCGGCTAGGTAAAGATATAAAAATTAAACAGCAGGAAGATGGGTTGACTACTTATTTCGGACTATACAGTAATTTGAATAATTTGACCGTTCCTCTGCTGGGCCGGCACCAACTGGATAATACAGCGCTGGCTTTAGCGACACTGGAAATTGTAGGCCTTAAAGGGTTCCCGGTCGATGTTGCGGCAATTAAGAAAGGGCTGAGAAGTACAAGGTGGAAAGCGCGATTGGAAATCCTGTGCCATCGACCTCTTTTTGTGGTTGATGGAGCACACAATCCCGCCGGAATAAGTGTTTTATGCCGGGCGCTGAAAAATGATTTTACCTATCGCCGTTTGATTCTCATTTTTAGCGCACTGGCTGATAAGGATTACCGCAAAATGATTCAAAAAATTGCGCCGTTGGCTGAGCTGATAATTCTTACACAGCTGCAAGCCAGACGTGCCGTTCCTGTTGCCAATATTCAGGAGTGTGTGAAAAAAATAGGATATCCGGCCATAATCGCGGAAAATGTGCAGGATTCTGTTGAACGCGCGTTTGATCTGGCGGGAGAAGGTGATATGATTTGTGCAGCCGGTTCACTTTATTTAATCGGAGAGCTAAAACAAGCTTTCCCTAAGTTGGTATCTTATGATAAGAAGCCAACAGTCTGCAAATCGGGTGTTTTTCATCACCCTGCCCAACTTAAATAAAAGGGGTATATGTTGGTTTTGGCAAATCAGCTAAAAAATATATTAATAACTGCGTTGCTGTCTCTAACCATCGTCTTTATTTTATGTCCTCAATTATCAGCAGATGAGACTAAAAATAGTAAAAGCCCTGTCAATATAGATGCCGACACCATGGATTACGATAATGCCAGCGATGTTTATCATGCTCAAGGATCAGTAGTTATAACCTACGACGGAGGCGTTTTAACTGCCGATGATGTGGAGTTTGAGAAAAAGAACAATATCGCTACCGCCTATGGCAACGCCGTTCTTAAAATGGGCGCAGATACGCTTGCCGGGAATAAGATAGTTTTTAACGTTGAGAATAAAACAGGTGTTGCCTATAAAGGCCGGGCATTTTATGCGCAAAATCATTTTTATATCAAGGGCGACGAAATCCAAAAAACCGGGGAACATACCTACAAAATAATACAACCGGTAGCAACGACGTGTGATGGTGACAAGCCCGATTGGGAAATTGCCGGCAGTGAAATGAAAGTGACCCTTGAAGGTTATGGATTAATGAAAAATGCCCGGATGGTTTCCAATAAGGTGCCGTTTTTCTATTCACCTCTCCTGCCATTCCCCGCCAAGACCAAACGCCAATCCGGATTTCTTTTTCCCTATCTTTCTTACTCCAAGGATAAGGAGGGCATTGATATAGAAATCCCGTATTTCTGGGCTATTTCACCCCAGATGGATGCGACGCTTTATTCGCGTTATATTGAAAAAAGAGGATTGAAAGAAGGTGCTGAATTTCGCTATTATGCCGGGGAAAAGTCTTTCGGCACCTTTTATGGCGATTATCTGGACGACAATAAGCATGTTACGGATACAACGGCAGGTGCTGGTACTAATCAGCAGGATATGAACAAGCGCTGGTCGTATTATTTGAATCATCAGACTAATTTCGATTCTCAGTCCTATCTCCGGACTGATTTGCGCAGAGTATCGGACAATTGGTATTTCCGGGATTTCTCCGCTCATAACTATTATCGCGCCAACTATTCGTTAACAGAGCAAGATCCGTTTAAAAAAGTTCCTTTCCTGGGAGATGAATCCCTGGCCTCTTTAGAATCGACAGTCCGGCTGTACAAAGGATGGTCTAATTACAATTTAACGGCATTAATGAGTTCAACGGACAATCTTGCTCTTACGAATAATGACAGTACTTTGCAAAAATATCCGGAAATAACATTTACGGGAATTAAACAACCACTCTTAAAATCACCCCTCTATTATGAGTTTACGGCCATTTATGATTATTTCTATCGCGGCGCCGGACAAAAGGGCCATTTTGTTGATGTTAACCCTACTTTTTCCGTGCCATTCAATCTCTCCCGTTACGCAAAAGTTATTCCTCAGGTTTCCATTAGAGAAACATTCTGGAGCCGGGAAGATGGGCAGGCTGATGGGGGTAGCAAAAGCGGCACTCGAAGTATTTATAATTTTTCTATGGCTATGAATAGCCAGGTATCTCGTGTTTTTGATGTGAATGTGCAAAGATGGGATAAAGTCCGGCACGAAATAAAACCGGAGATAAGTTATGCCTATGCACCAAATATCCGGCAGGACAACATGCCTGATTACATGCCGGCTGCTGGTGAGTCTAACGCTCTGACGTGGGGCTTAATAAATACATTTACCGCTAAATTAAAAAATTCACCAGTTAAAATAAAAGATTCAGAGACGAAACAAAAAGATTCAACGGATACCTACAGTTATTTAGAATTCCTGCGCGTAAAACTTTTTCAGACTTATGATATTAATGAGGCCAAAAAGAACATGGAAGGCATTGTTAATGAAAGGCGTCCTTTATCTGAGCTGGGAGTGGAAGTGGATTTCAAGCCGCATCAATATTTATCATTTGGTGCGCGGAATCAATACAGCGTCTATAACGGCTGGACAGTAACTAATTATGATATGACTATCAGTGATTGGCGCGGCGACAGTGCAACATTAAGCTATCGTTACACCCTGAATTCAATTGAAGAAATCGATGTTAGTCTAAAGGCAGTTATTACGGATAAAATTGACGGTACATTTATTTCGCGGCGGGATCAGTTTAATTCCCGGAGCATAGAAAATACTATTGGCTTGGTCTATCATAAGCAATGTTGGGCGATAGGGTTGGAATACTCCAAGACTGATTCGATGGGATTAGATTCCCAGATGACTACCGATACCAAATTTATACTAAAATTATCGCTGACCGGGTTGGGTAAATTCGGACTATAACTAAACATGATGATTATTAAGCGTCTTTCAATTCCCCTAATATTTTCGTTAATATTCTGGTATGCCTCTGTCTGTCCGGCGGCAAATCTCTATACGGAAGAAACCAGTTCTTTTCTAACGGCGCTGCACAATGATAATGCCGAATCGGCGCTTGAATATGCCGACGCTTTCGTTTCGCAAACAATAAATTCAGGTAAAGCAAAACAAAATAAATATCTGGCTCTGCTGGAACGAGGTAAGATAGCCCTCAATGCCGGCAGATACAATCAATGTATTGCCGATTTGCAGGAAGCCGAAAGAAGATTTCTCACGATTGAAGGCACGATTTCTTTGACGGAAGGATTCGGCTCAATTCTAACGGATGATACGTCAAAAGAGTATGAAGCGGAAATGCACGAAAAAATAATGATCAGTCCCTATCTGGCTCTGGCGTATTTAGGAAAGGGTGATTTTGCGGGAGCTCTCGTGGAACGCAACAGGACAATGAACAAGATTAACCAGTACGTTGAAGCAAAGGAAGAGCGCAGTTATCTGGAAAATCCCTTTGCCCGGCTGCTTTCCGCCATCATTTATGAAATGGAAAATAAGCTCGACGATGCGAAAATCGAATACCGGAAAATGAAATGGGAGCCAGAATCGGCAAGGCTTACGAAAAAGGGGAAATCGACGGATCTGGTGATCTTGATCGATACCGGACTGGCGCCGCATAAATATCAATTAAAATGGGGGCCATTGCCGGTGGTGGTAAATGATGCTACTATCCATTTAGGTTTTGCCTATGCTTCTTACGAACCGACAGTTTCCGCAGTGTCCAAAAGCGACATCAGCCTGGACGGCAATCCTCTGGGTGCCGCCTCGCTTCTTTACGATCTGGAAAGCACCATTCTTACTCAGTATGAAAAAGATAAAGCGGCGATAATCGCCAAATTGGTTGGCCGCATGACGGTCAAAGCGGCAACTCAAGTATCCGCCCAGGCCGCTGCCGAGCGAGTGGCCAAAGATAATCCGCTGGCCGGATTTTTATTAAAATCACTGGTTAATATTGGCAGTGCAGTCTGGATGGCAGTTGAGCAGGCGGATTTGCGAGGCTGGTCAACGCTGCCTGGAAAGATTAATTATTTACGGGTTAACGGGCTTGTCCCCGGCGAACATAAGATCAGAATCGATTATGGCTGCGGTGTGCAGGAGAAAACGGTTAAACTCGAAAAGGATAAAATCGGGATCGCTTATTTTTCGTTTGCTAAATAGAATCAATTAAGGGAGGAAAAAATGAAAACCAGGCTCAATTTGTTTTTGCTAATTATCATAATCAGCCTTTTGTCCGGTTGTGCACCAACAATTAAATATGAGATCAAGGATGAAGAAACGGTTACCGGCTCGGACTGGTCGGCAAAAGACTTAAAAGATGTCAGTGATTACATGGCCAGTTCTGTCAAGCAATCTTCCTTTATCACCAGCACGCAATACGTCAATGAAAGGCCACGCTGGATGTTAGCCCGCGACATGAAAAATGAGACGGATGAACATGTCAATACGCGGACTATCATGGAAAAAATCAGGACCAGACTGATCAATGGAGGTATTGCAAATTTTATTGACGATCAGGCCGTAGAAGACATTTTGAATCAGATGAAACTGCAGCAGTCCGGATTGTTCGACAGTAAAACAGTTGCTCAGGTAGGAAAATTAGTTGGCGCCAAATTGATCTTAAGAGGCACCATTTCCAGCATCCGCAAAAAAACGGACAGGAAGGATATAATTTTCTACAACATTACCTTGCAGTTGGTTAATATTCAAACCGGTGAAATTATCTGGACCGATGAAAAGGAAATCCAGCGTCTGACCAGTAAAGCGCTATTCCGCTGATATAAGAGGAAAGGGACAATTTCGTAGCAGGTTCGATCCTGAGTATTGAACATGGTCATTTCGGACGGACAACCAGCATGATTGTTAAAGCTGGAAATAATGCTTGAGGAACATGCATGCCTGACCTTAAACGAAATAATCTCGATAAATCACTGTCCCCTTATCTTTTACAGCACATAGCCAATCCTGTCTGGTGGCAGGAATGGAGTTCGGAAGTTATCCGGAGCGCAGCGGCAGAGAAAAGGCCGCTTTTTGTTTCCGTGGGCTATGCAACCTGTCATTGGTGCCATGTCATGGCTCGCGAGGCTTTTTCGGACAGGGATACAGCCGATTTTCTTAACAGTCATTATGTCTGCATTAAGGTGGATCGGGAACAAAGGCCGGACATAGATCAATATTTAATGCGTTTTCTTGCCGCCCAAAGCGGCAGTGGCGGCTGGCCTCTCAACGTATTTATGACTGCCGATCTTCGTCCTGTTTATGCGCTTACCTATGCGCCTGCGCATTCCAGTGGGGCGCAACACTCGTTTTTAAACATAGCTCAAATGGTTTATGATCATTATAAGAAAAACGCTGATAATATTTTGCCATTTACAGCTCCGGAAGAATCGCTGACAATTGTTACAGAAGAGTCTTTAGTAAAAAATCTATTATTCTATCATGATCCTGTTTATGGAGGCTTTGGTTCGGGACAAAAATTCCCCCCTCATTCCACGCTATTATATCTTTTGTATTTTCTTTGTGTTGAGAATAACTCTGCTGTTTGGGCAATTTGCCGTAAAACTCTTGATGTCATGCGCTTGCGGGGGATCAATGACCATCTGCAAGGTGGTATTTTCCGCTATTGTGTGGACCGTAAATGGACGATCCCGCATTTCGAAAAAATGCTTTATGATCAGGCCATGGCTCTGTGGTGCTATGCCTTAGCCTATAAAGTCATAGGAAAAACCGAGTATAAAAAAATGGCGGAAAGTATTCTCCGCTGCCTCGATGAGTGTTTCGCCGATAATGGATTATTTATTTCGGCTCATGATGCCGATACGGAACATGCGGAGGGAGCTACCTATGTCTGGAGCTATGCTGAGCTTAAATATTCTCTTACGGCGGATGAATTTAAACGATTGTCCGAATCGTACTACATTGATGAACAAGGCAATTTTGAAGGTCTCATCCACCTGATTAGAAAAAATGATGTTGCTCTTCCGGATATTGAAGAGAAACTTCTGGTTGTACGAAAAAAACGGGCGCAGCCGGCGCGGGACAATAAAATACTTTGCGGGATAAATGCATTAGTTGCCATTGCTCTGATTCAGGCAGGCCGGAACCTCGGAAAACCTGAACTGGAAGAAAAAGCTGCACAGACAATCCGTCGGTTGATTGATTTATTCTGGGATGGCAAAGCTCTGGGGCACTCTTATTACGGGGGAGCAAAACAGGCGCAAAGTTATTTATTTGATGCTGCGGCACTTCTTACAGCAAGCAGTATGCTCTGTGAAGATGACTTCTCCTGGGATACTATCATGAAGGCAATGGCTGTTTATGTGGAATCATTTCGGGAAGGCGAAAAGTGGGTGGAGTCCAGAGCGGCCGATTTTCAGCAGGTTTATGCTGCCTTATTCGATCATCCTGTCCCGTCCAGTATCAGTCTGGCCGAGATGGGTTTGGCGCGGGTGGCGCTGCTGGTAGGGAAAGATACACAGGCTAAATCCTATCTGCCGCCTTATCAGGCTGATTTCTCCAACATCACCGGTATGATGAATAACGGGTTATTTCATTTGATCACATCAGAAAGTTTTATTCCCTGGTCTAAATTGCCGGCTAATGCACTGCAAAGGCGCGGGAAAACTCAAACAGATTGTTACCGGGGAACATGCCGGATGCGGCAGAGTTTATAATATTTGAGTGAGAATATTAATGTCAACGGAAGATTTGAGTAAGTTAAGGATTGACAAGTCGGCAAAGATTTACGGGCAGAGGAAAAGCAAACGGCTTTTCTATATTATATTATGCGTGGTTGTACCGGCAATTCTGGGTGGACTTTACATCAATATTTATATGACACCGGCAGTAACAATAGACGTGGTGACGGTAACCGAGATGTATCCATCACAGACGTTTACAATTCTCAATTCGAGTGGTTACGTTGTTGCCCAACGTAAGGCGGCATGGCTGCGAAAATAGCGGGCAGACTTGTTTCTCTTACGGTAGGCGAAGGTAATCTTGTCCGGAAAGGACAGGTAGTTGCAAATGCAGACGTCGGCGGCTGCCTTGCTATCCTTTGAATGCGAAATGGCATTAGTCATTACTTCTAATGCTCGACTTCTTACTGAAAAAGCGAGATGAGACCTGCCCTTATCAAAAGCCTGCTGCATCTCTACTATAGCCGACGACAGCAGGCCACCATCATGGTGGTTGATTATAAGCTGGGCATGAGCAAAGCTTTAAAATTTGATATTAAGCCGTCTCCATCGAGCCTTATGCCCTCGGGTGGGCATGGGTTTAAAACCTCCGTGTATATTTTTTAAATCATTTGTCTTTATAAAGGACGCGCATCTCCCGCTTCAGGATCTTACCCGTGGGCGTTTTAGGAAGGTTATCGACAAAGATCACTGTCTTCGGGCACTTGAAGCCCGCTAGCTCTTTTCGGCAATGGGCGATAATTTCGCCTTCCGTAATCGTCTGGCCGGCTTTCGGGACAATTATGGCGGCGACCTTTTCCACCCATTTCGGATCAGGAAGACCGATAACGGCTACTTCCTGTACGCGATTGTCAAGGTATATGGCCTCTTCCACCTCGCGGGTCGGGACATTTTCGCCGCCGGTCTTGATCATGTCCTTCTTCCGGTCAGCGACGGTGATATAGCGATCCTCATCCATCACGCCGATGTCTCCCGAATGGAACCAGTTTCCTTTCATGGCTTCTTCGGTCTTGTCCGGTTCCTTGAAATACATGATCAGGGCATGTGGTCCCTTGCCGCAGATCTCTCCTGGTACGCCGGGCTGAGAAATCGGCTTGCCCTCATCGTCCTCCAGGCGAGTTTCCATATTGAGACCACCCAATCCTGCTGAACCCAGTTTTCTAAGGGCATCTTTTGCTTTGAGAATGGTGTGGTAAGGAGCCAGCTCCGTCTGGCCGTAGTAATTGTATATCTTTGTTCCAGGAAGTTTCTCCATGAGCTCCTTCAAGATTTCCACCGGCATTATTGAGGCGCCGTAATAGCATTTCTTCAGGCTGGAGAGGTCATGTTTAGTGAAGTCGGGGTGCCGCAGCATCCCAATCCAGACGGTAGGCGGCGCAAAGAACATCGATGCCTTGTATTTCTGAATGTTCTTGAGAATCAAACCGATATCGGGCGCCATCAGGATGTTTGTTCCACCTACCCAGAAGATGGGATTCAGGAATACATCGCGCTGTGCACAGTGGTAGATGGGCAAGGCGTTGATATTGATATCTTCATCATCGTACTGGCCGTCTATGATGGATCCCACATATTCGGACATGAGGGCCTGATTGCTGATGATTACGCCCTTGGGCAGGGATTCCGTACCGCTTGTATAGGTCATCTGGCAAGGATCTTCGATGTGCAGGATGGTATCCGGTTCCACACTCGGAAATTCATTGTACCAACTCTCGAAATCCAAGAAACGATCGCTGACAGGCGGTTGCCCGGCACCCTGCCGAGACCAGATATACGTCTTCACCGTCGGCATATCATCCATCACATCCTTAACAAGGTCATACAGGGAATCTTCTATGATGAAGACCTTGCTCTCCGAGTGATTGATGCAATATGAGATATCCTTGCCCCGAAGCATATAGTTGACGGCCATATAGATGGCCCCTATCTTGGCACATCCCAGCCATGTCAGCACGTGATCAATCGTATTGTGGGCAAGTATGGCCACACGATCGTATTTCTTTATTCCCAGACCCAGTAAGGCATTGGCTGTCCGGTTGCATGCTTCTTCCAGTTCCGTGTAAGTCATGCTGACATCATTAAAGATTATGGCTTTTTTGTCGGGATAGTGATAGGCGCTTCGCCGAATCATATCGGCAATCACCCAGCGGTTGGTTTTGTTATAACGATTCATCAGGAATTCAAGGTTCGCCTTGTTGATCTTGCGGTATCTCGCCTTTTCTTTTTCTGTTAAAGGACTAAAAGAATCTGTCATGGTTGAACCTCCTTTTTGAATGGGTAATATGCATTATTGCTGGTCATTTTGACTGAAGTACCCTGCCAATCGTCATGATTTTCGCTTCATTTCTTCAGTTAAATCATAATCCATGGTTTCTTCCTCCCCCCTCTTGAGTATTATAGAACTGATCTAATACAGACAGAGCGAAACAACAAACTGTGTAAACCGACTCATCAATCCGAACGATGTCAGATTGATCCGAGTGCCCATTGTTTATTGAGCCAATGCATTTTTTCGGCCTCCTCCAGCAGTCCATCCCGGAAATTCGGATGGGCAAGCTTCGCGATAGCCAACACCCTTTCTGGGATCGAAAGGCCTTTCAGGTAGGCCACCCCGTGCTCCGTTACCAGATAGGAGACATCTGTGCGCGGCACGGTGACTATTTCGCCAGGCGGCAAGGTCGGCTTGATCTTGGATTGCAGATTCCCGTTCTTATCGGTGAATGTGGATTGGAAAGCGAGGAAAGACTTACTCCCTGGATAACCGACGGGAGGCTGGCCTTTCGTCGCGCGATAGTAGGCACCCCGGACAAACGCCAGTTGACCGCCGGTGCCCGAATACTGTGCAGGCCCGATGGACTCCGAACTGACCTGTCCCTGAAGGTCTACACCCAGACATGCATTGATTGAGATCAAATCCTTGTTCAGGGCAATGATATAGGGATCGTTGGTGAATTCTACGGGATACATGGCGAGCGCCGGATTGTGATCCAGCCAGTCGTATAGTTTACGGCTGCCGATGGCGAATGCCCATACAATCTTTTCCGGAAGAAATGTTTTCTTTTTCCCCGTAATCAGACCGGCCTCATGCAGTTCCATGATGGCTTCCGTGACCATTTCCGTATGGATACCGATGTCACGGACGCCACTGTCCGTGAGGAGACGGAGAACTGTATCGGGCAGTCCGCCGATGCCGACCTGTATACATGGTCCGTCTTTGGGGATCATATCGGCTATATATCCGGCGATTTTTTTCTCCGTATCCGTGGCAACAGGTGAAGGTATCGTGATTAATTTGTCCGTTTTATTCTCTATGACATAGTCAACCTGAGAGATATGGATGCATTCATCATAGCCGCCATAGCACCAGGGCATGTCTTCAACTACCTCAACAACGACTGTCTTAGCTTTTTCAAAGACAGCCTTTTTGAAATTGCAGAGGGGGCCGAAGTTGAAGTAACCATGTTTGTCCATGGGTGTAACCGTCTGGACTGCAATGTCGACATCAAGGTCGTCCCGGTAGATACGGGCCGACTCTCCGAAATTATAAGGGATGTGGCTGCCGCGATTCTCGGCGATATACTTTCTCGTCCAGCCTAGGATATGCCAGTTGCCAAGCCAGAAGCTCTTTGCATCCGGATCCTTCTCCATTGTCTCCAGTGGCGTTAGATGGCCGAGTGCCCTGATTTTTACATTCTTGAGTTCCCCCACCCGCTTGGCTAGAGCCCTGTCAAATGCCCGCGGCGCCTGCACGGTTCCGAAATCAACCCACATGCCATCCCGGACCATAGAAGCAACCTGATCCGCTGTTACCAATTTTTCTCCATATGTTGCCATGCTAGCCCCCCCCTTTTAAGTTTAGCCATGTCCTAAGTCCAAGACTTTATTCTATATCGCTAAAGTCAAAGACAAATGACCTTGGCCGATTCATTAATATGAGAAAAAATAGTCTCTCAGAATAAGAGAGTTCCCTTGTAAAAATATTAGTGTATTAGGAAGGTTGAGCGGAAAAAAAGCAACGTTGAAAGAATACATAGAAACTGTTTATAAATTATAAAGGTTATTTTAGAGAGGTAAGGTAAGTCCTGAGATTGGTCTTCTTCTTCGTCAATCCCAACTTCTCCCGGACATGATGCCGGTGGATCTCTACGGTGGCAGGGCATATATTCATGAAGTCGGCAATTTCCTTTGTGGTTTTCCCTTCGTTAATTAGATTGGCGACTTGCAGTTCTCTGGGGGTAAAGCTCGAAAATTGTGATGAGAGCTTATGCATAAAGGGGGAGGTTATGTCCTTCAGGTTTGATTCGATAATGTTCAGGCAAACCAATTCGCTTCCCTTGAGGTTACTCTTCCTCATCTTCTCTATGTAAGGCATAACCAGTTTGCTCAACCCGGATATGACCGTGTTTTCAAGCTCAACCTTGTCTTCTTCCCTCCTTTTCAATAAAACACGTAAGGCCGCATTTAATTCTTCCAATTCATGGGTCTTGTCTTTGAGCTCTTTTTCCCGCTTTCTCAGAGATTCCTCTGTCTTTTCCCTTTCTGTAACGTCGGCAAAAGACGCCAGGCTCTTCTTTGTTCCCGGAATCATCGATATGGTAATGAGCACTTCCCGAACATTGCCCTGCTTGTCCACAAAGCTGAATTCATAGTTTCGCGGTGCGGAATCAGGGTCTACCCGTCTACTTTGATGATAACCCACCATCCGTTCTCGGTCCTTCTTGTGGACAAATTCCTTCCAGCTGCGCTTACCTTCCCAGTAATCCTTCGGCGCCCCGGAGAGTTGTTCGAATTCCGTATTGACAAGGGTTACTGTTGTATCTTCTTCGACGATGATCGTCGCAGTTCCCGTTGTCTCGAAGAGGGTTCGATACAGAATTTCCGATTTCCGCAGCAGTTCTTCCGCCTCCATACGGTCGGTAATATCCATGGCATTACCGAGCAAGGCCGGTTTTCCGTTGAAGGAAAAAGGGGTCACCGTCTCCATGATCCAGCGGGTCTGACCATTTTTGGCGATGATCCGGAACCAGTAAGGAGCCTGTCGTTTACCGTGAAGCATGGACTTGGCATTAGCTGTTACCATCTCCCTGTCTTCCGAGTGAACCACGCTATCCGATTTTATACCAATCAACTCATCCACCTTGTAATAGCCATAGGAAGCTGCGGTGGAATTTATGAAACAAAATTTGCCATCTTGGATGAGATAGATGCCCGAAAGAGATTTTTCCGACAAAGTACTCAACATGTTATCGCTATCTTGAGATGCCATATTTCTCTGCTCCGCAGTCATTTTCATCGGACAGTTTAATGGTTATTCTTAGTTAACTTTATTGTTAATGTAAAGCATTTTGGGAATTATTTATCACAATCTTCATTATATTGCGTGGGAGATATTTACAGAAAGTCGCCTCATATCCCCATGGCTTCAGCCATGGGGA
>CAIVQG010000008.1 GCA_903907985.1 uncultured delta proteobacterium
CGTCGGTATGAAGCAGATGTTCGCGTATATGAACGAAGAACGTCTGAACACCGGATTATTCTCCCTGGGATGCATTGGGGCAGCCTATTATGCATCTCTGGATTATACGAAGGTGCGGGTGCAGAGCAAACACTCCACCAATCCCAAGGGGCCCAGCGTCAGGATCATCGAGCACGAAGACGTCCGCCGCATGCTGTTGTTCCAGAAATGCATTATGGAGGCCTGCCGGGCGTTGATTTACCAGTCCTATCTCTACCGCGACCTGTCTGTGGATGCTGCCACGCCGGAAGAGAGGGCCTATTATGATGATATGTTTTCAATCAACAACCCTCTGTGCAAAGCCTATGCGTCCGATATGGCCAGGCGTACAACCGAGGAGGCGATCCAATGCCACGGCGGCTACGGCTTCATGGAAGAGTATGCCGCGGCGGAACTGTACCGGGACGTCGTGATTTACGGTATTTGGGAAGGCACAAACTTCATCCAGGCCCAGGACTATACGGGCCGCAAGTTCACCATGAAGGACGGCGCACCGTTCCAGAGATGGGTGGCAGAAATCGACGAATTCGTTGCCAGTAAGAAGACCAACGAATTTGCGGCAGAATTCGCAATGATGGCGGATGCCATGGTTGCTTTTAAAGATATTGTCGACATGAATGCGGCCTGGACGGCTGGCGATAGGCAGATGAAACAGCTCTTCGCTACCCGGACCATGCATGCAGGCGCGAGAGTTTACTGCGGCAAGCTATTGCTCGACCAGGCCATCCTGGCGGCCGCTAAGATCAAAGAACTGGGTGACGACCACTTCGATGCCAATTTCTACAAGGGCAAAATCGCCAGTGCCAAGTTCTATGTCATGAATCATGTTACCGATATCTTCGGATATGAGAAGTCTATGAAGTGCGGCGACCGCAGCTCTATCGACATCCCTGAAGCAAGTTTCATGTAGTTCAAGTGAGCCCTGCTTAAGGGCAGGAAGACCATAAGTGTGAACAGATAGAGCGGAATGAAATTCCGCTCTATCTAATTACGCAAAAGAAAGAGTCGGCCAGGGCAAAGATGTATGCCTCCGACGTGGCTATGCGTTCCGCCATTGAAGGCGTCCAGATCTTCGGCGGTTATGGTTACTGCAAATAGTACCCGGCGGAAAGGCACAAGAGAGACGCCAAGATTTGCCAGATCTACGAAGGCACAAACGAAATTCAGAGGGTTGTTGCGCGAAAGCTTCTGGGCATGAGATAGGTATTATGGTCTCGTAAAAAAAGTCCAAATATCGTCATAAAGGCGTAGGATGCTGTGTCGCAATTAGAAAAAATGTCATTCCGAACGGCTGTGAGGAATCTTAAAGTCTGGAAGTTATTGAAACCAAGATTTCTCGCTGCGCTTCGAAATGACACAAAAGCGGATTGCGACACAACCTCCAAAACCGGCATGATGATTAGAGGCGTTTTGTAAAGGTTTCAAAGTATGCCCCATTCCTCTCGATTCGCGCGCCTTGCCCCTGTTTCTTTTTACGGTAATTGATCTTTTTCCCTATTTTTCACAGGACAATCAATTGCTAAAACAGAGTCCGACGACGAGAAGAACTAGTTTTCCCCTCTTTATACCCAGTTGCATTCAACAGATAACGCGGCGGTAAGGAGGATGCTCCGCAGGCGTATTGTGCGTACGCTGAGGAAGCCGACGGTGATGCCAACAAAGTTAGCTAAAGAATACGACGGGGTATAAATCTATTAAATCTTAGTAGGTGATTTATGGAACTGGAATTGATCGACAAACTGGTGACAAAAAACGATAAAAAAATAATTTTTCTCATCATGGATGGTTTGGGCGGCTTGCCGCAGAGTCCCGGCGGACAGACGGAACTGGAAATGGCGCAAACACCAAACCTGGATCGTCTGGCGGCCTCGGGAACCTGCGGCCTGCTTGATCCGGTCGGCTTCGGCATTACCCCGGGCAGCGGACCCGCGCACTTTGCCCTCTTTGGTTATGATCCGGTAAAATACAATGTAGGACGAGGCTTGCTTTCCGCCGCCGGGCTTGATTTCCCGCTGGCCGAGGGCGATTTATATATGAGGGCGAATTTTGCCACAGTTAATGCCCAGGGTTTGATTACCGATAGAAGGGCGGGCCGATTGGCAACAGAAAAAAACGAAGCAATCTGCCGCAAGCTTCAGGAAAAGATTAATCTAAGTTCCGGTGCTCAGGCGTTTTTTAAAACGGAAAAAGAACATCGCGCGCTAGTGGCGTTGCGCGGAGGCGATCTCTGCGAAGAAATTGCCGAAACTGATCCGCAAAAAACAGGTTTGCCGCCCTTGGAACCGGTGGAGCTAATCCCGCAGGCGAAAAAGACGGCAGCCATCATGCGGGAGCTGACAGAAAAGATTAAAAATGTTCTGGCTGAGGAAAAAACAGCCAACGCCATTTTGCTGCGGGGCTATGCCCGTTATCGGCGCTTCCCCTCTATGACCGAACGTTTCGGATTGAAGCCGCTGGCCATCGCCAGCTATCCCATGTACAAAGGAATTGCCAGGCTTCTGGGAATGGAGCTGGCTTCTGAAACGCAGACCATTGAAGAGGAAATTCAGGCTCTGCATGATAATTATCAGAGGCATGATTTTTTCTTTGTCCATATTAAATATACCGATTCGCGCGGTGAAGATGGCCAGTTTGCCGAAAAAGTAAAAGTGATCGAAAAAATAGATACGTTAATTCCTGATGTTTGTGCGTTAAATCCCGATGTCCTGGTGGTTACGGGGGATCATTCGACGCCGGCAGTAATGTCCGGGCATAGCTGGCATCCGGTTCCGGTTTTGCTGTCGGCTGCAACCTGCCGTCCGGATTTGGCCACGAGTTTTGGTGAGCGTTCCTGTATAACCGGTGGCCTGGGACGCATGCCTATGAAACAGCTGCTCGGTGTGGCGCTGGCGCACGCGGGAAAACTGCAAAAATTCGGCGCTTAAGAAAAATAGGTGTTTAGGTTGATACCCTAAACACCTGAAAGTGGCGCGAGGGACCGAAGGCTGAAGGATAAGAATAAAGTGGGATTACGGAATAAAAAAGGGCGGGTAAATCCCGCCCTTTTAATTGGTCTCTTAACCTTATTGTATGGATTACCAGTTTTAGGCTCTTTCTAAAACTAGAGACATTCCCTGGCCGCCGCCGATACAAAGGGAGGCAAGTCCAAGTTTTAAGTTTTTCTTCTGCATCTGCATGGCCAGCGAATAGGTAATGCGTGCGCCGGAACAACCGATGGGATGGCCCAGAGAAACTGCGCCGCCTTGAAGATTGCATTTTTCGCTGTCCACGCCCAACTCTTTCATGCAGGCCAATGACTGAACGGAAAAAGCTTCATTCAATTCCGCCAGGTCAATATCCTTCATGGTCAAATTTAATTTCTTGAACAATTTGCGGGTTGCCGGAATCGGTCCTAAGCCCATATATGCCGGATCAACGCCGCCACTGGCACAACCTTTAATCTTTGCCAGTGGTGTCAATCCTAATTCTTTGGCTTTCTCTGCGCTCATAATCAGGACAGCGGCAGCGCCATCGTTGATTCCTGAAGCATTCCCTGGGGTTACTGTCCCGTCTTTTTTGAATGCCGTCGGCAGTTTGCTCATTTTTTCCAGTGATGTATCCATGGGACGTTCATCTACAGCAAATACCTTGGGGTCGCCTTTTTTCTGAGGAATGATTACTGGTACAATTTCGTCTTTGAATGATCCATTGGCAATAGCTGCTCTTGCTCTCTGGTGGCTGCGCAGGGCAAATTCGTCCTGTTCCTGACGGGAAATCTTGTAAAGAGCAGCAATGTTTTCTGCGGTCATGCCCATATGGTAGCCATTGAAAATTTCATAAAGACCGTCATAAACCATCAGGTCGGTAATTTGGCCAAAGGGCATGCTCATCCGATAGCCCCAACGGGCATTGTTTATACCAAAAGTTGTATTGCTCATATTTTCCATACCGCCGGCAATCATAATCTCTGCATCACCGGCGACAATGGCCTGGGCCGCCAGGGCTATGGCTTTCATCCCCGAAGCGCATACTATGTTTACTGTATAGGCATTGGTTTCTTCCGGCAATCCGGCGAAAATAGAAGCCTGCCTGGCTATATTCTGTCCCTGTCCGCCCTGTAAAACATTGCCCATGATTGCTTCATCGACATAAACCGGCTTAAGTGACGAATCATAATCATAGTACTTCTTATTAATTTCCGTCATGTCGAAATTTCCCAGAGCGTCCGCGCGGCAGCTTTTTAATAAATCATTAACTGCCGGCCTTAAGCCTGCCCGCTTCAAGGCTTCCTTAATCACCAGTGCCCCCAGGTCAACTGTCCTCACTCCCTTCAGTGATCCGCCAAATTCTCCTATCGCTGTCCTTGCGCCACTTACAATTACTGCTTCTCTCATATTCTTTCTCCTTTATTGAAGTAATGTTATTTTATTCTTTTGCCGTGATTTAGCAGATAGCCGGCAAAAAAAATAACGCTCTTTATTATAACACTTCCCCTGGCTGATAAATACATATATTATCGGATTAATCCTCGAGTTTTGTCACAAATTCCACTTCGCGCGGCACTTTGTATGGGGAAATATAAGTCCGGCAATACTTCATAATCGCTTTATCATCAACCGACGCGCCATCCTTTTTTACAATTTCCGCCTTAACGATTTCTCCCCGCATTAAATCGGCTTTGGCAATTACCCTGGAAGCAAGGACTGCCGGATGCTGATTCAAAATATTTTCTACTTCCCGCGGATATACATTAAATCCGCTGGTAATAATCATTCTTTTTTTCCGGCCGGTCAGAAATATGTAATTATCTTCGTCCATTCTACCTAAATCGCCGGTGTAGAGCCAACCGTCTTTAATAACGGATGCAGTTGCCGCATCATCTTTATAGTAGCCCTTCATGACATTTTTGCCCCGGACAATTAGCTCACCGATTTCTCCCCGCGGTAGTTCGCGGCCGGTTTCATCGACAATTTTAATTGACGCGTCGGGAATTGCTATCCCGATAGAGCCTGGTTTTTGCACCATTCCCCGCCGTGTAAAAGAGCAAACGGGTGCAGCTTCCGTCAAGCCATATCCTTCCAGAATTTTTACACCGAATTGTTTTTCGAATGTCGGTATGAATTCCGCCGGCATCGTTGAGCCTCCGGTAACACAAACATTCAGTGAGCTTACGTCATATTTTGCCGCTCCTTCAAAGAACATCATGCCCAGGTACAGGCGCGGTACAGCACAAATATAGGTTATTTTTTCCTTTTCAATGATACTGAAAAGGCTGTCCATGGAAAATGTGTTGATCATCACCACGCTGCAACCGCAGCGTAGGATAGCAATCATATTGGCAGTTGCGCCAAAAGTATGAAATAGAGGAATGAGGGAGAGACCTTTATCTGCGGAAGTCCTTTGAATAAGAGAAACGATGAGATCGGACTGGGAATAAAGATTGCCATGAGTAAGAACGGCGCCTAAAGGTTTGCCGGTCAGGCCGGATGTATATACCATAACCGCCGGATCTTCAGTATCTATCGTAGTTTCCGGATTTTCAAAAGGTCCTTCTGATAATGCTTTTTTAAAGGGAGAGTCTTCGTCAATAATAATTAAGTTCTGGCAACTGGAAAGCTTGTCTTTAATTTCTTCATATCTTTTGCGGGATGATTCAGTAGTGATGAGCACTTTGGCATCACTGTTTTCCAGCAGGTAGGAAAGTTCATGCGCCGTGGTAGCAGTATTCAAAGGGACGGCAACTGCCCCCAGTTTTGCTGCGGCAAAGTAGCAATAAATAAATTCCGGTATATTGGGGAGCATCACAGCAACTTTATCGCCTTTGGTCAGGCCTGTTTGTTTTAATAAGTGGGCAATGGCATTAACGGAACAGTTGAGCTGTTGATAATTGATCCGCTGGTTTTCACAAATTAAGGCCGGCCTATCCGCGAAATTTTGCGCAGCGTCTTCCATTAACCTGGCTAAATTCATTATTAAGCTTACCTCCGAGAAAATTATTAGTCGCCTTATTAACATAATAAAGCAGGTTTTTCCAACAGGATAAACAATGAATATGAAAAGTTAATGTTTTCCAGACAGAGTTTTTTACTTGCTCGCCTATAAATTTTGCCCTATAATTCAAATAGAGGTTACAAAACAGGTATTTCCTGTTGCTCTGTGTTTAATGTGACCTGGAGAGTTTAAAAAGGAGAAACAGATGAAAAGGATCATTTCCGCAGTTTTTTTTATTTTATTGTGGTGTGTATTTCCCGTTTGGGCCTCTGGGTTGAAAGTAGGTGAAAAGGCTCTTAATTTTTCTTTAAAAGATTCGCAGGGTAAAATTTATACCCTTGATTCTGATGAATTTAAGGGGAAAGTTCTTTCTGTTATTTATGTTGATCCTGACAAAAAAGACTTAAATAATCATGTTGAACAGCTCCTGCTGAAAGAACCGGGATTAGACCGGGATAAAACATATAAGAGCCTGGTTATTACTAACCTGAAAGCTTCAAAATTGCCTAACTTCATTATCAAAAGCGTAGTTAAAAACAAACAGGAAAAGACCAGGTCAATAATATTGCTGGATGACAAGTATGAGATATTGAATCTCTGGGGATTGAAAAACCATTCTTCAGACTTTGTAGTTTTCGATAAAAATAGAATTTGCAGATATATTTACCAAGGTAAGCTGCCAAAGGAAGAGGTAATCAGGGCAATTAATATAATTAAGGAATATCAAGTAAAATAATTATTGCAGTATTCCTGTTATGTGGAAAATCTTGGCAAAACGCATTTCCCAGGTGTGTTCACGCAAGGAACGCTCATGTCCTTTTTTTCTTATGGCTTCCGCTACGGCGGGATTTGCCAGATAATACTCAATCTTGTATACAAGATCATCAATGCCGGAGTATGTTAATATTTCTTCATCCGGGCGGAAAGCTATGCTCAGTTCCGGATGATCTTCGGTCAGATAGAGGCCACCGCTCATTGGTATTTCAAAATCGCGCCCCTTGAGGGAAAATGTATCTCTTAAGCCAGATACACCGCCAAACCCCAAATTTATTTTACTTCTGGAATACATCTTTACCATTTCTTCAGTGGGCAGAGGCCCGTCGGGCCAACCTATTCCGTAAGCTTTTACGGCAACTCCGCGGTTTTGCAATTCGGAGATTACTGTTGCGCGGTTGCCATAGCATTGTCCGACAAAGGAAACGTCGATGGTCTTTTCGATATCATAAGGTTTATGAATTTGCGGATTGGCGCCTTCGGGAAGATAAATCGGCCGCGCGCCTTCGACGCAATATTTAATTACGGCATCTTCTGTACTGGTCCAGTTCAGATCAAAATAACGGCAAATGTCTCTAGCGCCGAAGGCCCGCCCGGAGTGTATCTTGCCGACGAAATGCTCTTTATCGTTGAGGGCCAGATTAACCAGCGGCACACCATGGCAGCGAATCTCTTGCAGAGCTGCCGGTTCCACCAGCTCTCCGGATACATAGGTGAAGATTACATCAGCTTTTTCTTCGGCCATCCAAGTGTTGACCTGCCGGATCAAATCTCTGTTCATTGCGGCTTTCAAAGATTTGCGCTCGTTTTTACTGGAATGACTGAACTTATCAAGCCAGTCATAATGCCGAATATGGCCGAATTTTTCCAAGGATGGTTTGAGCGCCTCATTTTCCCAATTGTAATGATGATAAAGAGCAATAATGCTTAGTTCGCCTTTTGCTTTGGTTGTCAGATGCGGGAATATGTTTTTTAACTCTTGCCGTAGTGTTTGTTCATCGGGAATAGCAAGCCCCAAGGAAGTAAATTTTTGATTGTAATACTCCTTTTCCCGCTTTAGCCGGCGATTGTTTTTCCAGATGCGGAATTGCCGACGATATTTTTTTAGTGGATCGTTCATAGTTTGTGAGCATCTTATCGCTGATATTTTGGCGCGTCAACTACCAAGATAAAATTTAAAATCTTTTTTTATTAACAAGGTTATGAAAAACAATATTTGATTGACACATAAAATCATTATTTGTATACACTACAACGCAAAAGCAATTCTTATCTGATATCACTTATTTTGTTAATAGTTTCCTTCCGAAAGGATCGTCCTGGTTTCATGAAGAAGAAAGTATCCGTAATTTTAACGGCCTGGATGAGGCCGCAATATCTGGAAGAACAAGTGGAGCGTGTTTTGACGCAGAGTGTCCCTCCCCATGAAATAATCTTATGGTACAACCAGCCGCCTAAACGCCTGGGTGTTCTCGAAAGAAAACAATTAACGACTTTCAAGAACGACAAATATGTAAAAAAAATTTTCTGTGACTATAATTTTGGCATTATCCCACGCTTTACTCTTGCTGCTTGTCTGGAGGGAGATTACATTTGTATTTTTGACGACGACACCATACCCGGAGAACGGTGGTTTGAGAATTGTCTAAATTATGTGGACGAGGAGAAGGTTATATGCGGCACCATTGGTTTGCGGTATCTTTCACGCAGTGAACTGAAAACGGAAAAGCCCCGCATGGGATGGGAAGGAATGACCACAAAACTGGAATTTGTTGATCTCGTTGGCCATAGCTGGTTTTTTCGTCGGCAATGGGCCCCATATTTTTGGGAGGAGGAACCCCTTCTGAGGAGTTTCGGCGAAGATATCCATTTTTGTGCCATGCTCCAGCGGCACGGTATAAGGGCGGCTTGCCCTCCGCATCCCGAGAAAGACAAGTCTTTGTGGGGATCAATCAAGCCTGAAAGAGGAGTGGACGGCGTGGCCATCAGCTGTTCTAACGACCGGTCTGACGATTTTCTCCGAGTTATTCAATATGAAATAGAGAAGGGATACAAACCAATCCTCCTATGATTCTTATAGCATTTGGCACACGCCCCGAAATCATCAAACTATTTCCGGTAATCAATGCCTTAAAGGAGCAAGGCTTACATTTCCGCACCGTTTTTACAGGCCAGCAGATGGACCTCTACGAGGACGTAAAGGAGCTTGTACCTGTGCCTGATTTCAACTTTGCCGATGCCTTTTCGGGCAAACAGAAGCACAACACCCTTGGCGAGAGCTTTATTAAAATCTGCAAGGCCGCGGAAAAGCTTTTCCAAGAGAACCATTTCGATATTGTGGTTGTTCAGGGTGATACGACCACAGCCTATGCTCTTGCCCAGATGGCCTTTTACAATGGCATTAAAGTTGCCCATGTGGAGGCAGGACTCCGTACGTTCGATCTTGCCAATCCCTATCCGGAAGAACTCAATCGAGTCCTGATCAGCCGATTAGCCTATGTTCATTTTGCTCCCACAAAACAGGCGTTCCTCAATCTTCAGCGGGAGGGAGTAGGGAATGTTCATCTTGTGGGAAATACAATTGTAGATGCCGTCAATTTCTTCAAGGCGAAGATGAATAGTCCCGCCACTTCGAGAAAAGTTCTGGTCACACTCCATCGCCGTGAAAATCATTTCCACATGGAGATGATTTTCGATGAGCTTCAGTTCTTGGCATCGGGAAACCCTGATCTCGAGATTATTCTGCCTATTCATCCGAATCCAAACGTTCAGAAGCATCGCAAGCGTCTTTCTGCTCCCAACATTCGGGTTATCGATCCAGTAGGCTATCCGGAGATGCTCAGGTTAATCGGTGAGTCCTACTTTCTCATTACCGATAGCGGCGGCCTTCAGGAAGAAGGCACTTGCTTCAATAAGAAAGTTCTCGTTGTCCGGGAAAAGACGGAACGTCCTGAAACAATAGAAATCGGGCTGGGGCGCCTTGTGGGAAAAGAAATATCAAAAGCCATTACCTGGGCTCGAATACCACCACCCCCGCTGAGAGAATCTCCATACGGGAACGGCCATACGGCGGAAATGATCGCTGAGTATCTCAAAAAATACGGAGATTAGACTAGGGTAGTGACTAAAAGGATTTGAATTATGATGACACAAGATTTTAAAGGCGATTTTTTTGAGATTATGAGGATGATTGTTGATGCCGATTCTATGGCCTTTTCTCGAGCAGCCGACGGCGAAGCCAACGTTCTGAAAAACAACACCATCGGTAATAAAGATGGTTGGCTTTACAAGAAAGATAAAAATCTTATTTTTCGTGCTGACTTGCGAAAGTCCATGCTCTGTAAAGATCCCGGTTTCATTTACGGTATCTCCTGTACTTGTTGCGATGTCGTCAACCATGACTACCTCCTCAAACTGCTGAAAACTGATCGCAGTAACATGACTTTTTCCAATATGTGGGTCAATGCCAATTTCCCTTTATTTAAAGAACATTTTTTTAAAACAATTAAAAAATCAGGCAAAGACGTCATAATCTGTACTAACAAGAAAGCTAAGATTAAGAATCTGGAAGCTTATATACCAGTGAAGGATTTCATCCCGATTCCGGGAAATTGTGTTACCTACTGGGAAGAAAAAAGAGACTATATTCGAGCATTGCTCGATCTATACGGAAGTTCACGGGAAAACTCGATATTTTTGTTTGCGGCGGGGCCCCTTTCAGAAATTCTTATCCACGAAATGTGGTTGATTAATCCCCGTCACATCATGCTTGATATTGGTTCGTCAATCGATCCGATTCTCTTTGACAGAAAGTCAAGGAACTACCACAATGATAACAGCGAATTATCCCAGAGGGTATGCAATTGGTAGCAGTGGTCACTTCCATGGTGTAGATTCTTCAAGAAGTTTCTTTAGCTATCAGTTTCGTCCGGCAAGAATATTTGCATATACTGCTAAATATTTTTCCGCGACCGAATCCCAGGTATTTTGAGTTGCCGTTTGATAAGCGTTTTGGGCCAACGGCCTGCGGCTGTTTTCATCGCAAAGCAGAGCAATTTTTGCGGCGATATAATCGCTGTCGGCTGTATTGCTGATAACGAAGCCATTTTTGCCTTCTTGCACCAGATCTTTGGCTCCAACATTACTGCTGATAATTACCGGCAGACCAGCCGCCATTGCTTCCAGAACAACCATGCCGAAGGTGTCGAATTTGGAGAGCATGATATAAAGATCGCTGGCTAAATATATGCTGATCATTTTTTCTTTATTTACCGGGCCGGTGAAAATGACATCAGAACTGATTTGGGCTTCCTGGGCCATTTGCGTATATTTTTTTATATTTCCTTTGCCGGCAACAATGAACTTGAATTTGCGGTTTTGCGCTTTTAATTTGGACAGAGAAAACAAAACGTCATCCAGCCCTTTAATCTCAAAATTCATCGAAGCAAATAAAATTACCGGATCAGTACTGTTAATTCCTAATTCACGGCGAATA
>CAIVQG010000009.1 GCA_903907985.1 uncultured delta proteobacterium
AAAAAAGAAAAGGCAGCGTAAGTCCGCCGCTCGCCGAAATCAAAGGAAAGGGGCTTCGGGCTACGCCCTCCGCCCCTTTCCCTTAGCATTGTTAAAAGCGGACATATCATGTGCTACAAAATAGGACTTTTCTATTTGCTACTAACAGGAATATCAGAAGGCAGAAGTTGTGACTGGGATTAGGAAGGGAGTGTGCTTAAGAATTGATGTGGTCAATATGTGAAAAAAATGCACTCATGCGCATTTACATGTACAAGAGTGCATCAATTTTTTCGGGATTAATTATACAGCTCTGACATTTTCTGCTTCCAGGCCTTTTTTGCCCTGCCGAACATCGAAGCTTATTTGTTGTCCCTCGGCTAAAGTCTTGAAACCACTACCCTGAATGGCGCTGAAGTGAACAAAAACATCACTACCGCCATCTTGCTCAATGAATCCAAAGCCTTTGCGTTCGTTAAACCACTTAACTTTTCCTTCTGACATCGTATGAATCCTCCTTCCTCTAAATTTTCCAAGTCGAATTAACACGCCGCAGAACTAAAAAAGCCACCAAGACTCTAAAGTACCTGGCGGCTAACCTTTGTGCTTCATAATGTCTGAATCCAACTCTATCCGGTATTCTTTATGCTAGAAATCATTAAGATTACAGAATTTGAAGACCCTTTACGCGCAGCAGCAATTAATGTCAAGATATATTTGAAATTACTAAAATACAAATGGCAGTTATTTGCCGGAAATAGGCATTAATATTTGCCGTAATCCGGCGATGGATTGAAACCATTTGGGGAGAAATTGTTTATAGTAACATATTCTTATATGCAGCTTATTAAATAAAGTGCAGATCAATCAGGTGTTACAAAAATATATTTAATGGCACAATATTATTGCCTAAATTTAGGTAAAAATATATTTACACCATAATATTTTTATGCTAATGAACGCCGGTCATTTAGTCGACATATTATTTTATGATGAATATAATATTGCATGTGTAACAATTTTCTGTTATGTCAAATTTGATATAACAGTTTTATGAAAAGATTTTTTATAAAAAAAGGTAGATTAATAAAAACTAGATTTATCTTGATTCTTCATTTTGTGTATATGGCAACTAAATATTCTGTAATTGATCACGGCATCACAAAACTAATTGATATTAATGTTATTGGCATGTTGCACACAGGTGTACAGCCTTAAAATTATTGAAAGGGGGAAGTATGGCAAAAGGGAATAATGCTGCATACAAGAAGATGATTGACAAGCAATATCAAGATTTGATGAAGCGCTGTCAAGTTCACATGGAACAAATCGAAAAAGATTTGCCTGAGCCGAAAGAGGATTTACATGAAATTTTAAAGGATCGTGGTTTTTCCCGACGAGATTTCATCAAATGGACATCGGTAACGACGGCGGCCTTGATGCTGCCGCCAATTTTTCGCCCAATGGTAGCAAAGGCAGCGGAGAATTTCAGCCGCCTTCCCGTTGTCTGGCTTCATTTTTCCGAATGCACCGGTTGCAGCGAAGCCTTTTTACGTTCCTCTTATCCTAACGTTGATGATATTCTTCTCGATACCATCTCTCTGGAATATCACGAAACATTGATGGCTGCTTCCGGATATCAGGCGGAACAGAATCTGGAAAAAGCAATTCATGATTTTGCCGGCAAGTTTATTTGTGTCATTGAAGGTGCCTTGCCGCGTGGTTTAAATGGAAAGTATTTGACACTCGGCCCGAAGGGGAAAACCGGTATTGAAGTAGCCAAAGAAGTTACATCCAAAGCGGCAGCAGTAGTCTGCATCGGTTCCTGTTCAGCATTCGGCAATATTCCAGCCGCGAAACCCAATCCTACCGATGCCGTAGGAATCAGTAAGGCCCTTGGAATTAAAACCGTTAATATTGCTGGCTGTCCTCCGAATGCCGTAAACTTCACCGGTACCGTGCTGCATTATTTAATGTTTGGTTCGCTGCCGCCTCTTGATTCTTTAGGCCGGCCGCTCTGGGCTTATGAAAAGCGTATACATGATTATTGCGAAAGAAGACCGCATTATGATGCCGGCGAATTTGTTGAAGAATGGGGTGATGCCGGTGCGAAAAAAGGATGGTGCTTATATAAAGTCGGCTGTAAAGGCCCCTATACTTACGCCAACTGCAGTAAAGTCCGCTTCAATGACGGCATTTCCTGGCCCGTAATGGCCGGTCACGGCTGTATCGGATGTACCGAGCCGGCATTCTGGGATACGATGGCACCACTGGAAAAACCGATCAGTGATAAAACTATTGGTGGCGGTGAAAAAACAGTAGATACTATCGGCGCCGTTTTAACGGGTGCGGCCGCGGTCGGAATTGCAGTTCATGCTGCAGCGAGTGCAATCAGGCATAAAGGGAAAGCTCAGGATTCAGGTAGTCACAATGATGACCGGATGAACACTCAGGAGGGAAAACATGACTAAAAGAATTATTGTCGATCCGATCACCAGGATTGAGGGACATTTAAGAATTGAAGTTGAAGTTGATGATAAAAACGTAATTAAAGATGCCTGGAGCAGCATTACTTTGTGGCGTGGTTTTGAGACGATATTGAAAGGCCGTGATCCGCGCGATGCCGGTTTGATTGTCCAGCGTTTTTGCGGTGTTTGTACTTTTGCTCATTATGAAGCCAGTATTTTGGCCTGCGAAGATGCCTTCGGGATTAAACCGCCGCCCAATGCCCGGATTATTCGCAATCTTATTGGTGCATCACAGTATCTGTACGATCATGTGATGCATTTCTATCATCTGCACGGACTGGATTGGGTAGATGTGGTGAGCGCACTTTCGGCTAGTCCCGCAAAAGCAGTGGATATGGCGAAAGCATACAACCCCAATCCCTACAATTGTTCGGCAACTCACTATAAGGCAGTTCAGGAACGGCTTACTAAATTTGTCAAATCCGGCCGCCTTGGTCCTTTTGCCAATGCTTACTGGGGGAACCCGTCTTACAAATTGCCACCGGAAGCAAACCTGATAATTCTTTCGCATTACCTGGATGCACTGTCAGTTTCCAAAGTCGGCGCCCAGATGATGGCTATATTCGGGGGAAAGAATCCCCATCCGCAAAGTCTGGTTGTCGGCGGCGTAACTTCCGTTATGGATGCTCTCGATGCCGAACGCCTCGGCCAGTATTTATACCGCTTCAAGGAAATGCAGAATTTTATTGAAACAGCCTACATTCCGGATGTTCTGCTTGCTGCTACCTATTATAAGGATGAAGGCCTCAGTGGAGTCGGCGGTGGTGTGAAAAACTATCTTGCCTACGGCGGATTCCCGCTGGACGATGATTGGAATAATCTGCTCTTTCCCAGAGGAATTGTTAAAAACAGAAATCTGGCGAAGCCCTTAAAAGTGGACGAAGATAAGATAACGGAAGAAGCAACCCATTCCTGGTATAAGGGTTCAGAGCCTCAGCATCCCTACAAAGGAACTACCGAACCCGAATACACAGGCTATGACAAAGATGGTCATGTTAAAGGAAACGAAAAATATTCCTGGTGTAAAGCGCCGCGGTATGATGGTCAACCTTATGAAGTCGGACCTCTGGCCCGCTTCGTTGTGGGTTATGCCCAAGGCAATAAAGCCATCAAAGGACTTGTGGATTCAACACTGAAAGCAACCGGCCTGCCGGCAACTGTTCTCTTCTCGACACTAGGCCGTACGGCTGCCCGGGCTCTGGAAACCAAGCTTGTTGCCGATAACACCGAAGGATGGGTAAATGAACTTATCGCCAACATCAAGAAGGGCGATACGAGAACATGGACACGGTGTGATGTGCCCAAAAAACCGGCTCAGGGCCGCGGTATGACTGAACCGCCGCGCGGTGCTCTCGGTCACTGGATCAAGATCGAAAATGGTGTTATTGCTAATTATCAGGCTGTTGTTCCCTCTACATGGAATTGTTCACCACGTGATAAAAAAGGCGTCCGCGGTCCCTATGAGGAATCTCTCATTGGAACAAAACTGGCGAATATAAATCAGCCACTGGAAATTATCCGCACGATCCATTCGTTTGATCCATGTATGGCTTGCGCAGTGCATATTATCGATCCGAAAACGAAAGAGATCAAAAAATATAAAGTGGCTTAGGGGGTGACCATGCAAACATCCACGCAAAAATATCTAGGTGTTAAAGAGTGGTCTGCTTCCATGCGGATCAACCACTGGACAGTGGCGATCTCGATATTCGCATTGATTGTGACCGGTTTTTATATTGCCGATCCTTTCACGATTTCCTCCGGAGAGACGGTGGACAAATTTTTCATGGGCAATGTGCGTTTTGTCCATATCCTGTTCGGTGCGTTTCTTATTTTTCTGTCCATCCAGCGGCTCTATCTGGCCTTTTTTTCCAAGTTTCATGCAGACTGGAGAGATTTCCTGGCCTGGACGGATTTGAAAGCCATGATTGAACAGATCAAATTCTATCTGCTGATCAGCGAACATCCTGAGAAAAAGTACCTCTACGGGCCTATGCAGGCCCTGGCTTACACGGGTTGCTGGGCTATGGTAGTCGTCATTATTATTACCGGGCTCATCCTGATGGGTGCCGGATACCATGCTGGCTTGACATCGGTGGCATTCTATGTGTTGAAACCGATCGAGAATCTGCTGGGCGGTTTGGCAGTGGTTCGCCTGATTCATCACATATTCACCTGGCTGTTCATCTTGTTTATCATTGTCCATATGTACATGGCCTTCTGGTATGATGCTGTTCTTAAGGAAGGGACGATCTCGTCCATGATCGGCGGAAGAGTGTTCAAAAAGATAAAAGAGTAAGAAACAATTCTGCTCTAAAAGGAAGTAACGGGAAAGGGGAGAAGCAATTCTCCCCTTTTTTAACGAGAATTATGGAAGATAAAAATTTAGTTTCAATTTTGGGGATAGGAAATATCCTGCTGGAGGATGAGGGCTTTGGTGTTCATTTTGTCCGCTGGATATCTCAGCGCTATCAGGAAACTGATGAAATAAGAATAATCGACGGCGGAACACTGGGATATGGACTGCTGGATATTATTAGCAGCTGCCGGAACCTGATTGTTGTTGATGTTCTCAAAGTTGATGATACACCCGGCTCTTTATACCGCTTCAACAAACAGGAAATGGAAATTCATCTGCCTCCGCCGACCTCCGCACATGAAGTTACTTTCTCCGATGTGCTGTTTAAGGTAGAACTTATGGATGAATCTCCGGACGTTGTTTTCCTCTGTATTGTGCCGGAGAAATACGGGGATATGGATTTGGAAATGACTCCCCTGATGCGGGAAAAATTCCCGGCTATGGAAAAGCTACTGCTGG
Organism: uncultured delta proteobacterium; assembly: GCA_903907985.1. Classification (GTDB taxonomy): domain Bacteria; phylum Desulfobacterota; class Syntrophia; order Syntrophales; family Smithellaceae; genus MVRV01. The sequence continues at coordinate 5,326 of CAIVQG010000009.1, forward strand.
AGGAACTCTCACGGCTTAACGTGAAACTGGAAACAATTGCGCATGCATGAATTGTATCTGGTCGAATCGGTTTTGAATATTGTGCAGGATTATGCCGTAAAGCAGGAATTTAAAAAAGTTAATTCCATCGTATTGTCTTTTGGCCGACTTTCCTGTATTGATCCGAAATCATTGCAATTCGCTTTTGAAGTTCAGGCCAAGGAAACGCCTGCGGAAAACGCTGCCTTGCAATTTAAAATTCTTCCAGCAGTTATTCATTGCTTTTCCTGCGGCAGGGATTTAGAACTGGATATATATGAAGGAACTTGTCCTCGGTGCAAGGGTGAAGAAGTCATGCTTGTCGGGGGAACGGAAGAACTGCAAATTATAGAAATGGATGTTGATTAGGAATTTGTTATGTGCATTGGATTTCCCGGAAAAATTATTTCCATTGATAAAGATAACTACGCCGTTATCGATATCAGCGGCACAAAACGTGAAGTTTGCCTTGATATAGTTGATGAACCTGTAGAGATAGGTGATTATGTTATCTCTCACGCCGGTTTTGCCATTCATAGAATCGATGTCGAACTCGCCCGGGAAAAACTCGCCATGTTAAAAGAGTTGATTGATAATGAAATATATTGATGAATACAGGGATCCCGCTTTAGTGAAGGGTCTGCTTGCAAAGATAAGGAAGGCCGCGGATCGGATTGATCATCCGGTCACTATTATGGAAATATGCGGCAGCCATACTTACGCCATTGGCCGTTTCGGCATCAGAAATATGTTGCCTGATAACATTAACCTGGTTTCCGGACCGGGCTGTCCGGTTTGTGTGACCTCTGCCCGGGATGTCGATATTGCGCTGCATTTATCCCGGCAGGACAAGGTTATTTTTGCTACTTTCGGTGATATGCTCCGGGTTCCCGGATCAAACGGCGACAGCTTGCAGAGGCAAAGAGCTGAAGGTAGCGATGTCCGTGTTGTTTCCTCCTCTGATGAGTGTATTGAGCTCGCGCAGAATTTTCCCCAAAAAGAAATTATTATGATGGGTATCGGTTTCGAAACGACGACCCCTACAGTTGCCGTGACCGTCGATCGCTGCCGGAAAAAAAGGATTGAAAACTTCTCAGTGTTTTCCGTGCATAAAGTTGTTCCTCCGGCGATTGAGGCCCTGATTGCTGATCCCGGGCTGAATATCGACGGTTTTCTCTGCCCCGGTCATGTTAGTACGATGATCGGCTCTAATGCTTATTCCATGATCCCCGAAGCCGGGTGTGCTGCGGTAATTACCGGGTTTGAGCCCGTGGATATTCTGGAAGGCATCTGGATGATTCTGGAGCAGATCGCCAATAATAAATTTGAGGTTGCTATTCAATACAGTCGCGGTGTGAAACCGGAGGGCAATGTTCGGGCTATGGACTTAGTCCAATCCCTTTTTAAAACAGACACTGTTGAATGGCGAGGCATTGGCCCCATTCCGGAAAGCGGTCTTGTTTTCCGGGATGTTTATGCCGCTTATGATACACTCAAAAAATTCAGTGTGCCGGACATTCAATCCGTTGATGTTAAAGGCTGCGGTTGCGGAGATATCCTCCGCGGGATAAAATCGCCAGATCAATGTGCTTTGTTTAGAAAAGTCTGTACACCGGCAAATCCCATCGGACCTTGCATGGTTTCGTCGGAAGGAAGCTGTTCGACATATTACAAGTATCATTAAGGGAGGAATAGAAACAGTGAAAGTAACAGTCGTAAAAAATGTGCTCGCTGCCAATGATCGCATCGCCGCCGAAAACAGGGCATTATTTGATAAAAACGGAGTTTATGTAATTAATTTGATGAGCTCTCCGGGCGCGGGTAAAACTACGTTAGTGGAAAAAACAATCCTGGCGCTGCAGAACAGATACCGTATTGCTGTGATTGAAGGCGATATTCAGGATACTTATGATGCCGACCGCATTGCCGCACTCAATATTCCAGTGGTGCAGATTAATACCGGCGGTGCCTGCCATATCGACGGCAATATGATCCGGGAGTCCCTGCCTGCTTTTGATCTGGCCTTGATTGATCTGCTCATTTGCGAGAATGTCGGCAATCTCGTTTGTCCGGCCGAATTCAAAATCGGCGAAAATGCCAAAGTTATGATTTTGAGTGCTCCGGAAGGCGCCGATAAGCCTGCAAAATATCCGTTGATCTTTCAGGAATCATCAGTCATGGTGATCAACAAGATTGATCTGTTCCCGTATGTTGATTTCGATCTGGCCAAAGCAAAGCGGGACGCACTTTCGATCAATAAAGAGCTGCAAATATTTGAAGTATCCTGTAAGACCGGCGCTGGCCTTGATGACTGGATTAAGTGGCTTACGGATCGCATAGATGATTTTAAAAAACCACGGGTATGAAACATAAAACAAACAGTTGGATATCATACCCTCCGCGTTGCGGGATTGTTCAACTTACCAATTCCGCTGCGCCACATCCGGCATTCGCCGGATTCCATTTTCGGAATTGGAGTTTCACATTAAAGAAGTGATCAAAAGAGTCCGGTATTTGTTCTCCGGCATTGTTCAGGGTGTCGGTTTCCGGCCGTTTATTTATCGTCAGGCGATTCAAAACAAGTTAGGCGGTTTTGTCCGGAATCGTCCGGACGGAGTACTGGTCGAAGTTGAGGGCGCCACTTGGGACATTGATTCATTTCTTTCCGGCGTTCGTCGGGATCTGCCGCCACTGGCCGATATTACCAATATATCCGCCCTTGATATAGAAACAACACACGATAAAGTCTTCCGGATAATACCCAGTGATGCCAGAGGTGACGGAGATGTGCATATTGCGCCGGATGTGGCTGTTTGTGCGGATTGCCTCAAAGAATTTTTCAATCCGCTTGATCGCCGTTACCAGTATCCGTTTATCAACTGCACGAATTGCGGCCCCCGGCTGACGATTATTAAATCAATTCCTTATGACCGCATAAATACATCCATGTCCTGTTTTCCCCTGTGTCCGCAATGTCAGTCTGAATATGAAAATCCGGTCGACCGGCGGTTTCACGCCGAACCGAACGCCTGCCCCGTGTGCGGCCCCCGAATACAAATTCTGGATCAGGAAGGAAATCCGGTCGATACCACCGATCCTATAGCGGCTGCCGTAAACAAGCTTAAAGACGGCAAAGTTTTGGCAATCAAGGGGCTGGGAGGTTTTCATTTGTGTGTCGATGCTGCCAACAATGAAGCAGTCGAGAGATTGCGATCACGCAAATTCCGGGAAGAAAAACCATTGGCGATTATGATCAGTAATCTGGAAACCGTAAAGCTGATCGGGCAGCTCAATAGTGAGGAAGAGAAGCTCCTCACTTCTTTGCAGAGGCCGATTGTTCTCATAAAAAAGAAAATAACCAATATAATTTCTAGGCAGGTGGCGCCGGGTGTTCCTCATTTCGGTGTGATGCTTCCCTATACGCCGTTGCACTATCTCCTGCTGGAAAATAATTTTGCCGTGCTCGTAATGACCAGTGCCAATCAAATCGATGAACCGATTTGCATCAGTAATCGTGAAGCCGTTACCCGGTTGAAGGGAATTGCCGATTATTTTCTTGTTCACAATCGGAATATTCTGGTTCGCTGCGACGACTCCATCGTTATGGTGGCCGGAGGGAAACAACAGATTTTGCGGCGATCACGCGGCTTTGTTCCCCGTCCGATAGCGCTTGCCGAATCTTTTCCCGCTGTACTCGCCCTGGGTCCGCAACTGAAAGCAACGCAATGCATTCTGAAAGACAACTTTGCTTTTTTGAGCCCTCATATTGGCGATCTGGAAACGCCGCAGGCCCGGGATTTTTTTTCCGAGAGTATAACACTAATGAAAAAGATTACCGAATCCGATCCGGCGGTAATTGCCTGCGATGCACATCCGGCCTATTATTCGACGCAAGTTGCTGAAGCGCTTGCCCCCGTAAAAGTAATTCGTGTTCAGCATCATCATGCCCATATTGTGAGCTGTATGGCGGAAAATAGAATATCCGGTGAAGTGATCGGCCTGGCCATGGATGGCACCGGCTATGGTCTGGACGGCAACGCCTGGGGTGGAGAATTCCTGGTGGCCAATGAAACGGGATTTCGGCGTCTGGGGCATCTTAAGTATTTTGTTCTGCCCGGCGGACAAAAAGCAATCCAGGAACCCTGGCGTATTGCGGCCAGTCTGTTGAAAAGTGCCTATGGGAACGCATGGCCGGAAATTGCCGCGCGACTGGACATTATACCGTCAGGATTTGACAGCAAGTTGCTCGACAAAATAATTGAGAACAAAATCAACAGCCCGCTTACTTCCGGCCTGGGCAGATTGTTTGATGGTGTGGCGGCGATCATGGGTTTGCGCCGGAAAGTTAGCTTTGAAGGGCAGGCGGCAATGGAGCTGGAAGGATGCATTAATGAAACCTCCGGTACAACTTTTCCTTTTGAGATAAAGCGAGATGCTGAAGGATGTTTTATTCTGGATATGTCGGGAGCTATCAGATCTATTGTTGACGAAATCCTCAAAGGAACAAGTAAAAATGAAATATCCATCTCTTTTCACATGACAGTGGCCCGGTCTTTTGCGGCAATGGCCAAAGAGATAAGTGCAATCAACGGCATCAAGCGTGTTGCTTTAAGTGGCGGTTGTTTTCAAAACAGAATTCTTTTAGAAAATAGTGTGGCCGAGCTGGAAAATGCCGGTTTTACAGTTTATTGCCACAAGCATGTTCCGGCCAATGATGGTGGTATTGCTCTGGGGCAGGCTGTTATCGCCGGCTCAATTATGAAGGGAAGTTAATTTCTGGCAAGATACGGAAAGGGTTTAAAATGAAATACGATAAAATATTACTGGAACACGGCAGCGGGGGATTGTTAAGCAATGAATTGGTTGCCAATATCTTTCTCCCTCACTTTAGTAATTCCTTCCTGGAACGACTAGAAGACAGCGCGATACTTTCTATCGGCAACCATAAGTTTTGTTTTACGACAGATTCCTATGTGGTCAGCCCGGTATTTTTTCCCGGCGGCAATATTGGCTCGCTGGCCGTGCATGGTACTGTCAATGACCTGGCAGTATGCGGCGGAAAACCATTGTATATGAGTGCCGGATACATTCTGGAAGAAGGATTTCCTTTTGCTGCGCTTACGGAAATCGTTCAGTCCATGGCGGATGCCGCCAGGGGTGCCGGGATAAAAATAGTTACCGGAGATACAAAGGTTGTTTCCCGCGGTGCGGTTGACGGTATTTTTATTAACACATCCGGCATCGGTATTATTGAATATGAAGGGGATTTGTCGATAAAGAGCATTAAGCCCGGCGATGCAGTTATCCTCAACGGCACAATCGGTGATCATGGTGCTGCCATCATGAAGGCAAGGGAAAATCTGGGATTGGAAGCGGACATTGTGTCTGATTCCGCGCCTCTCAATGGACTCATCGCAGAAATTTTAAAGGTCAGCACCGATATTCACTGCATGCGCGACGCCACACGCGGTGGTCTGGGCGCAATTCTCGCGGAAATTGCAAAAAGTGCTAATGTCGACATCAACATAAATGAACAGGATATTCCGATTTGCGAAAATGTCCGGGGTATTTGCGAAATACTGGGGCTTGATCCACTTTTCCTGGCCAATGAGGGTAAGATGGTTGTGTTTTGTCCGCCTGCTGAAGCTTCCAAAGTTATCACCGTTATGAAAGGGCACGAATTCGGCAGGAATGCCGCCGTGATCGGCAATGCAGGAGAAAGCGGGCAGGGCCGCGTTGTGTTGAAAACTTCTATCGGCGGGGAAAGAATAATTGACTTGCCGACGGGGGAATTGGTTCCGCGCATTTGTTGATACCATTCCCAAATCAGGTGCTATCTTTGTTGGTAAAGCCTGCCCCCGCGCGTAACTGAACCACCTCTGTGTGATCAGGTGTGCTGACCCATACTTGACAGGCAGTTCGAATTAAGTCGGGCAATATTTATTGCTTTCATCTACAAATCAAGTGTTTTAGGTTCGGCTATGGCGCGAGGATTTCCACTTCAAACAATCAAATATGCTTCATGCTGCGGGCAGGAAATTACTGACACATAAACCACTTAAGCGATCCGCAGTACACAAAACAAAAACGGCGGTTAAAGAATAAATCTCCAACCGCCGGAATTGCAGTAATTACGTGGCTTTACTGTCATAACAAGGAATATTTTAATAAGTTAATAGCATCCCTCTGTTCCTCGCATGAGCATGGTCTTAGTGCAATTCTTACCGCACTGGAGCCGCTTCGTTCACCATGGCATCCAGCTTGGTCTTATCGACAGGGCAACCAAGGGCTTCAAAGCGCGCCTTTGTTTTCATGTTGATGACGTAGGGCAGATACTCACCCATGGCTGCGACTTCACTGTTCGGTTTCGTTACAGCGAACCAGCTTTGCTTGAACTTCGGATTGACGAGGGTATGACGGTTACCAACCGCTCCGAAGGCCGACGAGCCACCTACAAGGCCGTCACCATTGCCGTATTCCATCCACTCCACGCCGCACTTTACGTTGGCATTGCTGGGCCGATCCGGGGCGCGCGAAATGACGACAGTGAAGTAGCCCTTGCTGTCGAGTGTTGGCCGCACGGCCTCGTCATACAGACAGTCTGTCGCCGCACCATTAGCGGGGGGGGGCATAGTGCAAAGCGACCAGTAGCGCATGTCGGCGTCCTGATCCATCGGTTTGTGATCACCGTCCCGAGTCAGAGGCGTGCTGGGCATTTTGCCGCGCACCACATACACCGAACCATAGGTTTGGCTAAGGTATTTGAAGGCGTAGCGCGTTATGCTATTGCTCCAAAATCCCCCCTTGTCGACGGCCATACTGTCGCGGGCAAAGATGGGGAAAAATGTCTTAGCCAGCAAATATTCCCGGTTGTAGAAACGCTCCATCGGCTCGGCCTTGAAGTCGTGCGCCGGAGTACGATCAGCCGGTCGCCAGGGAAGGCTATTGAGGGCCAACCACATCTTGGGTGATACCGTTAGAGGCCCCTGTTTGCCACGCATGGGGGACGCCGTCGCGGCCGCCGCCTCTGCGCCCTTGAGAATTTTGCCATCAGCCAGGTGCACTTCCACATCAGGCACGCCCGCTTGTCCCAGAAAATCCAGGCCTTGGTCCGGTATGTAATTTCGCATGTGCAGTGCAATGGTTTTTCCGGGCTCGTTCAGTGTGTAGAGGGTGTTGCGCGGGCGCGATTCGGGCGGCGAGCCATTCACAATGGTGAAGGTATAGCGGCGCGGCGAGACATCCCTTGAAATGCCCGGGCGGAAAGGATTGAATGAGCCAGCATCTGGATCAATCTCGAAATCCTGCAGCATGTCGAGCGGGATGGCTTTATCGGAATAGGTCGCAAAACTCCAGTAGCGCATATGGGGAAACTCCCCACGAACAACGATCTTGGCTCCAGCAGGAAGGGCAAACCAGGCCAAGTCATAGGTGCAGCCGGTATCCGGAAGCTGGTTTTCCGAAGCGTAGTTTTCAGGGTCGGTGGAGAAGTAACCCACGCGCGTACGGGGACCCTCGAAGAACCAGTTCTTGAGCGAGTCGTTGTAAAATACGTTGTCCCTACGATGGATGTCCCATTTTCGCTCAGGTGGCATGGGGGGCAGAATGAAATCATGCCCCTGACCGCCCATGACGTAGCCATCGGCGCGGGGAATTGGGCCGCCCCGCGGTGTAGGTTGTTTTGCGCTGACATTCGCCGCCGAGGTGTCGGCGGTCGGCATGGGCCAAGTATAAGTGCCATAGGTGGGCCGTCCGGCTCCGCCATCATCCTTGCCCATGCTGCTGATCCATAGCGCTGATGCAATGCCCAGAAGTACGAGCACACCGATACCCCCAATCAAGATACTCCATAACTTTTTCATATTTTGATCCTCCTTAATCTATAATGAATTTTTATGTGCCGACATTGGCTACATTCGTTCATTTACATTTTATTACTACTACCAGCAACAGCAGGTATCCCATAGGACTTCATTACATCAACAAAGAATAAGATATTTTGATAGAAGTGTCGCAAGCAAATGTACCGAAAGGCAGAATTTGTTTTTTGTCATTATGTACCTCTTTTGATTATTTGATGAGCAAAAATATTTGAAGAATATTATTTCAATTGAGAGACATTGTATATGACCACGGAATGCGGATTATTGATTTTCAAATGCAAAGATATATTTAGTGTGGTATGGAAAAAGATAGAGATATAATCTGTAAAGGAACTGAAATTCTGGGCCAAGGTCACAATTGACCTACGAAGAGATGGTAACTTGGAAGTACTTAATTGATATGTAATATGACAACTTTTTGAGATTAAGATACAAAATATATGGTTAAAGACTTAGCTGGAAACTCAATATAATTAGATCTCATTCTCTGGCAGGGAAATTATGAATACAACGGTAATGACTTCACACGTAACGAGACAGATTCTCGTACAGATTATATTAGAAAAAGGGTATCAACCAGATGACCTTTGCCACCTAACAGGTGCCAGCATAGATCAGTTATTAGATCCTAATGAATATATTCCATATAGTTCTTTTTTAAAACTGTGGCCAATTGCTATTGGTCTCACAGGTGATTCTGCATTAGCCCTTCATTTAAGAAAAAGTTCAGGCAAGAAAAATATCCATTTTATTGGTTCACTAGCCATTAGTAGCCAAAATTTGCTTGAAGCAGCACATCATCTTGCTCGATATAATAGAATTATAACGAATGCGGATAAATATGATATTATCGTAACAGAGAATATTGTCAAAATCGTTCTAACGATTCTATATCCTGAGTATCAGCAGAGGTGGATTCCTGAAAACCAATTCGGTGTGTTAACCGACACTGGAAGGGCACTGGTAAATTTGGAAATAAATCCATTGGAAGTACATTTCCAACATAGTGATCCAGGATATGCAGAAGAGTATCACAAGGTATTTAAGGCGCCAGTACTGTTCCAACAAACTAAGAATATTCTTGTCTTTCGTAAAAGTGATTTACTGCAACCGATAACTTCCCATGATCCCTTCCTAGAGGCCGCTCTGAAAAATTACGCTGATACATTATTAAATAAGACATCTAAAATGGGATCTCTGCAGGGTAGATTGTATGAGATTATTATAAGTTCCCTCCCGAATGGCAATCTTGAATGTAAAAAAGCTGCAAAGATATTGAATATGGATTCAAGCACTTTGTATCGCCATCTAAGGAGGGAGGGGACCACGTTTAAGGATTTATTGTTATCAGCAAAACAGGATCTAGCAAAAACCTATCTACTTCAGGGTATGACCTGTTCACAAATTACTTATCTTCTAGGTTATTCCGAACCTGCTGCTTTTCAACGTGCTTTTAAGCGCTGGTTCGGCATGAGCCCCGGTAATTATAATAAATCGTTAACATAATGTTATTTTTGATAGGAACTTGCTTTCATGGGAATGGAGTATAGGTAAGCCGCGCTTGTGTGTCAAATAAATATTGGCCACAAAGTTTGTGGTGTGATGCCGATGTTTTTCGGTGGGCGTGAATTGTGTTTATTACGGATTGAAGTCCTACATTTTCGTCGAGGTTGCCGTTTTGTGTGTTACAGGAAGATACAAATACGCCGCCCTGCACCTACATGTCCACTACATTAGTTTGGATTTGAATTGAGCAATGTCCTGAATTATACTTTATTTGCCAATACTCATTGCCGGATCAAACTTGCCTGATA
>CAIVQG010000010.1 GCA_903907985.1 uncultured delta proteobacterium
GGAAATGCCGGCGGTCCCTTCTTTGGCGCCCGGGGTCTTGGCCAGCATCAGGTGGATAATGTTTTCCGCCAGGTCATGGTCTCCGGAGGTGATGAAGCATTTCGTACCTGTGAGCTTATACTTGCCGGGAGTGTCGGTGGGGAATGCCTTGCTTGTGACCGCGCCGACCTCGGATCCTGCGCCTGGTTCGGTCAGGCCCATAGTACCGCACCATTCACCGGATATCATCTTGGGCAGAAACAAGTCCTGTTGTTTTTGGGTTCCATATTCCTGAAGCACGGTGATAGCACCCTGGGTCAGACACCAGAACATGACGATCGACGGTGATGCAGCAGTCTGCATTTCCAGGATCGGAGCGTACCAAGTCAGCGGTATTTTGCCTTCGCCGCGGAAACCAAACTGCTGTGCTATCGATGCATCTTGGACGGCTTTATAAACTTTCTTGAACGAGTCGGGGGTGACAACCGCATGTTCATTACCGCCCACAAACTTCGCGCCGGGCTCATCGGCATCTTTGTTGGCCGGACACATCAAATCGCGGCAGACTTTATTGTTGACATCGAGGAAATTATCGATGTCGTCAATCCCATAGAATTCTTTGTAAGCGTCAAGGGTCAATAGCTTATCCATGCTGAGCCATTCTTTAATCTGGAACGTAATGTCACGAGTTTGATACAACCAAGTATAATGTGCCATTTCTAACCCCTCCTAAATTTTATGTGATATTTCTTATTTTTCTTATCTGCCTGTATAATTCGGTTTTCTTTTTTCTAAAAATGCCTTCATGCCTTCTTTTTGATCCTGGGTGCTGAAACACTGTGCGCAGCATTCCACTTCCAGCCTGTTGGCATTATCCAGTGCCAGATCATAGCCATAATTAATACTATGTTTGGCCATCTTTACAGCGAAAGCGGGCATGGATGCAAGTTTTTTGGCAAATTTCCTGGTTTCTTCCATCAACTTGTCTGCCGGTATTACTTTGTTCACCAAACCAATTTCATAAGCACGCCTAGCATCAATTTGACCGCCACTCAGAATAAGTTCTTTAGCAACACCCATTCCCACCAGCCGAGGCAAACGCTGGGTTCCACCCCAACCCGGAATAAGACCGATCAAAATTTCCGGCTGGCCAAAGACAGCATTTTCTGCTGCAAAGCGCATATCGCAGGCCAGTGATATTTCGGTGCCGCCACCCAAAGCAAATCCATTAATCGCCGCTATCGAAGGTTTGGGCATCGTCTCGATCAGACGCAAAGTATCATGACCCAATTCCATGAATTTAAGAGCATCGGGAACAGACAAACTCTGCATTTGTGCAATATCGGCGCCGGCAACAAAAGCCTTTTCACCGGAGCCGGTTAAAATCACTGCTTTAATACTGTCATCTTTTTTGCAGATTGTTGCTGCATCCAGAAGCTCAATCATTGTTTCGGCGTTCATGGCATTTAAAGCTTTCGGACGGTTAAAGGTAATTTCAGCTATGCCATCTTCCACATTAAACAGAATGTTCTTGTATTCCATTATTAAATATCTCCTGAATAATTTTATTAACTAAACAAAAGCAGGCCCCTCTTATATCAGAGCAGCCTGCTTTAATTCTTTACTTCTTGCGCTTCTTTAATTCCTCAGCCCGCAATTCTTTGCGCAATATCTTGCCAACATTGGTCTTGGGCAATTCCTGACGGAATTCCACTTCCGTAGGCAGCTTGTAAACAGCAAGGCTGCCTTTGCCAAATTCGATCATTTCCTCCTGGGTGGACGTTTCTCCTTCTTTGAGGACTATAAATATCTTGACTGCTTCGCCGCGCTTAGCATCGGGAACCCCAATAGAACAAGCTTCCTGAACTTTCGGATGTGTGTAATAGACCTCGTCAATATCACGCGGATAAACATTATAGCCGCCGCTGATAATCATATCCTTTTTGCGGTCCACAATGTAAAAATAGCCATCTTCATCCATTGTCGCGATGTCTCCCGTATATATCCAGCCATCCTTGAGAGTATTTGCTGTTTCTTCCGGCTTGCCTTTATAACCTCTCATAATTTGCGGCCCTTGGACGATTAACTCACCGCGCTCGCCAATCGGCATATCATCAATGCCGTTTTCCAAATCAACAATGCGGGCTAAAGTATCAGATATGGGCAGGCCCACAGAGCCTACTTTACGGGCACCGCCGGCAAAGGGGTTAATATGGGTAACCGGACAAGTCTCTGTCATGCCGAAGCCTTCAACAATAACAGACCCGGTAATTTTTTCAAACTCGCTGATAACTTCCACCGGCAAGGGTGCACTGCCGGAAAAAGCTCCTTTGATGGAGCTCATGTCCGTCTTTTTTATATCAGGATGGCTGAGCATGCCGATGTACATTGTAGGAACGAGCGGTGCAAAGGTCGGCTTAAACTTATTTATTGCTTCCAAAAGCGGTTCCGGCTGGGGCTTGGGAACAAGAATTTGCGCCCATCCCATAGAAACGGAAAAATTCATGCAAGTGGACATGCCGAAAACATGGAAATAGGGCAGCGCACCCAACATTCTTTCCGCTCCCGCATCAAAAGAAGGGAACCAGGCAGCAAGTTGCTGCACTTGTTTGCTTAAATTACCATGAGTCAATTCCACTCCCTTGGAAACGCCGGTAGTGCCGCCGGTGTACTGATACATGGCCACATCACTAAAGGAATTTTTCACTTTGGGCGGATTGGGTTGATATTTGGCAATACAATCTTTCCATTTATAAACATCCGGCGCCGCTTTCACGTCGGCGGCAAGTTTCTTCTTTTTAGCCACCAGAGGAAACAGCAAGCTCTTCGGGAACGGCAGATAATCGCCAATGGAAGTGATTACTATTTGTTTTATTTTCGTCTTGGGACGCAGATCAATCATGCGGTTACCAAGCAGATCCAGGGTTATTAATACCTTGGACCCGGAATCATTGAACTGATGCTCCAGTTCCGGGTCGGAATAAAGGGGATTATTCATGACATTAATGGCGCCGATTTTTAAAATGGCATAATAGGCAACGACACAGGGAATTACGTTAGGCAATAAAAGTGCAACCGAATCCCCCTTCTTCACCCCGAAATCCGTCAGACAGGTGGCAAATCTGTCCACCATATCTTTCATCTGTGAATAAGAAACCTGGTATCCCTGAAAAATCAAGGCAATATTGTCTGGGAATTTAGAAACCGTGCGCTCCAGAATCTCGGGCATGCAAATTTCTTCATAGTTGATTTTTTCCGGTACACCTTTCTGATAAGACTTCAGCCACGGCTTTTCCCGGTTACTAATTGCACCTGCCATACTTTCTCCCTCCCCGTTTCTTTAAAGTTATAGGATTTTTAATACAGCTCTCATGCGCCAATCATAATCAATCTCTTAATATATGTTTTATACCTCCCTTATTACAATAACCTTAAACCAAATCTATCCATATTGCTACAAAAAAAGCCCGTTCTGCATGCAGATCGGGCTTTTTTGTTTAAGTAAAATTCTCTACAGAGATGAATTCATTATGTCGCACAAACATCTGCTGCAGGTTTAGTTTCTTCCAAGCCCATTGCTTTGATAACAATTTCTGCGACATCCAGAGAAACCATTTTTTCCGTCATCTGATTATCTTTGATGCCATCGGAAATCATGGTCAGGCAGAAAGGACAGGCAACGGCAACGGTATCCGCTTTGACTTCCATCGCCTGTTTTGTTCTCATATTGTTAATTCTATCGCCGATATCTTCTTCCATCCACATACGGGCGCCACCAGCACCACAACAGAAGCTCTTGCTTAAATTGCGATCCATTTCGACAAGATTCATCCCGGGAATAGCCGACAAAATCTGACGGGGTTGCTGGTAAATTTCATTGTAACGTCCGAGGAAACAGGAATCATGGTAAGTAAAAACACCACTTACGGAATTCGTGAATTTAATCTTTCCCGAAGCCAGCAATCCGGCTATAATTTCCGTATGATGATAAACCTCGTAAACACCTTCGAAGTTTGGATAATCCTTCTTCAGGGCATTATAGCCGTGCGGACAGATTGTAATAATCTTCTTGACTCCGTAGCCATTCATTACCGCTATATTAGCCTGAGCCAGCGACTGGAAAAGATACTCATTGCCGCTACGCATGGCCGAATCGCCGCAACAGCCTTCCTCGTTACCCAGGATACCGAAACTCACACCGGCAGCCTGCAAAATCTTGGCAAAGGCGACGGCAACTTTCTTACCCCGGTCATCAAAGGAACCCGAACAGCCGACAAAAAACAGATATTCCACATCCGGGTTTTCCGCCAGAGGTTTGATGCCTAATTCCTTGGCCCAATCTGCCCGCATATGTGCACCAATACCCCAGGGATTGGAGTTGTTTTCCATATTACGGCAGGTTAATTGCAATTCCGGCGCAAAATCCGCTTCGGTCAGAACTTTATAGCGGCGCATATCAATAATCTTCTGCACATGTTCAATTGAAGCGGAGCAATTTTCCACACAGTACATACAGTTGGTACAATCCCACAATTCATGCATACTAACGACGTCACCCAATAGTGCTTTTTCCGGAGTTGCGCCTTCCACAGCTTCAGCAGGAGCCGATGCTTCCGCGCCTTCCGCGGCGGGCGCAGCAGAAACCTTTGCTTTAATTGCGGCCGGAGCTTTTTCCAGCCAGTGAGTCTTAATATCCTGAACCAGCTTCTTGGGAGACAAATGTTTGCCGGAAAGATAAGCCGGACAGCCATCCTGACAGCGTCCGCATTTCGTACAGGCATCTGCATCAAAAATCTGTTTCCAGGTAAATTCTTCAAGTTTGGACACGCCGAAGGACTCCGCTGTTTCAAAATCACGGATCGGTTCTACATATCCGGTTGGTTTCAGAGACATCAGGAAATGATTGGCCGGCACAGTGATTATATGCAAAAGTCGCGAATAGGGAATGTAAGCGATAAAACCAAGAGCGATAACGGTATGTGTCCACCAGCTGATCTTGTGCAAAGTTTTCGCGGTCTCAAAATCCATACCGGTATAAGCATAGGAAAGAGCCCAGCCGACAAACGAACACGTTTCCCAGGGAGAGGCAGCCCTAGTAACGTAAATACGCAGAGCTTCAATGATAAATCCGGTGATGACGATACCGGCGATCAATAAAAGAGCGATGGCGTCATCGGCTGTGTTGTCGGACGTGCCTTTATAGGAGAGGCGCTCCGGTTTAATTACGTACCGGCGAAACATTGCCATGAGCACTCCGATGAGAACCAGCAGACCGAACAGATCCATCAAGAAGGAAAAATTGATGTAAAAGCTGCCGCGTAGAAACGCCCAGCCAAACAAAGGTTCCGTAATGTGGAATTCACCGGCATCGAATGCGGCTCCAAATATTAAAACAAAGAAACCAAAGAAGATTAACCCGTGCATGATCCCAGGATAAACGTCTCTCCACGTTTTAATTTGCAGGAAGCCGTTGACAAAAAGAGATTTCAATCTCAAGGGAAGCTGGTCCCAGCGAATCTCTTCCTTACCCATCGCTTTCCACAGCTGCCAACGGCGGTATACACCGTATGCTAATATTGCCATTGCCACGGCAGTCAAAAGAAAGAGCACCGGCTCAAAACTTTGAGCGTTCCAGAAAACTTCACGCCCTTCATTTCCTATTCCTATTGGGCTTATATTATGTTCCATTGATCCTCCGCTGAAGGCTGAAGGTTATTAGGCTGAAGGCTGAAGAAAAGTAGAAATCCTTCAGCCTTCAGCCGGCAGCCTATTTTTATGCCAGCAGTTTTTTGCAGGCGCTTGTTAATTCAGGGACTACCTTAAAGAGGTCATCCACAATTCCATAATCAGCCTTCGCAAAGATCGGTGCTTCCGCATCCTTATTAATGGCGACGATGTATTTGGACGAACTCATTCCTGCTAAATGCTGAATTGCTCCCGAAATACCGCAAGCAATGTACAGGTTGGGAGAAACAACCTTACCGGTTTGTCCCACCTGATCTTTTTGCGGACGCCAGCCGGCATCAACAGCCGCGCGGGAAGCGCCAACACAGCCCTTTAAAACATCAGCCAGTTCTTCGAGAATCTGATAACCTTCCGGACCCTTCATGCCGCGGCCGCCGGAAACAATAACATTGGCTTCGGTTAAGTCCACTTTACCGCTGGTATCCTTCTGTACTTCCAGAACCTTGCTCTTCAATTTTGCCGCATCAACACCCGGGTCGAATTTTACTACTTCCGCCGCCTTGGTAATTTCCGCTACCGGAAACACATTAGGACGCAAAGATGCCATTTGGGGATTAGTATTGGTGACGATTTCACCAAAACATTTACCGGCATACAGCGGTCTGATCGCCAACAATTTACCGTCGGCAATCTTTACCTCTGTGCAATCCGTCGCCAGTCCTGTGGCCAGCTTCCCGGCCAGCCGGCCGGCAAGATCTTTACCCTGAACTGAGGCGCCCAAAAGCAAAATTGCCGGATCTTTTTCTTTAATAATTTTTGCCGCCGCTTCAGCATGGGCTTCCGTAATATAAGGATCCAAAACCGGACTATCTCCAACATATACTTTATCCACGCCATATTTTCCCAATTGCGCAGCTAATCCTTCGATACCTGAACCAAGCAGAATAGCGCCGACCTCAGTTCCCAACTGGTCGGCCAGTTTGCGCGCCGTAGAGGCCAGCTCAAAGCTGATTTTACGCAAAGCGCCATCTCTTTGTTCTGCAACTATCCAAACTCCTTGTGCCATTTTTCAATCCTCCGCTTTTAAAAATATTAGATGACTTTTGCTTCTTCCCGCAGTAACCGGGCTACTTCCACCGCCTTCTGGGCCGGCTCGTCTCCGCAGATTATCTTTCCGGGAGGCCTGGCGGGAGGCGGAGTAGTTTTCGCCACTTTGGCTTTAGCTTCCGACGCAATGCCCAATGCCGCCGCGTTTTTCACATCAACCGGCTTTTTCTTCGCTTTCATAATACCGGGAAGCGATGCGTAACGCGGTTCATTAAGACCTTTCTGAGCAGTAACAACGCAGGGAAGAGCGGTTTCAATCAGAAGCTGCGCGCCTTCAATCGGACGAATCGCTTTGACTGAGGAACCGGCAAAATCCAGTTTGGTAACAAGTGTTAATTGCGGCATCTCCAGAAGCTCGGCCAAGATCGCACCAACCTGTCCGGAATCATCATCGATTGCCCGCTGACCGCAAAATATAATGTCGCAAGGCATACCTTTAATTGCCGCCGCTAATGCTGCTGCCGTAACATAAGCATCGGCATTGTCAAAAGCGGGATCACATACATGGATACCTTTATCGGCACCCATGGCCAGAGCAGTGCGAATTGTTTCCATCGCCCTTGCCGGGCCAACAGATACGATTGTCACATCGCCGCCATTTTTTTCTTTGAGTCGCAGCGCTTCTTCCACACCGAACTCATCATAAGGATTCATAACCCATTTGATTTGGCCTTCTTCAATACCTGACCCATCTGCTTTTACCTTAATCTGGGCTTCAGTATCCGGGACCTGTTTTACGCATGCAATAATGTTCACAGTCTCAAACCTCCTTATTAAAATCTTTGTGCACTCAGACTTGCTGCCTGGCGCCTTTTTGTCTTCTACAGGTGTTTTCTCTTTGTCCTGTTCGCCGACTTATTAAAAAGCCTGATCCCCCGATGGTTTCAGGAGGATCAGGCTTTCAATTTATACCCTGTTTTTGACGATATCATCTACTACCGACGGATCGGCCAGCGTGCTGGTATCTCCCAGTTCACCCAACTGATTGGCGGCAACTTTCTTCAGAATTCGTCTCATGATCTTGCCACTGCGTGTTTTGGGAAGACCATCCGACCACTGGATCTTATCGGGTGTCGCAATCGGTCCGATTACCGTACGCACATGAGCAATCAATTCTTTCTTCAGTTCGTCGGATTTAGCGACGCCAGTCTTCAGGGTCACGAAGGCGTAAA
>CAIVQG010000011.1 GCA_903907985.1 uncultured delta proteobacterium
ATCAGTAGTGTCCCAACGTTTTGTTGAGAGAGTTATTTAACCATATGAAAACAATGTGTAAAATGTCAACTAATTAATTTATCGATTTGAATTTCATTTTCCATAAATGCCATACTCCCGCAAAGACATGTAAGGAGATGGCCAATGAATTCAGGGAAAACAATATTCTCTCAACTGATGAATTTTCTACCCGCTTACGAGTTCCGACAATGTCTGGAGCGATACAACGGAAATTACAAAATCAAAAGCTTCTCATGCTGGGATCAGTTCCTTTGCATGGCTTTCGCTCAACTCACTTACCGAGAGAGCCTGAGAGACATCCAAGCATGCCTACGTGCAACAAATCAAAAAACGTATCACATGGGCATTCGTGGAAAGGTCTCTCGCAATACGCTTGCGCATGCCAATCAGGTTCGCGATTGGCACATCTATGCGGATTTCGCACAAGTGCTTATCAAGAAAGCCAGAGCTCTTTATGTCAACGACTCCTTCGGTGTAGAACTGGATCAAACTGCTTACGCGCTCGATGCCACAACGATCGATCTTTGCCTTACGCTTTTTCCCTGGGCGGAGTTCCGAAAACACAAAGGCGCGGTAAAACTACATACGCTTCTCGATTTGCGCGGAAACATCCCCTCAATGATCTTCGTGACGCACGGCAAGATCCACGAGGTCAATATCCTGGACGAAATCCCGATAGAAGCAGGAGCCTTTTATATCGTGGATCGAGGCTATCTCGATTTTGCCAGGCTTTACAAGGTACATCGATCAGCAGCATTCTTCGTAATCCGCGCCAAGAGCAACTTCCGTTTCAAGCGCCTCTATTCTCAGAATGTCGACAAGGCAACCGGCCTGCAATGCGATCAGATCATCTCGCTTGTTGGCCACTATGTGAAGAAAGACTATCCAGAAAGGATTCGACGCATTCGCTTCTACGATGCTCCGCAGAACAGAAGGCTAGTATTTCTGACCAACAATTTCAACCTGCCGGCCTTGACAATCACCGAGCTGTATCAACGCCGCTGGCAGATAGAGCTATTCTTCAAGTGGATCAAACAGCATCTCAGAATCAAGGCATTTTACGGCACGTCAGAAAATGCTGTGAAGACTCAAATCTGGATTGCCATCTCGATATACGTCTTGGTGGCAATCGTCAAAAAACAACTCAAATTGGATCGAAGTCTCTACTCGATTCTACAGATTTTGAGCATCACCATTTTCGAGAAAATGCCTATTTTGCAGGCGCTTACGACAATAGATGTGAAAGAACAAAATGCTGATTTTGAAAACCAACTGAATTTATTCAGTTAACGTTGGGACACTACTGATATCATATATTAAATTGTGGTTCAGCAGCTTTCTAATTATTACCGATTGAAATAAAGCATAGTCGCCAAAATTGTCGGACACTCTGTTACAGGAAGAAGATGTACAATTAATCTTTACACCTGCTGTCAATAAAAATCCGTTCTACGGCAATTAATGACTAGAAGAATTCTCCTCATTCGCGGCTTCAAATTGTTCCAGTTGGGAATTTAATTCTGTCCAGACATCGTACGACTGCTCGAGTTCGAAATTAATATCTTTCAATTCTTTATTGAGGGTCTTAATCTGATTTACGTCTTTATGCGTTTGCGGATCACACAGGGCGGTTTCGTTCTCTCCTTTTTGGGCTTCCAGTAATTCAATTTTTTTCTCCACTGCGGCCAGTTCTTTTTTCCAGACATTTTTTGTTTTCGCGAGGCGGTTGCGCTCTTCCGCTTCCAGCCTTTTTTGCTCCTTGCTTTTAAAAGCCTGTTCTTTATCCGGTTGGGCCAGTATAGCTTCATCCTTTACATTGCTCAGCTCCGAGCGCTTTTCAATGAAGTAGGAGTAATTGCCATTGTAGTAATTGAGAGCGCCATCTTTTAATTCAAAGACCTTATTGACCAGCCGATCCAGAAAGTAGCGGTCATGAGAAACAATAGCTACAGTTCCGTGGTAACTGATCAAGGCATCTTGAAAAATGTCTTTCGTCTTCAGATCAAGATGATTTGTTGGTTCATCCAGGATGAGAAAATTGGTATCCAACAACAGGAGTTTTAACAGGGCCAGTCTTGATTTTTCGCCACCGGAGAGCACTGATACCGATTTATAAACATCATCGCCGGAAAAAAGAAATGCACCCAGCAAATTGCGTTTTTCTTGATCGGATGCTCGTGAGGCAACACTGTTGACCTCTTCCCAGATCATTCTGTCATAGTTTAGGTTTTCTGAACTTTCCTGGGAAAAGAAAGCCATATTTACATCATTGCCGTATTGAACCGAGCCTTCCGATGGTTTTTCGCTTAAACCCAGCAGGCGCGATAATGTTGATTTGCCGGAGCCGTTAACACCGACAAATGCTACTTTGTCGCCGCGAAACAAGGTGAAATTAAAATTGTTGATAACATTCAGACTGCCGTAGCTGTGGCTAAGGTCGGTTACTTTTACTACTTCTTTAGCGCTTTTCTTGCCTTCCGGAAATTTCATGGTCACTGCTTTAGTCTTGGCCGCAAGCTCGATGGCCTCAAACTTTTCGAGCATTTTAACGCGGCTCTGAACCTGACTGGCTTTTGTTGCCTTGTAACGGAAGCGTTCCACGAATTCTTCAATCTTTTTAATTTGCGCTTTTTGCAGTTCCTGTTCTTTTCTCAGTGCGGCATGGCGCCTTTCCTTCTCGTTTAGGTAGTGCGAATAGTTTCCTTTATAAATGTGAATATTGCGTGACGCCAGTTCGGCAATCTGGTTGACGATTTTATCGAGAAAAAACCGGTCATGGGAAATAACAATGATTGTTCCCGGATATTCCTTCAGGTAGCTTTCCAGCCATTCCATGCTTTCCGTGTCCAGATGGTTGGTCGGTTCATCCAGCAGCATGATGTCCGGCTGCGCCAGAAGAATCGAAGCCAGTAAGATACGCATCTTCCAGCCGCCGGAAAAGAGCGAGCAATTGCGGTTAAAATCAGTTTCTTTAAAGCCGAAACCTTTGAGTATTTGTTTGGCTCTGGCTTCGAAAGCGTAACCGTCGCGGGCGTTGAAGTGGGACATCTCGGTGGAGTATGCTTTGGCTATCCGGTTATATTCCGGGGTATGTTGTTTGGCCTGGGACATTTGCTGCTCCAGGGTTTTTATCGATTCTTCCAGAGCGGCCATCCCGCTTTTCTTCTTTAAAAAATCGATTAAGTTGACGGGCTCGAGTTCCACTAGATCCTGGGGCAGGTAGCCAATTGTCTTACGTTTGCGGTTAGGGATATCAATCAGGCCGGAGTCCGGATGAACTTGCTCCAGGATTGCCCGAAAGAGTGTAGTTTTCCCCGTTCCGTTATCGCCGACAAGGCCGATGCAGCTTTTCGGATGGATTGTCCAGTTAATGTTATCAAACAGCTTTTTTTCTAAAAAAGATAAGCTGACGTTTCTTAGATAGATCATTTAGTCTCCCGCTAATAAACCTGCGGGTATATAGGAGAAATATATAGAACTGTCAAATGATAATAATGTGCTTTCCCGTAGTACTGGTAATGAATTATTGCAATTATTACACCCTATTCGTACTGTTCGAGGAATTTGTGCAAGGCAGTCTTCAACCAGGCAAAAGATTCCTGGCTGGTTACAATAAACAGAAAGCCGCTGATGTTTTTTTCGTTGAATTCAAATAATGTCCTTAAAACAATGGCCAGATTGTCGGGATCAAAGAGGCTGTTGGACACTATCCCGCGATGACTTTTTTCAATGACAACGCGGGGCGGTGAGTAAGTAATTACATCGCCCAGAAGTTCAGCGATTTTTCCTACGCAAGCGCCGATCAAAATATTGCCGACCTCCCGAAATGTCTCTTTTTCCATTTCATAAATGGGATCTGATTCAATAAATTCATCTCCGCCGTCAAACAGAGAAATCATTTTTTTCCCTGTTCCGGAGGGGAAAATTAAAAAAGCGTTGCCTTTGAATTTACCCCAGAAATTTTGTTCCACAACGGATACTTTATCATAGTCTTTGATCTCCTTGCTAATGTATGGTGGAAGATCAGCTGCGTGCAGCAGTTTTACATAAGGAACACTAAGGATAACAAAAATATCTATATATTCGGCCAGATCAGACGCGGCACGGCCAAAAGCGATATTCATTATTTCCTGAAGGATATCAGTTTCTTCGGCGGTAATCATCTCTTTAGTATTTTTATTCCTTACCATAAATTATCCACGCTTTGCCAGGGCATCGGCTGCTTCTTTGATGGCAGCTGCTATTGATTCCTTTGTCGGCGGTTTCTTTAATAACGAAAAAGCGCCCAAATCATGGGCTTTGGCAACTGCCTTGACCTGCACATCAGCAGTAACAATTATAACGATTGCTCTTTGATCCAACTTCATAATTTCTTCCAAAGCCTGAAAACCATTCATGACCGGCATAGTTAAATCCATGAAAGTCAGATCTGGTTTAATATCCTTATATTTTTCTAAACCTATTTGACCATCAGCCGCATCAAACAATTCGTAGTCTTTATCTTTAGGAATACAACTTTTCATGATTTTTATCGAGATGGGAGAATCGTCAACAATTAATATCCTTTTGATCATAAAAACCTCTTCTGTAAAGATAGTTTATTCACTTCACACCGTTAATGCAATTGTTTATCGGAAAAACTCAGCCTTACCTCACCTTGTTTTCTTGAAAATATGACTACTCTTTTCATTTTTCAACTACAACGCGATCGCGTCCCGCATCCTTGGCGGCATAAAGTCCTGTATCCGCCTTTTTCAAGAGCATCTCTGCCGTAATCGTTTCTTCATTTAAAGTTGACACTCCGAGGCTAATGGTTACGTCAATGTTCGTGTCTTGATAGCGGTACGGTTTCTGAGAAATTTTCTGACGGAACCGTTCCGCAAGATTGGCTGCCTGTTCGATAGAAGTTTCCGGCAATAAGCAGCAGAACTCTTCTCCTCCGTAACGTGCGAAAATGTCGTGGCTTCTGAGGTTATTTTCAATTGTTTCGGCAATTTGCTTTAAAATAAAGTCACCGCACTGATGGCCATAAGTATCGTTGACTCGTTTGAAATAATCGATGTCAAACATGATCATACTAAGTGGATGGCCGTAACGTTTGTGCCTTTCAATTTCTTCTTTTAAGCTAATTTCCAGGCTACGGCGATTGTGTATTTCGGTTAGAGTATCTCTCAAATTCATCTCCATGAGCTTTTGCTCGTAATTAACGGTTTCCGTAACATCATGAATAGCAATAAAAATATATTCAATTGAACCATCTTCATTTCGCAAAGGCCCCATTGTACAGTTTTGTTGCATGAAATCAAATTGGGAATCAAAAGAACTCACTGGTTTAAAAGGGAATAAATAGTGATGTAATTTTTGAGAAAAAAAGCTGAAACTACCAAAAGTAAGAACTGCTTTACAGTTATTAATAAAGCGCGGCTGTTTTAAATTGGGGAAGCTTTCAAAAACTAATGACCCAATCATCTTATCAGCATCAGTATCGCTATGCAGCTGCATCCAGCGGTTCCAATGGCGGATACGCAAATCTTTATCCAGAACGACAAGGCCGATATCAACCATGTCAAATACCTGGGAAAAAATCATTGAACTTTCTGTGATTTTGTCCATATTTTCAATGTGACACTTGTTAAGTAATTAGAAATCGCTATTGAATATTAATTTTGATAAGACATTGCTTCCGTATAGATGAACTATAGGAAGTCCTGACTGGTATGTCAAGATGATTTTGACCACACAATGCAGCGCTCGGCACTGCTGATCTTGCCGGTGGTACATTGCGACACCAGTCCTTATGGAAAAACTGCTTACATTTAGGTCTGTTCATCTGATAAAAAGGTATTAAACAGCCGCAAAACAAGGGTTTTTTAACGACCCCGCTGTACCCATTATTTAGCGATAGTTCAACGCAGATGTTTTTCCACAGCCCCAAACTGATCTATTTATTTGGCATCCAGCCCAGCCCTTTGGCGTGCAGGCTCTGGATGTAGAGACGGTCAGCTGTTTCCGTCACTGCCGTTGTTTCCGGGTATGCGCCGGTTGGATCCTGCATGTCAGCTACAACCTTGCCGTCTTCCGTGAAGGCAAATACATGACCGTATGCTTTCGGAATCGGCCACATCGAACGTGGCAGGCGCAGAGTAAGCCTCCGCATAAACGGTTTGGCTGCCAGGTTGTCAATGGTCGGGTTACGGGGTTTGGCAAAGCCCAGCCATATTTTCCCATTGAGTCCACGCATCAGGTTGTCCGGATAGCCGGGCAGGTTGTCAAACAGCACTATGGCTTTGTCGCTGGGGATTAGGATATCCAGATCATTCGCGGCAACTGAAATTTTCCATACCCGGTATTTACCGGTTTCATTAACAAAAATAGATTTTTCATCACTACTCAGGGCTACGCCGTTGGCAAAGCTAATGCCTTTGGCTATTACGCGTGTTGTTTTAGTTGCCGGGTCATACTCCAGAATACGGCCTGTTGATGACTGCTCTAAGATATCCAGCACGCTGGCTTCAAAAGTCCCTCCCCATTTTTTTGGCGCAAAGCGTGTGGACGCATCACTCAAATACATCTTGCCGGATTTTGCCACCACCACCGCGTCGGCATAGAGAATCGGATCTCCGTTTAGATTGTCGGTTAACACCGTAATCTTCTTGTCGGGACTGATCGAAAGCAGGCCTTTGTTAGCATCGGCGGCGATCAAATTTCCCGCTTCGTCAAAGTCAAAACCAAGCACACGGCCACCGGTGTTGACGAATACTTCCTGAGCGCTGCCGTCCGGATTCATGCGCAGGATGTTGCCGCTGGCAACCGTGGTGTATAGCTTGCCGTCTTTGGCGATGACAATGTGTTCCGGTCCTTCTTCTTTGCCCAAAGAAATTATTTTGAGATTGGCGAGTTTAGTGTTGACTGCGTGAGCTCCGACGTAGCCGGGTTGCATGGGCGCATTCCAACTGACAGGATTAATCGGTACCGGCCAGAGAGTCAAATAAGCGGCCAGTAGAAACAAAATGGCAATAATCGTTAAGACAATTTTTTTCATAATGCCTCATCCTTGATTTAAATGATATTAAGATAGTTAACGCTATATTCTATTGCGCCACGAAGGCATATTATTCTGTTTCTTTTGATAATACATTGCTTATTTATGGTTGAACTATAAGAGTTAATGCCTTGTATGTCAAGAAAATCATTAATAGTTTAACCGATATGAGTGGAAGGTGAGGATGAAATGGGAGAAAGTGCACAGGTTGAGACTTAAAGGTAAATTGAGGAAAGACAAGGCCCCCCGGCAGGCCAAACGGCCTGCCGGGGGGCTTCTTCAGTGCCTGTTTTGCACTTTACTCTTCTGTCATCCCCATGAGCTTCTTGGCCATCTTCTTCTTTTTCTCAAAGTCCGTCAGGACCGTGAACATGAAACGCTGCGTTTGGGGGGCACCTGCGCCGTGCCAGGTCCCCGGGCCGTGCAGACCGGCCGACCAGTGCTGCAGGAATTTGGCAACTTTGAGACGTTTTGCCGCCGGGGCTGCAGCAGAGAAGGCCTTCTTCAGCGCCGGACCGACCTCCGGATCATCGAGGTCTTTGAGCCTCGGCATCGTCACCACCAGACCGCCGCCGATATCTCCGGCATTCTTGATGATTTCCCAGAATCCGTGGGCGATATTGAGCTTGGCGGCGTTGCCGAAGAGATCATCCGGCAGATAGACGCCCGATCCCTTGGGTTCCTCGCGCCCCCTCATGGCGGCTGCGATCGCACAGGCGTGGGAGGTCTCGCTCAGACGTACCATGTCGATGATCTTCTCCTGGATGTGAGGAACCTTTTCCACACCGATGTATTCAGCGGCAAGCATCGTCCCGCCGATGATCAGGTCGGCGAACCCCACCTTGCAGGCACCGCCGCAGTTCATGCGGTGGGCCTTGGCGAACCGCGTCACCATTTTTCCGCAGAACTTGGTCTCGCCGCAGAGGAACACGCGATCCCAGGGGATAAAGACCTTGTCGAAAATCATCGTGGATGTTTCCCGCTGTCCGTAGATGGGATTCCCGAGCTCCGATTCGTCGCCGCACATCTCCCGCTCTGCCGAGTAGGCATTGTACTGGCAAACGTAGGTCAGCCCCGGAACGCTGTTTTGCACGACGAAGGCCAGGGCAAATTGCTCTTCTCCCTCTTTCAGGGCGCCGCCCGGAAGCACTAGCGTTTCATGGGAACCGATGGCGCCGCTCTGGCTCACCTTGATTCCGCTGACCACAATCCCGTCGTCGCGTTTTTCAACGAGGTGGACAAAGACGTCGATCTCGTCCTGCTGTGTGGGCCTCTTCCTGCGGTCCCCCTTGGCATCAGTGATGGCGCCCGATACGGCCAGATCATTGGCCTGGGCATAGGCCAGCCATTTGTTGAATCTTTCATTGTACTTCGTGCCCAGATCGCGGTCCATTTCCCACGTCGTGGCGGCAAGGCTGTTTAAGGCGTCGCAGCCGACACAACGGT
Organism: uncultured delta proteobacterium; assembly: GCA_903907985.1. GTDB lineage: Bacteria > Desulfobacterota > Syntrophia > Syntrophales > Smithellaceae > MVRV01. Next base: position 8,510 of record CAIVQG010000011.1, read on the forward strand.
AATTGCAGGTCCCCACCGTCTGGCTGGTCAGGAGGGCCATCTCCTGCCGCATATCCAGGTCGTGAATGTTTCGGGCAACATTGAGGTTGCGGTTGATCGGCTCCCCTGTCAGGTGGGAGGTGGCAACCATCACCTCCTTGTTGGCCGGGTCCTCCGCCAGGCCGTACATCGCCGCGTTGGCCATGACCATAGACCGCGTGACGGGGTTGTCGAGCAGGTTTTTTACCCACTTCCCGCCTATATAGACGCGGGGCTTCATTTTTTTGATGGTGTCCAGAAACTCATTTGCCGTCTTTAAAGCCATAATCTCCTCCTTTTCCGTCCTACTGTTCAGATTTGACGTCTATGAAAAATCCCGCCTTGCCCCCTGTATTGGGATAGGCCCCTGTATTGAGCAAGGCGATGTCCAGAACTTCTTTCAGTTTGGCCTCGCTGCGTTTTCCGGACAGACACAGGACAATGCCTGCCTTTTTCGGCTCTGCTTCCGCAATGAGCCCCTTTTCGTGAAAACCAGGAAGTGCCCGCTTGCGAAGGCAGCTATCCATAAAACTGGCAAACGTCCCGCCCAGGCCCTTGTAGATCGCGGGGGCCTTGCTTCCGATTTTAACGCTGATGATCTCCATTCCCGTTTCGCCCGCGCTTGCTTCCACTTTTTTTGCTTTCTTTTTCATTCCCTATCCTTTTGTGGCTTCTGATCCATCCAACCATGCTACCGGCTTCACCGGTTCTGTCGGAAATACTGTCTGCCCTGCTATTTCAGTTTTCTCATCAATCCCTGGGCCGCGATGTGGATCGCATCCCAGGCCCCGCCGAAGGTCGGCGCATAGGCCAGATCGAGATAACCGATCTCTTCCAGCGTGAGTCCCGACCAGAGGGCAACGGAGAGGCTGTTGATCCGAGAAACAGCCCCTTTTTCCCCGACGGCCTGAGCACCCAGAAGCCTTCCCGTGGACTTATCGGCGACTAGCTTCAGTCCCAGTTTTTCACCCCTGGCCATGGGGCGGCCTACAGGGAGGCCCCAGATAAGAGCGCTGACCGGCTGGAAACCATGCTTTTCGGCTTCCTCTTCCGTGAGACCTGTTGCGGCTACCTCTAGATTGAAGAGCTTGAAGGATTGGGCCCCCACGATTCCGGCAAATTGCGCCGCGCCGCCGCCGATGTTGATGCCGGCCGTGCGGCCCTGTTTGTTGGCAATGTCGCCGAGCGGCTGATAGACCCATTTCCCGGTGACGCGATGAAATACTTCGCAGCAATCACCGACGGCGTAAACTTCTTCTCGCGATGTGCGCTGGAAGAAGTCAACCGAGATGGCGCCGCTTTCCCCCATCTGAAGGCCGATGGATTCCGCCAGTCTCGTGTTTCGTTTCGTGCCGAGGCCCATAAGGATCACGTCCGCGTCCAGGTCTCCCTTGTCCGTAATCAGCTTGAGCGCGAAGTCTTTACCCTTCTCGATGGCGAGAGGTTTGGTGCCCGGAAGAAAGGCCACCTGATTCCGGTCGAGTTCTTCTACCATTAGCTTCGCAAATTCCGGGTCCCAGCGAAGCGCGGGACGGGGCAGAATATCGATAACCTGTGTTTCAATGCCGAGGCTTCTGAAGGCCTCGCACATTTCCATGCCGATGTAGCCGGCGCCCACGATCACGGCCTTGCGGCAGCTTTTTCCATTCATGTAAGATTTCAGGCGCAGGGCCTGGGTCAGGTTGCGCAGCACAAAGACGCCTTCGAGGTCGACACCCGGCATATCCAGGTGGATGGCGTCGGCTCCCGTGGCCATAACCAGGATGTCATAGGGCAAAACACTTCCATCAGATAAATGGACCGATCTATGATCGGAGTTGATGGCTTCCACGCTGGTCTTGATTTTTACATCAACGCCGGTTTTTTGGAACTCTTCCGGCGTCCGCATCACAAGCTTTTTATAATCCTTGATTACATCACCGATGTAATAGGGCATTGGTCAGGCCGCATAAGAGATAAACTCGCCCCGCTCGATTATGGTAGCCTGAAGCGACGGGTCCCTCCGCTTTGCCTCCGCAGCGACGGAAGGTCCTGCAGCGCCGCCGCCGACAATCACAAGATTTCTACTCATAGACACCTCCTTTTAACAACTCCACGGGCACAGTCCCCCCCGGCGAGTCAGTCTTTCAGATTTTCAACATTCGAACCGAACGCTTTTGCGGCGAGTTCATTCTTGTCCGACAGGATAAGATCTGCGGCAATGCCCGCAGCATCCGTAATGACTTCACGGCAGAAAAGGGCGTGGTCGCGGCAGAGCCATTCGGATTGCCATTTCTGGGTCAACTCCCGGCAAAGCGTATGATTGAATTTCTGTTTGAACCGGTTCGGAATCTGGTTGAAAATGCGGTAGGCGCCGGGTTTTCCGTATAGCTGCTGTTTGGACTTCTTTGCCACGTCCTTGGGATCCTCTCCCTCGGGCAGCCCCGGACGGCCATGAACGGCACCCACGGCCATCACACAGCCAGCCAGCGCCCCGCAGGTATCGCCGAACAGACCTATGCCGCCGCCGAAGCCGGTCGCGCATTTCTGCGCGGCCGGGGGAAGGCCTGTGTCAACCAGCGAAAAAACGGCTTCCGTCACGCACTCGGCGCAGTTGTATCCGAGAGAGAAATTCTTCCTGGCTCTCTGGCGGATTTCCTCTATTTTTTCTTCTCTTGTCATTGATCTTTTCCTCCTTTTTGATGATTCTTTATCCATTCGGTTTCTCCGGACATAACAAAATTCTTCAATGACTTTCTCAACAATCTTTTTCCGAGGGCTATCTCCGGAAGGATACGCCCATAGAATCATTTCTTAGCAGAAATGACAATACGGTAAAAATACACAATATATACCTATAGAAAATAAGTATTTATATGGGATCATGATTCAACGGTGTAGTTAAAGATAAGAGATGCGATCTGAGGTTGGCTTTCCTGTTTTTTAAGCCCAGCTTCTTCCTGATATTATCCCGGTGAACATCGACTGTCCTGGCGGATATGTTTAGCATATCCGCGATTTCCTTTGTCGTGCGCCCCTCTCTGATAAAGGTGATGACCTTGATTTCCATGGGGGTGAGATTGGGATATTTCGCGGACAGGGTGCGCAGAAACGGGGAAATGATCTCATTGATGTGCTGTTCGAGAATGGTCAGTTGATTGCGTTGATGGCTGTCCATCTGCGAGACCTTGAGGTTCTCGATATAAGGCGAAATGAGCTCTCTCGTGTTGCAAATGACCTTTTCTTCAAGCTCGGCCTTGTCCTCTTCCCGGCGCTTGAGCAGGACCCTGAGGGCAGTGTTGGCGTCTTCCAGGTTCCGGGATTTTTCCTCGAGTTCCCGCTCCCTTTTTCTTAATGCCTCTTCCATCTTCTTACGATCGGTAATGTTGCGCGCGATGCCATGAATGGACGCCGGGCTGCCGTTCCCACGGATGATGCGGGCGTTGACCTCCAACCAGACGGGCTCCCCGTCTTTTGTATAGGTCAGGAATTCCCGGTGATTTTGTGCTTCGCGTGGATCGATTATCTCGCGAATGAATTCCGGCATAGCGGGCAGGTAATCCCGATCAAGAAGTTCCCCGATGCCCATTCCCGGGAGCTGCTGCTGCTCGTAGCCATAGGTATGGGCGGCAGCAGCATTGCACGACAGGATTTTCCCGTCGAAATCAAGAATAAAAATGATGTCATTGGCATGTTCGAAGAGCTCCCGGTATCTCTGCTCCGATTGCCGCATCGCTTCCTCGGCCCGCCTGCGTTCCGTGATATCCGTGACAATCTCGACGATGCCGGTGAGAATACCCTTTCCATCACGCACGGGATAGCTGCGCAAGACCCAGTTTTTTTCATACGAGGAAAGATCGACGACCTCTTGGGGTTCGCCGGTTTTTAACGACCTCTCCGCCGGACAAACGCGGCATGCGCTGCTGCGATGATGGAGCGCTTCATAGCAGTGTCTTCCGTTCAATTGGCCGGGCTTCAGGTTAAACGCGGCACGCATTGCCTTATTGGCCCAGATTACCCTCAAATCTGTATCCAGATACAAGACTAGTTCCGTCATGGAATCAAGGATGACTGCTTTCTCCTGTTCCGATTTTCTGAGCGCTTCAAACGGTTGTAATATTTTCTTACGCATTTGATGGGCCTGCAAAGATGTTGCGGTGGATTGGCAATAATTTTTCAGAAGTTATTGAATATTTTATAAGACATTGCTTATTTATACGGTAACTATAGGAAGTCCGGTCTTGTATGTCAAGATGATTCTGGCCGGATGATCAGGGTATATGTATTGATCCCAGGTGTGTTCGGGATCACCGTTGAAGACGAAGTTTTCGAGAAATTACGTGAGAGATTATCTTTTTTTCCGAAAGACAATTTTTAAGGGTACCTGGTCAAAGCCGAAATTCTCGCGGATTTGGTTAAGCAGATAACGCTCGTAGGAAAAGTGAATGCCATTGATGTTGCTGACAAAGAAAACAAAAGTAGGCGGCTTGACGCTTATTTGCGTCGCATAAGAAATGTGCTGTTCCCGACCTTGAAAACGGGCCAGCGGATTGCGCTGTAAGGCTTTTTCCACCAGTGAATTCAGCGGTGCTGTTGCCACTCTTTTTGTATATTGCAGATAAACCTCGTCAATTATGTCAAATATTTTTGGCGCTCGCTGCCCTGTTACTGCGGAAATGAAAATTATCGGGGAGAAGTCCATAAACTTCAGTTTGTCTTTAATATCCTCGACAAATTTCCCCACGGTGGCGTTGTCTTTTTCAATTTTATCCCATTTATTCACAACGATGATACAGGCCTTGCCGCGCTCATAGGCGAGTCCGGCAATCTTGGTGTCCTGATCGCTTATGCCTTCTTCGGCGTCAATTAAGACCAGCGCGATATCACAGCGGTTGATGGATTTAAGTGCCTGCACAACGCTGTACTTCTCCAGCGTTTGGCTGATTTTGTTTTTCTTGCGGATTCCCGCCGTATCGATCAGCAGATAATTTTTACCGCGAACTTTCACGGGCATATCGATGGCATCACGCGTTGTGCCGGGAGTAGGATTGGCAATGCTTCTTTCCTTGCCCAAGATGCGGTTGACGAGAGATGATTTGCCTACGTTTGGTTTGCCGACTATGGCAACTTTGATTTGTTCATCCTCGTCATTCTCTGTTTCTCTTACTTCCGCGAAGTCTTGCGTAACGACGGCGAGAAGCTCGTCCATACCCAAACCGTGCTGAGCGGAGATCGGATAAAACTCATCGATGCCCAGCCGGTAAAATTCATTGAGCAAATCCATATGCCTGTCGCCATCTACTTTATTGGCTGCATAAAAAACATTCTTGGCTTTACCGCGCAGTTGCTTGGCGATTTCCATGTCCGATGGCGTGAGTCCCTCTTTCCCGTCCATTAAAAAAATGATAACGTCCGCTTCTTCAATAGCCAGATTGCTTTGTTCGCGCATTTGGACGAGAATTCTTTCCTCAGAGGCCGGTTCAAATCCACCGGTATCAATAAGCGTGAAAGCCTTGTCCCGCCAGACGCAATCCATATAATTGCGGTCGCGGGTGGCGCCCGGCTCATCAATGACAATGGCCTTTTGCTTTCCGGAAATTCTGTTAAATAGAGTCGACTTGCCTACATTGGGCCGACCGACGATGGCTATGACGGGTTTTATCTGCATCTTCTTCCTTGATTAGGGGCCGTTACGAAATAACCACCGCTAAAGGGTGGCAAGACCATTTCGTTATGGCCCCTAATGCCGGTTATTGTTAATGAACGGCTTAATTCTTTAGTAAACCAAACTCTTGCAGCATTTTTTCGGAGCTGGTCCAATCCTTTTTCACCCGGACAAAAAGTTCCAGAAATACTTTGGAGTCAAAGAGTTTTTCCATTTCCAGCCTGGCCTGGGTGCCAATATTCTTTAACATGGATCCTTTTTTCCCGATCATAATTGCTTTTTGTGAATCTTTTTCTACAGTTATCGTTGCGCTGATGCGAATTAAGTTCTTTTCTTCATCTTCTTTGAAGGTGTCAATTTCCACCGCAGTAGCGTAAGGCACTTCCTGCGATGTGAGCAGCATAATTTTTTCCCGGATAAATTCAGCGGCAATAAATCTTTCGGTGGCATCGGTAAAAGTATCTTCGGCGAAATATTGCGGTCCTTCCGGAAGATTGTTTTTAATCGTTTGGAGTAATTCGTCGAGGCCATCGCCTTTTACTGCGGAAACAGGGAAAATTTCCGAATAGTTATAAAGAGTGCGGAATTTATCGATCAGCGGCAGAAGAAGATTTTTTTCGATCAGATCAATTTTATTGATTACCAGAAAAACAGGGATATGAATCTCCGCGAGCGTTTCAATCAGGAAAATGTCCTGAGAATGAACACCGGAACCGGCCTCGACCATCATCAGCAGGATGTCGGCATCGTTAAACGACTCCCTTGCTGTCCGCACCATGGCGCGATTCAAAGGGGTTTTAGCTTTATGAATTCCCGGTGTGTCCAGAAAGATAAGCTGAGCATCGGGTAAATTCTTAATGCCGGTGATTTTATTTCTTGTCGTTTGCGGTTTATCGGCGATTATGGAAACTTTTTCACCAATAATAGCGTTGAATAATGTAGATTTTCCTACATTCGGACGGCCTATCAGGCCAATGAATCCGGATTTGAACACTTCGTTTATCTCCCTGCTATTATAACTGTTTTTATTTAATTTATTCCAGAAATCGCGGTGGTTAAGATGCGTCCCTGATCAGTGGCTAACGAAATTAAACCACGCTTTTGTTCTAGGGACGTTCTTACATTAATAACTGCCTGCGGGCAAAGCTTTTTTATTGCCGCAATGTTATTGCTTCGCGGGCCGCGGAAACTGGAAACATCGGAATTGTGCAATTTAAAGCTAATTTCTCGGGTTTCACTAGGGATTTGCTCCAGAAGCTGCCTTGTTTTTTCATAATAAATTGCCGCGAGGACGAGGCTGCCAAAAGCCGGATGCAATGGTCCGGCGAGCACGGCGTCATCATTTTCCATTTCTTTTGTTAAGTGCAGACCGGTTCTAATAACACGGATTCCCGCTGCTGATAGTTTTTCCCGGGCCAGGGCGCATAAACTTATTGCTTCCGCCAATGGCAACGGTTGATAATTCCCCTCTGTAAATTCCGCGGCCAAGGCGGTGCCGCGAAAAACGACAACAGGATGAATACGGACCATATCCGGTTTTAGTTCAATTGTTTTTTCGAGACTATAGACAAAACCATCTTTCGTGTCTTTAGGCAGTCCAGCCATTAAATGAAGGCTTGTTTGAAAGTTCTCTTTTTTTAAAAGACGAATTGCCTTTATTGTGTCGGCAGCATTATGGCCTCTTTGCGCAAATTGCAGAACATCATCAATAAAAGACTGCGCGCCGATTTCCACAGTTGTGACGCCATATTTTTCAAGGCGTGCCAGAATGCCGGTATCAATGTAATCCGGCCGCGTCGATACTCTGATGTAGTGAACAAGACCGGCCTGAATGTAAGATTGAGCCCAGGAAAGAAGATTCTCCTGGTAAGAGTGGTCAATTCCTGTAAAACTGCCGCCGTAAAAGGCAATTTCGACCAGACGGGATTTGTCCTTATTCCAGCCCAGATAAGAATTAATTTCACTTTCAAAATATTCTCTATTAATTTCCGGCGGATAATTTCCGGCGGTAATTTTCTGGTTGCAGAAGATGCAACGATGAGGACAGCCGCTGTTCATGACGAATATCGGTATGATCAAAGGCTTGGCGGCAGTTTCTGTTAAATTACGATTCGTCTTCATCGTGCAATTCTTGCCATGCTTTTTGTGCCGCCTGCTTTTCGGCTTCTTTTTTGCTTTTGCCGCTGCCTGTCTGTATTACTTTTCCGGCAATAGTTACTTCCACGTCGAATGTTTTTGCATGGTCGGGGCCGCAGGAATCAACAATTATGTAGACTGGTGCCGTCTTATATATCTTTTGGCAAAATTCCTGCAGGGCTGTTTTGTAGTCAAAATACTGAGAATGCAAACTATCGTCATTCAGAAGTGGTCCCATTAATTTTTTTAAAATTGATTTTGTTTTGGTAAAACCGGAATCGAGATATATTGCGGCTATCACTGCTTCAAAAGCATTAGCTAAGAGAGAATCTTTAGAGCGGCCACCGGAGATTTCTTCTCCTTTGCCCAACAACAGGCAGCTGCCGATTTCCAGCTTGTGTGCCATTTCGGCTAATGGTTTTTCGTTGACAATCGCCGCACGGATTTTGGAAAGAGTACCTTCAGAAAAATCAGCATATTTTTTAATCAGGATGTCGCTTACGCAAACACCCAGAACGGCATCACCCAGAAATTCGAATCTTTCATTATCGGCAAGGGCCAGTTGGGGATTTTCATTCACATAGGAGCGATGGGTGAGGGCAGTCTCCAGTAAAGCTATATTGCGGAAGCTATAGGAAAGTCTTTTTCCTAATCCGTTTAGCGCTTCTATCCTCTTTTTATTCGGCAGTGATTTTGCCATAAAGCTTCCCATTTAGATATTTTTCTGCCTTTATCGTTACGATTTTGTTAACTGAAGAAGAAAAATTTCCATCCAGTAGAAATGGTAAATAGTTTTGTGAAAACCCTTTGAGCAGCCCCGTCTTTTTGTCTTTTGTGCTTTCAACGAGTACATTGAGCGGTTTTCCTAAAAAACGCAATGCAAATTTTTCCCGTTTTTGTGTACTTAAATTTCTCAAAATAGTTGCCCGTTCATTTTTTATGGCTTGGGGTATTCGGGGTTGAAGTTTTTCTGCCGCTGTTCCCGGTCTTGGGGAATAGGGAAAAACATGGAGATAGGCCACTGGCAAATTGTTAAGCAAATTCAATGTGTTTTCAAATTGTTTTTCACTTTCGGAGGGGAATCCGACCATAACATCAACGCCAATAGCAACGTTGCTTATTGTTGAATGAACCCTGTCAATAAGATTCCGGTAGAAATGTGAATCATAATTCCTTTTCATTAACTGAAGAATCGTATCATCGCCACTTTGTAGCGGAATGTGCAAATGCGGGCAAAGCAGGTCGCTATTCTGAAAAATATTCAGCAAATCAGGAGTTACTTCCCGTGGTTCAATAGAACTCAGCCGGATTCTTGTATCCTCGTTCCGGTCGCCAATCTGCTGCAAAATAAGAGAAATATTAGTGGCTGGTTTAAGATCGTGCCCGTAAATACCCAGGTGAATTCCTGTAAGAACTATTTCTTTATAGCCCTTCTGAGTTAATTTGGTCAAGGCGGCGAAGACTTCCTGCGACGCCAGAGAGCGACTTTTACCGCGGGCAAAGGGTACAATACAGAAGCTGCAAAACGAATTGCATCCGTCCTGGATTTTTAAAAATGCCCTGGTACGGTCACCAAATGTAGCAATCGGCATGTTACAAAATTTTTCCTGTAGGCATACATCGTTGGTAAAAACACGAGAGGAGGAGATATCTATATTGTTTTGCAGAAGAGCGGCTATCTGATTTTTCAGGTCGTTGCCCACGACCATAGTTACTCCATCTTGTGCTGCGATCTCCTGGGGGGAAATTTGAGCATAACATCCGGTAACCAGAATTTTTGCCTGCGGATTAGTTTTGTGAGCCCTCCGGATTAACTGGCGGGATTGCCAATCGGAAAATGCCGTAACTGTACAGGTATTGATGATATAAACATCAGCAACAGCATTGAAAGGGACCAATAGAAAATTCTTCTTGTGCAAGTCTTCTTCCAGTGCCGCAGATTCGTAGCGGTTGACCTTACAGCCTAAAGTTGCAATTCCAACTTTGCAAGGAGGCGCTGAAGGTAGACCAGGCTTTGTTGATAAAGATTGCAATTCGTCTGCTAATCTGTTCAATTTAATTCTCGATGATGATTTTGTCGCGAATCTAGTAGGTGAATTAGAGTTTGTCAAGCTAACAAAATATGGATTTTAGAAGAAATATGAGATAGATTAGCAAAGAAAACAGGGAAGGGAGTTAATTGTTATGGATGCGATTACCGGATATTTAATAGCAAATCCGACCGTTTTTAAAATTATGGTCGTCTTTGTTCTGATCGTCGTTGCCTATTTTATTTTCAAACAATTCCTCAAACTGTCGCTGGTCCTGCTGCTGATAGTACTTGCCGGTGCCGGTTATCACTATTTCAATAATCCCCAGCAAATGTCCGAAGATGTCCAAAAATCAGTGTCTACAGTGAAATCAGGTGTGGAGAAGGGTAAAAGTTTTTATAAAGATTCTAAAGAGCTGATCGACAAAACCAAAAAAGTGCCGGAAGATGTCAGCAAGTTTTTTAAAAGTTCAGAAGATAAGGCTGGAAAATAATCTTTTTGTGCATGGCGCAACTTTTTAATATTCATTTTACATTCTGAATTATTGATATGTCGAACCTACCCAGGATCATTAGTTGGAAATCTGTTTTTCTGCTAAGCCTCTTGATAATTCTCGCTGTTATGTCTTTGCAGACGCCAAAACCATGCCAGGATATTATAACTTATCGCATAGGCAAAGTAGATGATAGGTTTGGTCTAACCCGCCAGGAATTTGCATTGGCGGTGAACATGGCGGCAGTAATGTGGGGAAAACCATTAGGCTGGGAGATGTTCCGGGAAGATTCATCGGGGGCAATAGAGATAAACCTTGTTTATGATTACCGGCAAGAATCCTCGGATAAACTTAAGAAACTCAATTATAAAATAGACAATACAAAAACTTCTTATGAGGACTTGAAAGTTCGCTTGGAGAATTTGCACACAGAATATAATCAAAATAGTGCCGAGTTGGCTAACAATCTTAGTATGTATAATTCCCGCCTTAATGCCTTTAATGCAAATGTGGAATATTGGAACATACAGAGCGGGATCAGGGAAAGTGTTCATAAAAATCTGACGCAGGAAAGAGATGAATTGAATGCTTTGCGGGAAAAGTTGCAGGTGCGGCAAGATGATCTCAGAAGATTGAAGGACACAATTAATAGCATGGTTGTTGTCATTAATGAAATTGCCACTAATATTAACTTGGATTTAGTAAATTACCAGAATACCGGAAATACTCTCGGGCGTGAATTTTGTGAGGGATTGTATGAAAACAAGAACGGCAAACAAACAATCAACATTTATCAGTTTGACAACGATTACCGGTTGGTGCGCGTCCTTGCCCACGAATTAGGCCACGCTTTAAAGCTGAATCACAGTGCCGACACCAGTGCAGTTATGTATAGGTTAATTCAATCTGATGTCATCGAACTTTCGCCGAATGATATAGCTGCTCTGCGTAAGAGATGTGATAATCAATGACGAAAAGTGATTAATTAAAGCAAATTGATTTCCATGGCGCGGACGGGGCAGGCGGATACGCAAAGTTCGCAACCGTTGCATTTTTCGGGATCAAAGAGAACTTTTTGGGTTTGTTTTTCGAACGATAAAGCTCCGGTCGGACAAAATGCTGTACAGGCACCGCAATGAACACACTTGTCGTTGTTCTGGCTAACGCTTTTCGATAGAGGCTCTACTTTGAGTCCCATTTCTTTTAAAAACTGGATGCCCCGGTCGAAATTTTCTTTAAGTCCGCTGAGCTCCAGAACAATAACACCTTCACGGCGGGGAAATATCCTTGCTTTAAGAATATTGAAATCCAAATCATAGTGTTTAACGAGCTGACAGATTATCGGCTGTTGAACAATATCCGGTGTGTAACGAATCACTATTTTTTTCGAGTACATAGCTAATGTCTTTAACCTTATAAATTCGCGGTATGCTAAGGGATAGAGAAAACATTGTCAAGGTAATTTGTATTGTGTGTCGCAAACAGATAAACATTCTGGCCGTATTTAATGCTCTTCGACGCTATTTCTTTTACCGAATATTGACATCAACTACAAATGAGCCGAAGGCAGTATTAAAGGGGATGATGATACTTGGACCATCCAGAGCATGTTTGATTTCATGTCCTTGACCAGACACTACCGAAGGGATACCAGCGGTTACCGTTAGGCCTTTGCTTTGCATCCTCTTTCTGGCATCGCCGGAAATTATATTTGTTAGCTCGGCCGCGGTATCCTGAACCATGTGATTGATACTATCGATCTCTTCTCCCAGCATGTTGGAGACGATCTTGAGGATACATGTCTCGGAAAAACTAAGCGCCAACGACCCCGTCATGGAACCAGAAAAGATGATAATCCCGGAAACGTCGCCAATGGCCAACTTGTCCTTTTTTAAAAAGGGCTTACCCGCAGTTGCATCCATAAACGCCATGATTTTCAAGACATTAATTGAACTATCGGAAAAGGCGTTAATTACATCGACATTCATGATCCATGTGCTCCTGAAATGATATTTAGGCCGTCTGTCCCATGACCCGGTTAACGCTGGCAATCAGCTCACTGCGTGTAAAGGGTTTGGAAACAAAATCATTGGCTCCGCTTTTGAATGCCCGATCCATGCTGACATCTCCACCTTCCACTGATACTATGATAAAAGGTGTTTGCGCTATTTCCTGATCAGCCCGGACCTTCAGCAAAAGTTCAATTCCTGTAATCCCCAGCATATTCCAGTCGGAGATAATGAGATCGATTTTTTTGCTCTTTAAAATTTTTAAGGCCGAAACTCCGTCTTCCGCCTCATCGAAATGCTTATAGCCTTCATTTTTCAGGATAGCTCTGATAACAAGCCTGATGGGTTCATTATCATCGACAATCATAATGGAGATGTCTTTATTCATGGCCATGCCTCTCTTTGATTCAGGTGGATTAGATTTTACAACCCTTCTGGTGAGGTGAAACAAGGTATCGAAGATAGTTAATGCAACCTTCTCACTAGATTGGCAAGGTTAATAACTTTAACTATATGCTTCTGATAGTATGTTCGCCAATAATTACGATAAATGACAAGATATAGCCTCTTTGTCTAATTATACAAAGAACGATATCGTGTGTCAATGGGATTTTGGCCATTTGTTCTGTGTAGAAAGGATTCAATGCGACATGTTCATTGCCTATTGCTCTTTGTTTCCTTTTGTTTTCGAGTTATCTAAGTTACCGGAAAAGACATCGAAAAGAGACTTTAAAGGTAAAAGACTGTTTAATGTTTGTGAATTGGCCGGAGAGTGGTTTGTGCTTAAATCAAGCCATTTTTTGTATTGATCGTCGGCCAGATCACGAAATAAAAGATAATTTTTAATAGTATGCTCCAGATATTTTTCAAAAAACTCACTTAAAACCGTTTCCCCATATTGAATAATCAAGTAGAGTAGCGGGTTCGGCAAAAGATAATTTTTTTTACGGGCTTCCTCTAAAACAATCTGAGTTAAAATCGCTGCCGTTACATCGTCACCGGTTTTGGCATCGACTACTGTTATTTGCCTTCCTTGCCGAATAACATTGGTTACGTAATCAAGTGTTACGTATATGCTTTTCTCGGTGTCATAAAGACGGCGGTTAGTATATTTTTTCAGTAAAAGTTTTTCGGCATTCATTATTTTGTTAACTCCTTTTTATGATTTATATACATCTTTATAACGTATTGCAACAAATATGTTTTATAAGAATAAAAAATGCATTTATAAAATATCTATTATATACTTGTTAATATTATATAAATATAGATTTTATTATGATATTATTGTTTTTATGTAAAATTATTGCAACGCAACAATATTTCTTGACACCATTAAAAAAGTACCTATAATAGAAACACCAAACGTGAAAAATAAAAAGGAGGAATAATAAAGATGGAAAATAAAATAATTGCCAAACAGATAATTGATTTTCACAAATCAACATTTGACAACAATTTTAACTCTTTGACTGTTTTGCAGCAGCAAGCGGAGAAAATGGTACAGACTTTTGTGCAGCAGGCCACATGGCTTCCGGCAGAAGGTAAGGCAGCAATCAATGAATGGGTGAATGTATATAATAAGGGGCGCATTGGTTTTAAGGAGGCAGCAGATAATAACTATAAAAAGGTGGAAGAATATTTTGCTGCCGGAGAAACTCCTATCAAAACAAAAGCGTCGAAAACTAAATAATGGAGCTGCAAAATGAATCCGAAAATTATCGCCCAACGGGTAATTGATTTTAATAAAGCTACTTTTGACAATACCTTCGATACCATTACTGCCTTACAGGATCATTCGGAAAAAATGGTGAATCTCTTTTTAGAAAATGCAAGCCTTTTTCCTCCCGACGGTAAAAAAGTTATTGCAGAATGGATAGCGGCATATAAGCAAGGCCAGAAAGATTTTAAAAAGTCTGTTGACGATAGTTTTAAGACTGTTGAGGATTATTTTGTAGATTCGGCAAACTCAATGGGTTTTTCTATTTGTATTCCAAGAGAAAAGATGGATCAATCTGTAGGAGGAGTAACTGATAATCTCAAAAAAGCAACAAATAAAATTGTCGACAAATCAATGCCGACAAGGGCAATAGTTGCAGATAAATATTTGAAACAAAATATAATTGTCAAAAAGAAAAAGGTAGTTGCAGGTAAAACTGGTGTCGGCATTGTTAAAGCCGCACGTACGGTTGTTAAACCCATTAAAAAATAAAAATATTTAAACTTAGGAGGAAGAAAATGGAACCGAAGCAAATCGCAAAGCAGATGATTGATTTCAGCAAGACAGCATTTGATAATTCTTTTGAAGCTATGGCAGTACTACAAGATCAAACGGAAAAAATGGTTAATGCTGCAATTGAACAAAATTCTATGATGCCGGAAGAAGGTAAAAAAGCTGTCTCTGAGTGGATTAAGAGTTATAAAAAAGGACGCAATGACCTCAGAGCAGCAGCCGACGAAAGTTTTAAAAAAGTTGAATCATTTTTTGCTGCCAAATAGATTCTCCCTGAATGCCAGTGCCAACCTGCCCACTGCTAAGTGCAGCAGGCAGGTTGGCAAAATTAATAGTCTCTGTATAAATATATTGGGAGTTAATTAAAAGATGGACAAGAACATACTCGAATTTTTGGGGCGAGCTTTGTTAAATGCCGCCCAGAGCCAGCAGCAATTGGAAGATATGAATAAAATTATCGGACAAACGATCGGTGCTGACAATCCATTTATGAAATCATTCCTTAAGGCGTTTGGTTGGCAGAATCCGGAGAAAATGAACGGGGAAGATATTATTGAGTTTACCCAAAAATCGTCTGAGGCATGCAAAGAATTTTTCAAAGTTTATTTAACGATGTTCGACGTTGTTCCCAAAGAAGAACACGTCCGTCTGATAAAAGAAAACGAGGATCTGAAGGTAAAAGTTGCGATGCTCGAAAAAGTTACAAACACTTCGAAAAAAATACCGGATAAAGATAATTTTTCTCCGGAGCAGATTGTAGATAATTTGACAGTAATAATGAAAAATCAGACACAGCAATTTCAGGAATTAATGAAGCAGTTGAATCAATCCTATAAAAAAGGGACAACTGCAAAAAAGAAATAAAAAAAGTGACAGCAAAATATTATTAATATAGCTCTTTTAAATTATCATTTTTTCGGCGCTTTGGGAGGACTTACCAGCGCTTCACCATCCAGTACGACAACGCCATCTTGATTAGTACAATAAGTTTTCAGCCTTATACGATTTTTTTCTGCGATTAATTCTAATACTTCCACCCGGCCGGTAATTGTATCGCCAATACGCACCGGAGCTAAAAAGCTCATTTCCTGTTTTAAATAAATTGTTCCGGGACCGGGCAGCTGATTGGCCAGAATTGCTGAAATAAATCCGGCAGTCAGCATACCGTGGGCTATTCTGGTTTTAAAGAAAGTATTCTTAGCGTAAGCTTCGTTAACATGAGCGGGATTAAAGTCTCCGGTAATACCTGCATATAAATAAACATCAGTTTCTGCTACAGTTTTTGCAAATTCCGCTACATCTCCAACTTTAATTTGATCAATGGTTTTTCCCATAATCATAAGATATTCCCTCCCTGAGATTTACCTAAGTTCATTTTAATCAATGTTATGAATATAATCTTTTGTTAGAACCAACTTTTGTGGCTCCAGATATTATCCTTTAAATCTTTTATGTCCTCCTGCACCATCAAGTAAAGACTTGCATTTTGAATGGCGAGTCCGCCCTGATAAGCAAGAGTTGTCACTAAGGTAATTTCATCTTCCGTGAAATCTCTTTTCCGGTCGCTATACAGACGCAATACGCCGATGACGGCATCATTGGATTTAATCGGAACGCATAATATAGATACGATACCCTCTTCCTGTTTCTCTTTCTTATATTGGACTCCGTCGTCGATGAAAGCATTTTTCACAACCACAGGTTTGCCTTTTAGCGCCATGGCAATACTTTTTTCTGCGGAGATGGGGCCTTTGTTTAAATACTTTTCACTTAAGCCGAAACTGGCAACAAGTTTTAAGTTACGTTTATCATCATCTAACAACCTTACTGATGCTGCTTTAACGTCAAGATTTTTTGCAATGTCTTCTGTAAGTGCCTGAAGGATTATCTTAATATCAAGACTGGAGGACATGCTGGCTGCTAATTTCAAAAATATCTGTGTATTGTCATGCATTTTCTTTATTAACTGGGCATTTTCAATGGCAATGCCGCCTTGTTCGGCTAAAATCGAAAGGAATTCAATTTCATCAGTGGTAATTTTTTTAATCTCACTGGTGTACAGACTGAGAATGCCCAGCATTCTTCCCTTGAGCATTACCGGGACTATCAGAATAGAGCCGATGCCTTCTGCTTTTTTTATTTCATGGTTCATAAGGCGGGGATCAGTTGTGGCATCGCGAACGTAAATATAACCGTCTTTAAGCAATTGGGGGGTGATTTTTTCGGCATGACCAGACCCGGCGTGTAAATATTTATCAGAAAGGCCTACTTGTGCTACTGCTATATTTTTTTCTTCAGATTCCGATTCCTCATCCATGAGGAAAATGGCCGCTGCCTTTGCCTTCATAGTTTTAACAGCGCTATCAACAATTAAATTAAGCAATTTATCCTGATCCTTAGTCGTGCCAAATTCTCTGCTCAACTTACTTAAGCTGCGGAAATAATCTGTCTTTGTAGTC
This sequence comes from uncultured delta proteobacterium, assembly GCA_903907985.1. GTDB lineage: Bacteria > Desulfobacterota > Syntrophia > Syntrophales > Smithellaceae > MVRV01. Next base: position 25,532 of record CAIVQG010000011.1, read on the forward strand.
ATTATAATCTCCCTTTTATTTTAGATTGCCTCTGCAATTTTTTGCATTAACAATGATTTCCCCCTTGGTGCTGTCTGCTTGTTTGTTGTAGGGGTAGTTTTCCGGAGAGGTTTCAATTGCTTTTTCCCCGCTACGGGTGCTCGGGATTCTGCGAGCTTTTTTTGGTTGTTAACTTTAGACTTGCGTACATTTTTTGCTTTCGGCAGAGGAATGTCTATTGAATCGCGTTCTTTCAACCATTGAGCAATTTTGGGGGCGAATTGTTTTTGAAATTTAGAACTGACATAAATTCCAATATGTCCGGTTTCCAAACAAACATCTTCGACATCTTTGCTGCCCACGGCGCCAACAAGTTGATTACAGGCTTCCGGGGGGACAAGGTGATCGAATTTGCCATAAAAATTCAAGAGCGGCATGGTGAGCTTTTTTAAATCCACTCGTTTACCATCCAGATACATTTTGCTTTGGATGAGAAGATTTTTATTGTAACAATCTTCAATGAACTGGCGGAATGTTTCTCCGGGCACATCCGGGCTATCAAAAATCCACCTTTCCATACGGATAAAATTTTCCACAAAATCTTTGTTATCCATGTTTTCTGCAAAACCTACATATTTATCAATCATTAACCGTGCCGGGTTAAGGAGGAGAAAACCTAAATTCATCAGATCGCCCGGGATATTGCCGAAGGTCTTGATCATTTTATCAACGTTCAGATTCTTCATCCAGACATGTAAAAGTCCTTTGTCCGTGTCAAAACTGGAAGGAGTAACTGTTGTAATCAGATTTTTTATTTTTTCCGGATGCAGTGCGGAGTACATTGCACAAAAACTTCCGCCCATACAAATACCCATGAGATTGATTTTAGGAAGCCCGTGTTTTTCCCGGATAAAATCAATAGCGTTGTTGATATAGCCATTAACATGATCGTCGATAGTCAGAAAGCGATCCTTGCGTGTCGGGTAACCCCAGTCCATCATATATAAATCAATGCCGTCGCGAAGAAAGTTTTGCACAACGCTTCTGTCCGGCTGCAAATCCAGCATTGTTTCCCGATTTATCAGCGCATAAACAACTAACAATGGCGTTTTAAGCTTATTTTCAGCAGTTTCCGAACGGGAATAGTGTTTTAATTTGACCCTGTCTTCTTCATAAACAATTTCATAAGGAGTTACTGCCGGATCAGTATTGAGTGGACCGAGTAAAATATCGGATGCTTTGGAAACTCGTTTTCGGGTTTCTTCGGCGTTTTGCGCCAGATTTTCCAATATAAGGTCAACGGGAATTTTCGTTTGCGCCATAAATTGCCTCCTGGAATCGAAACCTTAATTAAGATGGTTTGACCTTTTTTTCGAGTTCTCTTACGCGTTTTTTCAGCTGATGGAATTCTTTGTATAACTCATCCATCTCTTTGTTTGTAGGTACCGGCAAGAATTGCAACATATCTTGTAGTGTCTCGTTCTTGGCCTGAATAAAATCTTCCAATTTTTCCAGAGTGTTATGTAACGCATCGGTGTATTCTTTTGATTTGAAAAGACTCATGTAGTGTCCTTCCAAAATCTTTATCCACATCGCATAATTTTCTTTTGCTTCTTTTGGTAACACACCTTCCTGGGCCATGGTTTGCAGTTTTTCCTGAAGAACTTTAAAAGATTTTTCTATAGGCAGGTAGATTATCGAGAGAAATTCAGCTAATGTCGTTTCGAAGATGTTCTGCTTATCCAGCAGCGCATTAAATCTTTCCTGATAAAATCTGGTGAGTCCCAGTTGCGGTATGTGGAAGTACTGCCGAAGTTCTTTGTCATAAATATCAGTTAATGCTTTAAATACTTCCTGGTCTAAGTTGTCGAAGTTATAAGCTTCTACACGCTGGCCGATTTTCCCGGCCTTTTCCAAGATATGCTGTTGTGTTTGAAAATTTGCTTCCCATCCGGATTTGGCCATTTTTAAGATTATTTCCGGTAGTGTATTGATAGCCTTAATGCCGGCGGCAGTAGATTCGGGCTCACTCATTGTCTGAGAAAAAGATTTCATTAACTTCAAATTCTTTTGCCATCGTTCTGTAAAGCGATTACCGGCACCGAATTGAAATTTTTGTCCATAATCGTCTTCAGTGTCAGGTTTTGTCTGGGCTAACTGAGACCAGATATCAAATGATGCTTTCAGCCAGGATGGAAACAGAAAGTCGGATTCTTTATTTTGTTTGTTGTCCTGGGGCATAATTCACCTCGTAATTCATTTCAGTTAAAAAATTAAGAGCTATAAAATTGAATAATATTAAGAGAAGTGCCAAGCCAGACAATACATTGGCAGCGAAAGACGATTGAGAGGATACCTGTATCATCATAACATTCCAAAGTCTTTGTCAGAAATACTTGCCCCGTGTAGTCGTAAATTTTCTAATATAGAATAATTATTTTGTCAATGTTTATTGGGTTTGGAGGAATTGTGAAAAATAAGTACTGTTAGTAGCAAATAGAAAAGTCCTATTTTGTAGCACATGATATGTCCACTTTTACCATGATTAAGGAAAGGGGATGAAGGCGAAGCCGGAAGCCCCCTTTCTTTCGATTTTGGCAAGCGGTAGACTTACGCTGCCTTATATTTTTTCCTTATTTTAAGATGTCCTTTTTCATCATAATCAGCAAGCTTCCGTGAACAATAAAAAATGGCCGCTGATACACTTTTTTCAAGTAGATGATTAAAG
>CAIVQG010000012.1 GCA_903907985.1 uncultured delta proteobacterium
TACTGCCCATTGCGTATGCTAAAGATGTCAAGTTAAATTCCTCCTTCTTTCTTCAAGAATGTATTTTTAAATTCAGTAAAACTGTTTTCTTCTAAAGCTGCTCTAATTTGCGCAAGCAGACGCATGTAGTAGTGAACATTATGGATGGTATTTAATACCATAGCTAATATTTCCCCGGCAAAATAAAGATGACGTAAATACGCCCGGGAAAAATTTTTACAAGTGTAACAATCACATGTTTCGTCAATCGGACCATCATCTTCCCGAAATCGGGCGTTTTTTATAACAATCTTTTCGGAATTTGTAAACAATAATCCGTGACGGGCACAGCGTGTCGGAATAACACAATCAAACATATCAATGCCGCAGGACACACCATAAACAATATCCGCCGGAGTGCCTACGCCCATCAGGTAACGGGGCTTATCTTCCGGCAGCAGGGGAGTAATTGCTTCGGCAATGGAATACATTATTTCCTTAGGTTCACCTACGCTTACGCCACCTAAAGCATAACCGTCAAAACCGATGGGGATGATCTCTTCGACGGCCTGTTTGCGCAAATCAAGGTACGTGCCGCCCTGAACAATGCCGAAAATCGCCTGTTCGGTACTTGCTTTGGCTGCTCTGCATAATTTTGCCCATTTAACGGTCAGGTCTAATGATTTTTTTGTTTCGGAAAGCGTAGCAGGATAAGGTGTGCATTCATCAAGACACATCATTATATCGGAGCCAAGGGCTTCCTGAATTTCCACTGCTTTCTGCGGTGTTAAAAAATGTTTGGAACCGTCAATGTGGGAACGGAAGATTACTCCATCAGCGGTAATTTTTCTTAATTTACCCAGACTATACACCTGAAAGCCGCCGCTGTCGGTGAGAATGGGGTCTGTCCAGTTCATGAATTTATGCAGACCGCCGAGTTTTTTGATCGTTTCATGGCCGGGGCGCAAGTATAAATGATAAGTATTGCCTAGAATAATCTGGGTTCCGCAACTTTTGATTTGTTCCGGAGTCAATGATTTAACTGTTCCCTGAGTACCGACGGGCATGAAGACAGGTGTGTTTACAGTGCCGTGCGCAGTGATCATTCTCCCTAAACGGGCCGAAGAACCGGTATCTTTTTTAATAAGTTCAAATTCAAAAGGCATTTTCCTGTCCTATCCCCGCTAAGCGGGATAAGTGCATTAACGAAATTATTTTTTGCCAAAAAATGCAAAAATAATTTCTAATTTACTAAAGAATCAGCATGCAATCGCCATAGCTGTAAAAATGATAACGACTATCGACGGCATGGCAATATGATTTTTTTATAATATCAGTTCCGGCAAACGTACAGACAAGTATGAATAACGATGATTGCGGTAAATGAAAATTGGTTAAAAGACCGTTTACTCGCCGAAATTTGTGTCCCGGATAAATAAAGAGATTGGTAAAACCGCTTTGAGCTTGAATAAATCCTTTTTCGTCGGCAATGCTTTCCAGTGTTCGGGTAGAAGTTGTTCCCACGGCAATGACACGCCGGGCATTATTAATGATACCGGCTGTTTCGGCATTGATTTCATAGTATTCCGATTCCATGACATGATCTTCTATGCGGCTGACTTCTATGGGCAGGAAAGTGCCGTAACCTACATGTAATGTAATCGGCGCTATTTGGATACCTTTGGCCTGCAACGATTGTATAACTTCTTTAGAAAAGTGCAAACCGGCAGTGGGCGCGGCAATAGAACCGGGATTTTCGGCATAAATAGTCTGGTAACGTTCCAAATCGTCCGCTAATTGCCCATTATTGTTTTTGCGTTTAATATAAGGAGGCAGCGGCGCCCGTCCATGATTTTTTAAATAATCGTCAAAATTTCCGGCACAGTCAAAGCGCAGCAGCCATTTTTTCTCGGATACGCGGGCCAGAACCTTTGCTTCACAATCAACGCTCAATACAATGACGTCGTTCTCTCGGAGCCTTTTGGCCGGTCGTAACAGAACTTCCCATATCTGGAATGTGTCGGCACTTTCTTTTTTATTCAAAAGCAGGATTTCCAGAGATGCTCCCGTGGGCTTTTTACCGAAAAGCCGCGCAGGAATAACCCGGGAATTATTGACAACAAGAACATCACCCTTTTGCAGAAAATCAGGTAATTGGGAAAAGATGCAATCGTTAATTTCTCCGCTCTCGCGCTGCACCATCATCATGCGGGAGCGATCCCTTTGCGTACATGGATGCTGGGCAATTAGTTCCTCCGGTAGATGATAAGAAAAATCTTTTAATTCCATAGCCTTTATTGTCCATCATGAAGTGGCGGCAAGTAAGCCGTTGTTCAAAAATAACTGTAACATTGTAATATCGTAACCGGCATAAGGGGCCGTAACGAAATGGTTAGAAATGTAATAGTATTGCCATAACCTGATAACCTAAAGGTAAAAGAACCGTATGGGTGGTCTTGCCACCCTTTAGCGGTGGTTGTTCAGTAACGGCCCCTAATCAGAATAAGATGATTATGTCAATTAAATTAAATTAAATTACCGGCGGCCGAAGTAAAGCAGTATCAAACCGGCAATCATGGAGGATATACCTAAAAAGCGTAGAGTTCCGGGTGGCAATTCGATAATCTTCAGCATATAGGTCTTTAGCTTTTCTGGGAACAGGAAATAAGGCAGACCTTCAATAATAAAAACAAGACCTAACACACAAAGAAAATAATCCATTCTAAATTCCTTTTGTTTTTGTTTCTTCCCATAGCTCATCCATTTCCGAAAGTGTTGCCTGTTCCAGAGTTATTCCACGATTGGCCAATTGACCGGTGATGTAAGCAAAACGCTGTAAAAATTTATTTGTTGTTTTTGATAGGGCAGTTTCGGAATCAACTTTAACAAAGCGGCTTAAATTGACGACAGTGAAAATTAAATCACCTAATTCTTCTTCGATATTATTTTGATCATTGTTATTTAAGGCTGTGTAGAACTCATTTAATTCTTCCTGCAACTTTTTCAGAACATCCGAAGTCGACGGCCAGTCAAAACCGTAGACGGCTGCCGTGGCAGTAATCTTTTGCGCCCGTTTCAAAGCGGGAAGGGAGCGTGGTATGCTGGAAAATAACCCTGTTTCATTGCTTTTTGCATCCCGTTCGGTCTTTTTAATCTGCTGCCAGTTTTCCTTTACCTCTTCAACAGTTTTAATTTTAATATCCCCGAAAATATGGGGATGCCGCCTGATCATTTTCCCCCTGATTCCGGCCATTATCCGGTCTAAGGAATATGTCCCCGATTCTTCTCCCATTTGGGCAAGAAACAATATCTGGAATAGTAAATCACCCAGCTCTTCGGCAATAGCCTGCTGATCATTGGCTTCCAGCGATTCGATTACTTCATAGGCTTCTTCCAGAATATACTTGCCGATATCTTGTGGTTTTTGTTTTCTATCCCAGGGACAGCCGTCCGGTGCTCGCAATTTTTGTATTAATAACATCAGGGCGGTTAATTCTTGATAAATTTTATTTTCTTCAGTCATGATACAAATTATCCGGTAACATTAGGAAGCCTTCCCACTTATTTTTAAGTGATTAACATAGAAAAATAAAGCTGGCAACAACTGATCAATCACTGAGTTCGCCAGCAGGCAGACCATATCAGAAAAATTATGGGCGTAAAGTAACCGGCTCCAGAAACCTTTCCTGGAGTCTGGCTACATCCGCTTTCAAGGCCTTAATGACAAATGTATGCAGATCGCCGTGATTCTCCCGAATTTCCGTCAACGCGGCATCCAGATACTCTTTTTTAACTTCCAGCAATGGCCTGATGATTTCCCCATTGTGTCCTTTGGAATTTATTTTGTTGATTAGTTTGGTTGTCAATGTTGCATTGTAACTGATGCTGGCTATATAATCATCGAAAATCGCATCAAATTGCACTCCCAGAGCAGTGAGGAGAAACACGGCTGCCAGTCCTGTCCGGTCTTTGCCCGCCACGCAATGAAAAACCACGGGAAGGTGGGGACTAAAGGCCAGTTCATTTAAGAATTGGCGATATTCATTCTGATTTTCTCGAATAATTCGGCGGTAATCTTTAATCAAAACGTTTTCCAGCCCGGCGGCATCATTGCGGGCGATGTATTCCATAGCCATCTCCCTGGCGGAATCATTGATCGCTATAGTTCGAATTTCCCGGACTGAAGGGATATCGCGATTAGGCCTTCTGACCCTCTCCCTTTCCGAACGAAAATCAATGACCATAGTGAGACCGATATTTTCTAGGACGGAGATATCGTTATCGGTTATCGCACTCAGGTCGCCGCTACGATAGATCATGCCGGACCTGGTTACGCAACCATTGCCTGCGGGCAGACCTCCAAGATCGCGAAAATTCCGTTGTCCCTCCAGAATCGGCAAGACGGAAGAATTATTGATGGTGTTTATTGTCATATAATATTTTCCTGGAAGTAAATAAAGTTTAAGACTGGTTATCATTGAAGCGAAAAAAAATACAATGGATTTTCGTATTACCGTGCCTTACTGGTTACTCGTAATCGCGCTTTCCCGCATGGGCGGAAATATTACCTTTGCATCCGTCATCTCTCGGTAGTTTCGGATACCCTTGAAATCTTACCTCACTTTCTGATTGACAGCCAATGGTGTTTTCCTGTAGTCAAACGAAATAAAAGAAGTTTCTTGCCAGTAATAATTTATATATTCGCGCGAGGCAAAATGAGATAAAAGATTGAGCCCCGTTTTCGAAAATTGAGAACGGGTTTTTTATGTCTGGATTTTACCGGGACAATTCTGGAATGGTGGAGGAAGTGTGGGCAAGGAGAGGAAGGAAAATGGCAGTATTGATTATTTGGCCGCAGCAACGGTTGATGTCGATAAGAGATTAGAAATATTCGAAAGCTCAAAGATGCAGGAAGAACGGACAGCGGAACTGGCGTCCCTCAATGCTGAACTTCTAAGGGAGCTTGCTGAGTCCAGGCAAAGGGAGATTGTCCTGAGGGAAAGTGAAAAACAATACCGTCAATTGATAGACGATAGTCCTGTCGGACATATGATGGTTGATTTGTCGGGAAATATCCAATTTTTTAACCGGCAGATCGAGGAATATCTGGGATGTAAATGTTCCGATATGATTGGGAAAAATGCCTATGATCTTGGTTTAATTGACGATGGGACACGACAGTTACTGCGCAAGCGATTGGCCGCCAGGTTGGCAGGCGCATCCACGCAAATTATCGGGTTTCCAATCTTACGCGACAATGGAGAGCATAGCTGGGTGGAGTTGAAAGCATCCTTCCTGATGGAAGGAGGTCTGCCGGTTTCTCTGCATTTGGCCTTTGTCGATGTGACGGAACGGAAAAAAGTAGTTGATGCTTTGCGAGATAGTGAAAAATTGTATCGCTCGGTTATCGAAAATATCAACGATACTTTCTACCGGGCCAATACAAACGGCAAATTGATGATGGTAAGCCCGTCGGCAACAAAACTTATCGGTTATAATTCTGCCGACGACATGATCGGATGGGATATCGCCGAATCCATCTACTACCATCCCGCAGATCGGGAAATATTTCTCCGGGAAATGAAAGAAAAGAGAGGGGTCACCGATTATGAACTAATCCTCAAACATCAAAACGGAAACCCTGTTAATGTCTCTACAAGCAGTCATTACTATCACGATGAGCAGGGAAACATCCTAGGCATTGAAGGGGTTTTACGCGATATTACGGAGCGCAAACAGACGGAAGATGCTCTGAAGGAAAGAGAGCAGTTTCTCCGGTTGGTTACAGACAATATTCAGGATGCCATCCGCGTCGTTGATCTCAAGACTCTACAATATACCTATTCCAATCCCTATGTCGAAAAGCTGTTTGGCCTGCGGCCTACGGACTATCAGGCTATGCCCATGGGATCTCATTTAGATGACGATAACCGGCAAAAACTATTGCAGATAATCCAGGATGAACTTGCCCATGATGCGGAACGGGCGGCGAACCGGTCGAAATTAATCGAATTAAAAGAGAAAAACATCAAGACGGGTCAAATTGTCTGGACCGAGAACAAGGCCTCCTTTATGCGGGATGACAAGGGAGAACCCAAAGCCGTTCTGAGTATCACGCGGGATATTACGGAGCGTAAAAAGGCGGAGGAGGAGAGAATGCGGCTGCAGGAACGCCTGCGCCGGGCGGAAAAGATGGAAGTTCTCGGAACACTGGCGGGTGGTGTCGCCCATGATCTGAACAACATGCTGGGCGGTCTGGTTGGCTATCCGGAACTGATCCTCAGGCAATTGCCCCAGGATAGTCCTTTGCGGAAGTCCATCCTCACTATGCAGAAGTCCGGCGAGAAAGCTGCTGCTGTGGTTCAGGATCTCCTGACCATGGCCAGACGCGGCGTTACCTCCATGGAAACTATTTCATTCAATCAGGTGATCAGAGAATATCTGAAGACGCCGGAACATGAAAAAATGTGCTGTTTTCACCCGAATATCAGGGTCAATATCCAACTGGCGAATGATCTGCCGCTCATTCGGGGATCGGCCGTCCATCTTTCGAAAACGGTTATGAACCTCCTTTCCAACGCCATGGAGGCAATGCCCGAGGGAGGTGTTATTACATTGACGACGCATAATCAATACATCGACCGGCCTGTCCATGAGTATGATGATGTGAAGGAAGGTGACTACGTAATCCTCTCCGTGGCGGATACCGGGGAGGGGATTCCCCAAGAAAATATCGAAAAAATATTTGAGCCGTTCTATACGAAAAAAATTATGGGTCGCAGCGGCACAGGTCTGGGACTCGCTGTAGTCTGGGGCACCGTGAAGGACCATGCCGGCTACATTGACGTTCAGAGCCGGGAAGGGGAGGGATCGACGTTCACACTCTTCTTTCCTGCCACCCGGGAAAAACAGCTGGATGCATGTCATCCTCTTGCCCAGGCCGACTACAAGGGGGAGGGAGAATCCATTCTAGTGGTTGATGATGTGCCTGAACAGCGAGAGATGGCCGCGGCCATGCTTGCTAGCCTGAACTATCGAGTCACATTGGCTCCAAGCGGTGAAGCTGCCTTGGAACAGGCGAAGTTACAAAAATTTGATCTGCTTCTTCTCGATATGATCATGAATCCCGGTCTGGATGGGCTGGAAACATACCGGCAGATCAGCGGGATCTATCCACGCCAGAAAGCCGTTATTGTCAGCGGATTTTCGGAGACGGAGCGTGTCGGCGAAGTCCAGAAACTGGGTGCAGGCGCCTACGTCAGGAAACCTTACACGCTAGAAAAGTTGGGCAAGGCCGTTCGGAAGGAACTGGTAAAAAGAGAGGCCTGATCGGGGATTACTTACGTTCTAAAGATGCCCGGTGCAGTATCTTATTTATGCTATTTACCACTTGGCATGTTGTAATTACCGGGAAGATAGCAAACCCTGCACAACGGGCCAAGCGAAAATGAAGAGCCTTTTGTCCTTCAGGACAGAAACAACAGATATGAGGGAAATATTCGGGACAATAAAAGCTTTACTTCTTCGCGTGCAGAATGATCACTGATCGGTTCCACTTCGCTTACGGGATTGCCTGAAATCTTATCGATTATGTGATGACGGGAAACTACAAAACCGGGTATATGGATAACCCGTAATTCTACCGCGCCACAGCAGATGCTTCCGGCAGTTGTAATACCCTCAATATAGAGCAGCTCGCGATTGCCATAAGGCAGGTATCCTTCGGAAACCACTTTGAACATTTCATGCATTAAAATAATTTCGGTGCCGCAAGTGGCGTGAATATGTTCCGCCATAACAAACTCCCAGTGTCAAATGCCATCCAATATCAGGGTAAACCCTATTGCATTGAGCAGCGTGCTTTGTCAATGCTATTATGCAAGATGTCAGGGGAAGAATTATCTTTCTGGAAAATCAATAATGGCTTAATCAGGCGGGAAAAAACAAAAGCGAGAGCCGCTTATGCCGTCTTGTCTTTTTGCTGGAGTCCCTCATTTAACAGTCGGTCTTTTAAGGGTGATAATCACCACGAAGACCCTGTAATTTTCTTTTATGTTAACATCCAGTAGAATAGACTCAATACGTGCATCGCAGCTCTCGCCGGATTAAATTGTCTTAAAGTATTATCTGCCCGGTTATAATTTCAGCAAGTTGCTTCCAAATTGCTTTAATTCCTGGTCGGTAAGTACCCATAAAACATTTGGTTACTGATCTTAAAGTTTGCGAACATTCTCCGCGGCCGGACCTTTTTGACCGGCGACAACGTCAAAGCTGACCCGTTCACCTTCGGCCAGAGATTTGAAACCTTCTCCCTGAATCGCGGAATGATGGACGAAAAGATCGTTGCCACCTTCCTGTTGTATAAAGCCAAACCCCTTTGAATCATTAAACCACTTCACTGTTCCTTCTGCCATTTTCTAACCCTCCTTCGTATTGGGTTCCTTCTGGGAACCATTTAAAATATCGCCGATTTATTCGGCTGCCAATCTGTGCGCTCAAAAAACGCACTTCCTCATAAAAATAAAAATCCCTGTCACATCGCAATGGACAGGGATGGGAGATTCATTTTTACTTCCCTACATCAGGGAGGAAACGTATTCATTTTCGAAGTCGATCACATTGTTGGTAACAGTTTACTCTAATTTCCAATAAAATCAAGGTATATTATACATTATTTTTAGCAGTAGATTTACTTTGTAATTGCCTAATGATTATGGACGCAAATATTAACTTACTGGTATCGCCGGCTGGGTCTCTGATGATATAAAAAATAAGTAATCATAATAATTAATTAACTCTAATATGGTGCTGTCCCGGCTGTTTTCCGGCCGGCAAATACTGCATCTGTGTCTCCAATAAGTCCCATCCGTAATATCCGCTTGGGATGAGTATTTACCGCTTTTGACCGGAAGGCAAATAAGGAATTTCTGAAGATTGAAGCAATTTAAATTATATTAGGGGCAGCTGGCAAAGCATTATTTCGGTAAGCTTCGACAATTTATGCTTGCTCATTTTTTTCATTGACCAAATGACGTTTTCCCGATACGTTCCCGGCACAAAAAATATTAAGTATTTAAAAGGTAAACTGAATATGTCAACAAATTCGTTCCCTAAGATCGTCATCAGTGGTTCGGGAGTTTGGACTCCATCGAATGTCATTACCAATGAGGAGCTGGTTGCCAGCTATAATGAATATGCGGCAAAGTTCAATTCCGATCATGCAGCCCAAATAGCAGAAGGAAAAATGGCGGAAAAGCCGTTTTCCAGTGAGCGATTTATAGAGAAATCTTCCGGCATAAAAGCCCGGTATGTTTATGCCAAGGAAGGTATTCTGGATATAGAGCGCATGCGGCCGAAGTTTCCCGAAAGAAGCGAGGATGAGCTGAGCAATCAGGCGGAAATCGCGGTTTATGCAGCAAAAGAAGCAATGGCTGCCGCCGGGAAAACCGCCTCCGATATTGATGCCATTATCGTCTCCTGTGCTTATACTCAGCGGGCTTATCCGGCCATTGCCATTGAAGTTCAGCATGCACTGGGGATTGAGAATGGCTTTGGATTTGACATGCAGGTGGCGTGCTCAGCGGCGACCTTCGGTCTTCACCGGGCATATGACGCTCTTGTGTCCGGTTCGGCTAAATGTGTTTTAGCCATCAACCCGGAACTGGTTACTCCCCAGGTAAATTATTGCGACCGGGATACACATTTCATTTTTGGCGATGTAAGCACGGCCATCATCATGGAGCGGCAGGAAACCTGCACTAGCCCGAACAGTTATGAGATTTTGAGCACAAAAGCGCTGACTCGATTTTCCAATAATATACGTTCCAATTTCGGGCATATGTCGCGGGCTACTGATGCCGAACCATATGCGTGGGACAAGCTGTTTCATCAGTCCGGGCGGAAGGTATTTGAAGAAGTCAGTCCGGTCGCCGCCGGTCTGATTAACGACCATCTGGCAAGTCTCGGATTAACGCCTAAAAACGTAAAACGGTTCTGGCTGCATCAGGCAAACATCAATATGAACAAGATGGTGATAAAACAACTTCTTGGTGAGGACGTTAAGGATGAAGATACCCCGATTATCCTCGACCGGTATGCCAATACGGCATCCGCCGGGTCAATCATCGCTTTTCATCTGCACAATAGCGATCTAAAAAAGGATGATATCGGCGTGATCTGTTCCTTTGGAGCAGGGTATTCCGTGGGTAGTTTAGTATTGCGCAAACGGTAATAGAGAGACTGCAATATGCGGATGGCCTTGTTTTCGGACACTCATGGCAACAAAGAGGCGATGAGGGATGCTCTGCTAAGTGAAGGTCCTTTTAACCGGATGATTCATTTGGGCGATGGCGTTGCAGACGGAATGTCCGTCAGCAACGAAGTGGGTGTAAAATTTTGCGGTGTGCGGGGGAATGAAGATTTTGCCAGTCAGCATCCGGAAGAAGTAACTTTTTCCGCGGGCAATTGGACAATAACTGCAATCCACGGCCATCAAATGGACATCAATCCTTATCATTCGCAATTGCAGTGGCAGCAGCATTTCAACGATATGGTTAAATGGGCGATACGCAAGAGATCACAGTTATTTCTCTACGGACATTCACATTGTGCGGCTTTGCAGGAAGTCGACGGGGTAGTTATCTGCAACCCGGGAGATCAATATGTGGGTTCTGCCGGCGCACCGACATTTGCGGTAATCAATGCGGAGAATCAGCGTTTGACCGTGCAGTTGATGGAAAGATTAGAAAAGGGCAGGTGGACTATAAAGGCCACGATGGAAAAGATTTGTTGACAGACAATAGCGTATTTTCTACATTTCCTTTCCATATAACCGGATTGAGCGGCAAAGTCTCATTGTGAAAAAGCAGGGTCGAATATAAGGAAACATCATCATGACGGAAAACATACATGCCCGTCTGGCAAAACACTTGGACACACTCCATATTCCCTTTCCAGCGACTGAATCGGGAGTGGAAATAAGGATTCTCCAACGATGGTTTACGGAAGAAGAGGCTGAGATCGCTTTGGCTATGAAAGGCTATCCGGAAGTTGTTTCCGCAATAGCCCAGAGGCTCGGAAAGGAACCCGAGGCATTGGCCCCCATTCTGGCGGACATGTCTAAGAAAGGCCTGATCTTCCGCGTTTCCAAGGGTGATACTCGTTTTTACAACATCGTTCCCCTGGCGGAAGGCATGTGGGAGTGGCATTTGAATACTAGCGATCAGGAAGTCCTGCATGATCTCAGCGAGTACATGGATTACTTTATGCAAAAGGGATGGTAAGGGACCCCGACGACACAACACCGGATTATTCCCATTTCCCAGAGCCTCGACAACGACATGGAAATAATGCCGTATGAACAGGCCGAACAAATCATCAAAGCCCAGAAGAAAATTTCCGTAGCCCACTGCATATGCCGGAAAGAACAGCGACTGCTGGGAAAAGGGTGCGATCACCTCTCGGAGGCCTGCATGGCCTTCGGCACCGGAGCATACTTTTATATAGAAAATGGATTGGGCCGGGAGGTAACGACGGAGGAAGCTCTGAAAATTTTAAAAATCGGAATGGATTCGGGGCTTGTGCTGCAACCGGGAAACGGCCAGAAAGTCTGGAGTATCTGTATGTGCTGCGGCTGCTGCTGCGGTTTGCTCAGGGGATTGAAAACGATGGCAAAGCCCGCTTCGGTGGCTCATACGAATTTCTATTCCCAAATTGCGGCCGACGAGTGCATCGGTTGCGGACTTTGTGAGGAGCAATGCCCCATGGATGCTATCCGGATGGAGGGAGATACGGCCGTAGTGAACCGTGATCGCTGCATCGGTTGTGGTGTTTGTGTGGGTACATGTAGTGTCGCTGCCGTCAAACTTATGCAGAAGAGCGAACAGGAGCGTTATATTCCGCCGAAGGATGTGGTCGAAATGCAGTTGCGAATTGCCGGGGAGAGACGGCGGTCATAATATCAAACAGCGTCGTCTAGGTCGCCAGGTTATCTGCCTCGTCATCTCGCTACCATCTTTTCCCTGATGATTTATTACGTGTGATCGACGTGGGTGAGATTTTCGAAGCTGGTAAATTTTTCCAGAAAAGCAAGCTTCACAGTGCCGGTAGGACCGTTGCGCTGCTTACCGATAATAATTTCCGCAGTTCCTTTTTCCGGGTTATCGTCTGATTTATTATAAACTTCATCGCGGTAGATAAAGGCAATAACATCGGCATCCTGTTCGATGGCGCCGGATTCCCGCAAATCGGCCATTTGTGGTCGCCGGTTGGTGCGATCTTCGACTTTACGGTTAAGCTGGGAAAGGGCAATTACCGGCACTTTCAGTTCTTTGGCCAGCGCTTTTAAAGAACGGCTGATTTCCGATATTTCCTGTTCGCGATTATCGCGAAAACCGCTGGCACGCATCAGCTGAATGTAATCGACCACAATCAGACCAAGCCCGGCATCTGCTTTCAGACGGCGTGATTTAGCCTTCATTTCCAAAACAGTGATGGCCGGTGTATCATCAATGAAGAGCGGTGCTTCTGAAAGACGACCGGCGGCAGTGGTCAGTTTCGGCCAGTCGGTTTCACCTAAAAACCCTTTCCGCAAACGTTGTGAATCGACCCTGGCTTCCGAGGCCAGCAGACGAAACACCAACTGCTCTTTGGACATTTCCAGAGAAAAAACAGCGACAGGAATTTGACCTTCCAGTGCCGCAAACTGCGCTATGTTCAGGGCAAATGCGGTTTTACCCATGCTGGGACGGCCGGCAATAATGATCAAGTCTGATTTCTGCAGGCCGGAAGTTAAATCGTCAATTTTTTCAAAACCGGTAGGAACGCCGGTAATCAACTCTTTACGGGCATAAAGGTCTTCGATGGAACGGAAACTATCTTTAACAATTTCCCGAATCGGATAAAAAGAAGGCCGTACTTTATTTTCGGCAATTTCGAAAATGCTATGCTCAGCTCGATCGAGAACCTGGTCAACATCGGTACCTGTTTCGTAGCAACTGGTAATGATTTCCGTGGCCGAACCGATTAATCCGCGCAGGATCGCTTTCTCTTTGGCAATCTTGGCGTAGTTGGCAACATTGGCCGCAGAAGGAACATTATCTACCAGTGAAGCCAGATAGGCCGTTCCTCCGATGGAGTCCAGCAAGTTCTTGTCCCGAAGAGCATTGCTTAATGTAATAATATCGACCGGCTCGTTTTTCTCCGAAAGTTCAACCATCACGTTAAAAATCTTCCGGTGTGCTTCGCTGTAAAAGTCGCCTTTAGACATTACTTCCAGCACGCTGTTGATAGCACTGTTTTCCAGCAGAATGCTGCCGAGAATAGATTGTTCGGCTTCGAGGTTTTGTGGCGGAACCTTATATAAAGAAGGATCAAGATCTTTCATTGTTATTCGCCGATAACGTTAAGTTTAATCTCTGCTTCGATGCCGCTGTGGAGTTTGATCTTTACCTTAAATTCACCGAGTGATTTTATTTGCTCATCATGGACGATCATCTTCTTGTCAATGGTAAAACCTTTTTCATGAAGGGCCAGTTCGATATCTTTGGAAGTTACGGAACCGAATATTTTATCCTGATCACCGACTTTACGGGCAATAGTTAAAGTAACTGAAGACAGCTTGGCGGCCTGCTCCTGAGCTGCTTTTTGTTCTTTCTCTGCTCGTTGCAGAATATTCTTTTTTTCATGCTCAAAAGTTTTAATGTTTTTTTCATTGGCTTCGATGGCCAGACCTTTGGGAATCAATAAATTGCGGGCGTATCCATCGTTGACTTTGACTAAATCACCGGCCTTGCCCAGGGAAGGAACGTTTTGTTTTAAGATAACCTTCATGAAAAATCCTCCTTAATTGTAAATGTATAGTAGAGTATTATTAAGTAACAACTTGATTCTTTTGGATAAATCTCCTGAAGTCAACCCAGATATCAAATAATCCGGCAATAGCTATAGGTATCATAAGAAATTGCTGAACGGCAATTAAAAAATAAAAAAGATAGCGAAAAAAAACTGGTACATTTTTATTCTGAAAAAGAAAACTGAGTATCGCCAGACCCTGCAATAAATAGATAAAGCAGGCCAGAATAAATATGTTCAGGCTTAAAAACCGTATCTGTTCAGCGGGAAACATGAGCAAGCCTCCAGAGATGATGAATATCCAGATAAGAAATTCGGGAGCCTTCCAGTGTGATAATCCTTCGAGTCGGGGTAGTGTAATTGTTGCCTTGCGGAGAGTGTCTCTTCCCATTAAAACATTGATCCAGACAATAATGACAGATCCGATGATTGCCAGTGCAGGAAAAATACTGGTAAAAAAACTGACAAATATCGGTTTGCTTTTTTTCATTAAACTGATTTCTTCCTTATCAAATGGTAATTGAGCATATAAATTTATATTCTGCTCAATGGCCTGGTCAATAAATTGTTGCACCAGTTTCCAGGGGTTTACCGATAGTTCAAAACCGGAATAAACAAAAAAGGCGCACATTGCCCCGATAATGATTAGGGCGGGATAGACTACTGTTTTTTCGATGGAATTATTTTTCGAGGCGACTGCGGATATTGTCAAACCCGTAATGCCCATAATTAAAATTACCAGATAAGGTGTGTTTAATTGCAGTAAGTGAGAAAAGAGGAAAATCAGCAGGAACGGTATCAAAAAAGCGGCGGCTGTTTTAATTTTTCCGGCAACGGTGCTGTAGAACATAGTAATCAGGGGAAGAAAAATAAGAAAAATAAAGCCAATAGCGGGAAAAAAAGCGGCGGCTAAAACAAAAAAAGAGAGGATCAATAACATCCTGAGGAAAGGATTGTCGGGAATTAGAATGTCAAATGTTTTCAAAGCTAATAACCTGCCTAATACCAAATTGCCTTTATTTTGGGTTTCCTATATTGGCAGCCGCATATCTTTGCCTTCTGTCCAGCTATCCGGATGAATCGCGAAGAGCACAGATAAAATTAACACTATCTTAATTATTGTAAAACAATATCCGGGCGGTGGGTAAGAGCCTCAATACAAACTGGTGTAACTGTACAGTGAAGATAAAAACTTGCCGGCATCTCTGCTGATTTGCAGATGCCGGCAATTATTTTATGGGATTATTTTTATCTTCCTTCAGCGGCGACAAAAGGCATAATAGCGATTGTACGGGCTCTTTTGATTGCTGCAGTAAGCTCCCTTTGATGATTGGCGCAATTACCGGTAATTCTGCGCGGCATAATCTTGCCTCTTTCGGTAACAAAACTATTAAGAATAGCCAGGCTTTTATAGTCAATCTTTATATTGGAATCCGTGCAAAAACGGCAAAACTTTTTCCGGTGAAAAAACTTTTTCTGGGGCGGACGAGTTGGTCTGTCTCCATTAGGTATTGCCATTGTTTATTCTCCCCTCGTAGGTTGTTCTTCTTTGTTATAAATTTTTCTGGGTGCAGGCCGGCGGGGCGTTGTTTCGCCGGTAGTGTTGTCGCCTTGCTGAGCAGGATTATTATCTGCTGATGCTGAAGAGTTAGGTTCAATGCGGATTTGTGTCCGTTTGATTTCTACTACGGCAGTTTCCTGCTCCATCCCTTCAAGAGTAACAGCACCTTCTTTTTTCACGGTCATGAATTTCAAAATTCGATCGTCGATTTTGAAACTTCTTTCAATTTCCGCGACTATGGGGCCATCGCCGGCAAAGTCGATCAGAAAATAGAAACCGTCTTTTTGTTTGTTGATTTCATAAGCCAGGCGTCTCTTGCCCCACTTATCGACTTTCGCTATAACGCCTTTGCGATCAGTGATAATGGCCTGACTTCGTTCGATAATGGCAGTGAGGTCATCGTCCGCCAAATCAGATTTGACAATAGCTACAACTTCGTATCTTTTCAAAATTTTCTCCTTTCGGCTCTTAAGCCCATAGTCCTGCTACAGGCAAGGAGTCTTTAAAAAATTAACAGGTTTGCCTTCTATATCAGACCAGGCCAGAAATCAAGATTTATTATTAAGAGATGAAAAAAATGTAAAACTAAGCCCAAACATCGAGGAGTCTGCCCTTGTCCGCAGATGGCGAAAAGATGGCCGGTGCGATTTTTTCCGTTCTGTTATCCGTTTGATTTGTTTTCTGATCTTGTGAATATGCCTCAGCTTCCGCAAATTTTGTGGCTGAAGTTAATGGGGTTGATGCGTCAGATGACTGTCGGCGGGTAGAATAAGTCCTTCTGTCCATACCTGTACGTTCATCAGGTACGGCAGCATTAACCTCCGAACGCTCATAAACATCGATAATACTTTCGTTCAAATGTGTTTTAAATGACGTTCCCAGGCCACCGGAATTATTCTCTGATCCCCGCGAGGTGTCAGTCTTTGACCCGGTACCGTATTGAATAGGCAAAGAGGATTGGCTTTTCATAACTTCTCTTTTGAAATAGTTATAAGTAGCGTTAAGATAACTGAAGTCTAGTTTAAATTACACAATTTATCTTAAAAGTGTCAATAAATATTTCTACCAATTATTTATTAATTACCGGTCTCCAAAAAAGTTTGCCCCGGAGGACTTTCGGCTTATATAGATGGGAATAATGTATAAAATGCCAGTATTGGATATTTCGCCGGGAAATTATTTAATTGAACTCAAGCGAATTCCCCGGATACATAGGGTAATTTTTAGCTCAGCCCGTTTTTAGCTTCCCTTCTTGTCTTCTCCGGTCCGGTTTTCCTTTTGCATTTTCGCGGTGTGATCTTTTCCCAGATAAAAATTAATCCAGGATGAAGTTTGATGCAAGTCCCAGTTACAGGGAGGGACGCAGCATTTCTCCAATTGCTCTTCCTCCCGGTGCTTTTTCAATCGGGCATATGCCCGGACATAAACGCATTTCTTCTTTCCGGGGTAAACTTCGCACCATCCCTCAAAACTGCCGCCGCAGGCCCCGTTGCGTTCATTTTTCGGGCATTGCGATATCGGGCAGAGGTAGGCCAGGTCGATCAGGGCGCAATCACCGCAGTCCTTGCAGTCAAAGAGTACTGCTTTGGTTACGTGCTCCAGTTTGTGGAAAAGGCCTTCCATCTTTGTTCCTTCCACCGTACGGCAGATGCTTTTCATGAGTCCGTAAAGATTCTTTTGCGGTTCAAACATAAACTTATGGAAGAGCCGCGAAAATCCGTAAGTAGCTTCAATTTTAGCATCTAGTGGCCTGTATTGCCTCCCATTAGGGACATCCAGATTAAGGCCCGTCTCCGGATCACGCTCATAGTAATAAAATCCGCCGGGGATGGGATAATCGAAGTGGCGGA
Organism: uncultured delta proteobacterium; assembly: GCA_903907985.1. GTDB lineage: Bacteria > Desulfobacterota > Syntrophia > Syntrophales > Smithellaceae > MVRV01. Next base: position 17,242 of record CAIVQG010000012.1, read on the forward strand.
CGAGATCGGCCCATTGGGGGGTGAGTTGCTCACCCTTGCGGATAATCTCTTCCACCTGTTCATATTTGATATTGTGCCCGCCGATATGGACTCCGGCAAAACCCATTCCTTTCATTATGGCATACATCCGGGCGGCGCGCAGAATTCTGGCACTTACTCCCTTATCCGAATCATTTCTTTCCCTTTCCAGTTCCGCCAGGAGTTTATCCGTGACGACAGAGCCAGGAAGATCGTTACGATTCATCTTTTGTGCTGCGCCGTACGGAAGAATATAAATATTTCCCATCAGTGGAATGTCGAGATCGTTTTGTTTCATGAAGAGAAGCACCTCATGAAGCTTTCGGGCATCGTATCCCAATTGTGTCACGATGAACCGGGCGCCGGCCGCGACCTTTTTTTTCAGTTTGTAATACTGGGTCATCAGCTCCGCTTCGGTCGCCTTGAAGGGAGAGACGACAGCCCCCGGGAAGAAGTTGCCGGGTTGATGATGTACAGTTCCCTTAACTCCCGGATACGTCAGACCACGGTTCATGTCCGTTATCAATTGCAGGGTATGCACCGGATCAAGATCGAATACCGGCGCTGGTCTCCCCTGAAAACCGGAGACGGGATAATCTCCGCTCATCACCAGCAGATTCCTGACGCCTGCGCGGTCGAGGGCGTAAAGTTCGCTTTCGATTTGGTTGCGGTTCTTGTCTTTGCAGGTAAAATGAACGAGCGGTTCGATACCAATCTGCAGAATTTCGCAGCCCATGAAATCGGCGGACATGGCTGGTGTTCCTCCCGGATTGTCCGTAACGGTCAGGGCATGGATCTTTGCCCCGTCCTTGGCCTGCTTGGTCTGAGCCAATGCCTTTTCCTGGGCTGCTTCTCTTGCGCCTCGTCCCGGCACCAGTTCCCATGTGATACCGAACACACCGGAACTTAGTAGCGCCTCTTTAAAATTATTTTCCTGCATACATCAATTTTTCTTTCGGGTCATAATATTAAAGATGCCGCGATTTTCGTCTTGATTACCTGCTTTTAAAAAAGCCGGATCGTCCAGAATGAAGTGTGGACACCGAAAAAAATATCGCTGGCGTAAGTTATTGATTATGGTGGGCGATGTGAGACTCGAACTCACGGCACCTGGCTTCGGAGGCCAGTACTCTATCCAACTGAGCTAATCGCCCTCGCGGCGGTTTGTACTATAGACTGCTGTAATACTCAATAAATATTTAGGAGCCGTTACGAAATTATCTGTTATTTTTCTCTATTTCGTTACGGCTCATTATGCCATTTGCTATAATATTATGATTAGGTTGTTTTTGAACAACGGCTTATCAGGTAATTCTAATCTCCATTGCGCGCTATCTTTGCTGGTTCTAAGTCGGCTTCTTCCGTGTATGTATAAAGCGTGACATCGCGCCAACTTGAGGTGGTCGGGTTATTAGGTTATACAAGCGGTTTTAAATTGGAGTCCCATTGCCGCCGCGATTCATGCAATAAGCTTTGTAAGAAATTTATAATCATGATTTGGGCTATCCATACGGCATCCACAAAACGGGCAGTCAATATCTTTTCTATCAATTAGTTGCAGTTCCTCAATAAATTTGCTATTTTCCGTCCATAGTAAGGGGAATAAGATTCATTATGAAAATTAGATATGTTCTGATCATCCTTGGTGTAATTTTTGTATCGGCAAATATCTCCAGTGCTGCGGAAATACGTAGTGTCCGTCATTGGGCAGCACCGGATCATACAAGGGTTGTCATCGATGTCGGCAGTGAACCATCTTTTGAAATTCAGGAAGGTGAAAACTTGCTTGTTTTGAATTTCAAGGAAGGGGTGAGCGGACCGGCATTACCGGCGGAAATATTGATCAACAAACCCGGTATTAAAAAAGTCATTACCCGTGCAATACCAGGATCTGTTAAAGTTGAATTTATTCTTGATAAATATTTAAAAACCCAGGTTTTCACATTAAAGCAATTTCAGGATAAACCGGACCGTGTGGTGGTGGATATTTTTTTACAACAAGTTTCCGCCCCAGAAATAATTAAAGAGCCATCAGCCAAAATCAAAAAGAAAAAAATTATTGTCATCGATCCAGGGCACGGCGGTGATGATCCCGGTGCAGTCGGGAAAAAGGGAACTTATGAAAAAAACATAGTGCTCGCCATCAGCCGGGAAATTAAAAAAGCTATGAATAAGGTTCCGGGATACAGGGCAGTGCTGACCCGCGATGGTGATTACTATGTTTCCTTCAGCAAAAGGCTACAGACAGCTAAAGATTTAAATGCCAGCCTCTTTATCAGCGTCCATGCCGATGCCGCCCGGAATCGCCAGGCCAAGGGAAGTTCCGTTTATTGTCTTTCCACGGGAGCCGCCAGCAATGAGGCTGCCAAACTGTTGGCTAAAAATGAAAACTTATCCGACATTATAGGTGGTGTTCCTAATGGCGAAGGTAAAGCCGACTCTGATCAGATCATCTTGAATATGTTTCAGACCAACACGATAAACATGTCTAAAACTTATGCCGGTAATTTGATGCACCAATTGAATGAAGTCAACTGCCTGAAATACAAAAGCGTTCAGGAAGCTCCCTTTCGCGTATTAAAATTACCGGATATCCCGGCCGTATTGATCGAAACGGCATACATTTCCAATAGAGAAGAAGAAAGATTATTGAAAAACGGTAATTTCCAGAAAAAGCTGGCATTGGCTGTAGTCTCTTCGGCAGTGGAATACTTATCCGGTACCGCATCAATTGCTCAGGGTAGCGATGCTGTTGATGTCAGTGCTAAAAAGATTGTCCGCGGTGGGGAAAAACCACCGGAACGCGTCAACGAAGTTAAAGAGATAATTACCACTCACTACAAAGTGAAACGGGGGGATACAATTTATTCCATAGCACAGCTTTTTAATACTAAAGTAGCTGTCCTCTTAAAATTGAATAATCAGAAAATTGACGATACTCTATTGGTGGGCCAGAAAATATTAGTGCCCGTAAATAAAAATTTGCAGGATGTTACGTCAGGCAGCAATGTCTCCAGTAATGTCGGTAAGCTTAATGAGGCCAAACGATTATCCCGGATTTACACAGTCAAAAAAGGAGACACCGTTTTTTCTTTAGCAAAGAGTAATGCTATAAAAATGGATGAATTGCTTAAACTCAACAACATGAAAGATTCTGATCCTTTGCTATTGGGGCAGAAGATAAGATTGCCCTAGCAGTCTGTTGACCGGGGGCACATTCTTGCATGGAGGAGCAATCATATTTACGCATATTCCTTGCCGGAAAAAACCGAAGACTTATCTGCGGAGCCTGCCCTGAGCATAGCAAAATGGTCTGCTGCTGTTCTCGCTGCTCGATCAACATGTGCCTTGCAGCTAAACCTTTGCTTACCACCACCACGGCAACTTCAGGTGATTAGGGTGTTTGAACAGGGTGCAAGCCAATGGTTTTTCAACACGTCAGTAGATGGATAAAAATCTATGCGATTATTTAATCCCGCTGTTGCGGGACGAGCGTTAATTAAACGTAGCTTGCGGCGATATAACGATGTTCACTTCATACCTCGACGGCTTGCTGTGAGGTGGTTGATTAAATTAATCAGTGCATTCACCATCTTTATTTGTTTGGCCGGAATTGCTTTTGCTGATTATCCCGGCCTGGTATTTGATTGGCAGCCATTTGTTGTCAAGAATCATCTGGAGTTGAATCAGCCCTGGGATAATATCATGCCGGAAAATTTATCTGCTTACAAAGGAATACGAGGACAATTTGATTATATAGATGACTTATCGCCCAGTGATTTAAAGACAATTAGTTATCCTTCGGAGGTAAATATTAAAAAATCTGCTCTCAGTAACATCAAGGTCACTTTTTCCCCGGTTGATTCTTTTATGCTGCCGGGCGATGAAATCTCCTCGAGAGGTAAGGATGGAAAGCTGTTTAGGGTAACTAGGACATTACCTTCCTTGTTTAGAAATCCTTCCCAGGAAATGACGCTGGAAACGATTAAATTAATTGAACCGCAAATAAACCTGGGGTTTGAATTTTAAAAAAGAATTATTTTTTCGGCTTGATATATTTATCCCAGATTACGCAATAGAAATCTTATGCCTATTGCGTAATCTTGGTTTAAATACAGTGCCGGAAAAATAATTGAATGTCCCTTTACTCAAACAAAGTAAGTCGCCCTGCCGGCGATTCACTGACAACATGGAAGGCTATTATGGCCAGTGGTATGTGTGAAATAATGGAAACGGCTTGTCGGGGAATGCTGGATTATACGTTTCTGGGCGGCGCCCAAATTGATATGTACTGGAATTTCAACTCGACGAGAGTTGGTACCGACCATCAAAAACCGAAAGTCCGTTTTCCCGGCAGCGTCGGTGCTAACGACTTTGCTTCCTTCTGCTGGCGCATGATGGTCATGACACCGCTGGATTCCAAGCGCTTTGTAGAAAAGGTGAGTTACTGCTTGCGTGATGTTATTGATCCCTATCGTTATGTAATCGGTAGATAAGTCAATGGAGCAGATAGTTAAAATTTAGAGAGCCATAGCTGGTTAACGACTATGGCTCTCTTTTTATTGAACTTGCTTACGTTTGCTTTCCGCGATGGTCATTTATTTAAATCAACAAGCAGACGCCCGCGAACTCTACCGGCAACAATATCGGCTGCTGCCGCCGGTAAATCGCTAAGTGATATGGCCTTGGAATTAATTGCTTCCAGAGCTTTGGCCGGAAGATCTTTAGCCAGACGCTTCCAGGCGATTTTACGTTTCTCAATGGGGCACATAACAGAATCCACTCCGCGTAAACTGACTCCGCGCAAAATAAAGGGCATAACCGTTGTGGTTAAATCGAACCCGCCGGCAAGTCCGCAATTGGCAATGCAACCCAGGTAATCCATTTCGGCTAGAACCCGGGAGAGGACTTTACTTCCTACGGTATCTATTGCTCCCATCCAGCGCTGGGTTTCCAGCGGTCGGGGGAGCTCATTCCACTGCGGCCCTCCCACAAATTCCGTTGCACCAAGAGAGCGCAAATAGTCGTGCGTGTTTTCCTGCCCGGGAGCAGTAAGTGCCGCAACACGATAGCCCAGCGACCCCAGAATGGCGACAGCAATACTCCCCACACCGCCGGACGCGCCGGTGACCAGAACGGTTCCTTTATCCGGGGTAATTCCTGCTTCTTCCAGGGTCATAACACAGAGCATTGCCGTAAAACCGGCTGTTCCGATCATCATCGTCATTTTTGTGTCCATCCCTTCCGGAAGGGGAACAAGCCATTCTGATTTGACGCTGGCTTTCTGTGTATAGCCGCCCCAGTAACGCTCACCGACACTCCAACCGGTCAGAACAACCTTATCGCCTCTTTTATAAAGAGGAGATAAAGATTCCAGGACGGTTCCGGACAAATCGATTCCCGGTACCATTGGAAACTCGCGGACAATTTTACCAACGCCGGCAATAGCCATGCCGTCTTTATAATTTAAAGATGAATAATCTACCGCCACAAGAACATCCCCTTCGGGCAGATCATCAACAGTCAGGTTCTCGATGGCATGACTGGTTTTACTATCTTCTTGTCTTAATACGAGCGCTTTGAATGTTTCTTTGGACATCATAATTTCTCCTTCCTGATGATATCTTCGATTACCAGATTATCTTTAATATCAATACATCCGATTATGCTTTGTGCGGCGGGGCATAATTTTATATAAGATGAAAAAACTTCTTCTGCCTCATCGTTTTTTTCCGCCGGTATTTTTAGATGATATGTAACTCGAATTTTTGTGATTTTCAGGACATTGCTTATATTTTCAACATCACCTTCGACATCTGCCCAGTAGCGGTCTTCAAATGTTGCAATTTTTTTCCCGGCCAGTCCCGCGGCCAGCGTTCCCATCATTCAGGCGGCCGTCGCTGCGATAATATGGTCGAGGGTAGCAGCATGTTCCACTTCCGGTTCAACCTTATAAAATTTTTTTATTCCACCGTGGACTCCATAATAGACGGGTTCATTAAATCCCTCAATTAATGCCTTTCTTGTCGGCCCCTTTTCTCGAACAATCTTAATCTTGGATACATGGACAATTTCTCCCATATTGTGCCTCCCGTTGTTTTCAGGTTTAAAGGAAAGTAATTCAACGAATAAAACGCAGCCTATGCTTCTTTCCCGATAATTATAGCATGGTCAAAGGGGTAAAGACAAATAAATCTATTGTTTGTCCAATTACACTGTTTTAGTTTTTCTCTGGTAATAGTAGCGAAGCGGTATAACAAGGCCGAAGAAGGGGATCACATACATAGCAGCGACCAATGGTTCCACAGGGCCGAAAAACTGCGAGGAAAAAACAATTACCAATACATAATTCATGTTTCCCAACATGATTGTGCCGGCCACTTGATTTTCCACCGAACTTTTCCGGAAAAAGAAAATTCCAATGACATAATATATGACCGACAGCACAATGGCCACGACAGTTGCCATAATTATAATGTGGGGTTCTTTTTTGAAAAAAGGCGCATATCGGCAGAAAACACCCAGATTGATAACGGCAAAGAGCGCTAGAGAAATGGGAAACTGCCTTTTCATTAAAGGTGCGAGCAAGCCGGGTGTCAGGCGTCGCAGTGCCTCAACAGCTAAAATGGGGACAAAAATAACCAGCGCCAGCATGCGGATCATGCCGAAAAAAGAAATTTCCACGTGCGAAACGGTGACAATTCGAATGAGGGCAGGTAGCGTGAAGGGCGCCAGGGCCGAGGTGATGACAACAACGACAAGGACAAGAGAGCTGTTACCTTTTACCATATTAGATATAAACGGAGCCACAACGCCGGTGGATACACCTGTTAAAAGTAAGGCGGACAGAGCATAAGCCGGGGCAAAATAATTAAAAATAGAAAACAGAATGATAGGCAGAATGAGGAGTTTCATGATTGTGAACATCATAATTTGTCTGCTATGACCTTTGAGGGCATCCCAGACAGAGATTAGTTCGATGGAAAGAAAACTGAGAAAAAAATTGGCCATCAAACAGTATATGGGCAGAGTTTGGAATAAAGAACTGAAATCAGGATAAATAATGGCGATGGCCATGGAAGAAAAGATCACAATGACCAGCAGGATATCGTTTACAAGAAATGGTAGTTGCATGTCTCAGGAATAGCAGAGAGCAGTTATCTTATCAACCTGAATTTATAGCGTATTACGAAGCAGATGATTCTGCGACATCAAAAAAAAGTTTTTTGATCATTGGTGGGCGCGAAGCAACGGGAAATATTTATGCATCTTCTCGGCGATTGGGAACGGGGATTTCTCCCTGGGGTCGCCATGACTAAATAGTATTTGTTATCATTTGACTTGATGTTCCGTAAAAAATTAATTAAAAGAATTAGCAATATGAAAAAACATGTATTATCTGCAAAAGACATCCGGCAAATTAAGGCTTCCGGCATCAGTCCTAACGGCGTGGAAAAACAACTGGCCTGCTACCGGCAAGGCGCCAATTATTTAAAACTCAACCGCCCCTGTAATGTTGGCGATGGGATTGTTTCTATTGCACCAGCCCAAAGAAAAAAATTAATTGATCTTTATGAGAATGAATCCCGTAAATATAAATTAATCAAATTCGTGCCGGCATCCGGCGCTGCCAGCCGCATGTTTACCGATTGGTTTTCCGCAAGCGAAAAAGGCGGCTTCAGCACCAATGAGCAAGACCGGAAATTATTCCGGGATTTAAAGAAATTCCCCTTTTTCTCCCTTATTGCCGAAAATAAAACCGGCGCGGAACTGATCAAGAAAAAAGACATCGGAGGTTTGCTGAAATTTATTTTAACAGATGTGGGCTTAAATTACGGGAATATTCCTAAGGCCTTAATCCCCTTTCACCGGTATCCGTCAGGCAAATTAAGGACTGCTCTGGAAGAGCATCTTGTAGAAGCCGCCGGATACATTAACGGCTCCGGCGGCATCAGTTCTTTGCATTTCACAATATCCGCGGAACACAAGCAGGAAATCACAAGCTGTTTGAAAAAGATAACGGCGAAACAGGAGGGTATTTGCCGGGGAAAATATAAAGTTGCTCTGTCGGTTCAGTCTGTTTCAACAAACACAATAGCTGTTGATGAAACTAATCTGCCGCTTCGCGATGCCAAGAGAGATCTTGTTTTCCGTCCCGGCGGGCATGGTGCATTGCTTGCCAATCTGAACGATCTGAATGCCGATTTAATTTTTGTGAAAAACATTGATAATATTGTGCCCGAGCTGCTTTCCGGAAAAAATTCCCCTTTTAAGAAAATGCTGGGCGGTATGGCGCTGAAAATTACTCAAGAGAATTTTGCATTTTTGCGCAGTCTGGATGCAGGAGAGCCGGATTTGGCGGAGATTGATAAAGTTGTTGCCCACTGCTCTCAATCACTAAATATAGTTTTTCCACAAAGTTTTATTAAACAGGCAAAAAAGAAAAAAGTTCAAACGCTTTTTTCTTTATTAAACCGTCCGCTGCGTATTTGCGGGATGGTGAAAAACGATGGAGAACCAGGCGGTGGCCCCTTCTGGGTGGAAGAAAAGGACGGGACGCAAACGCTGCAAATAGTTGAAGGCGGCCATGTGGATAAACGCAAGCCGCAACAGTCGGCAATCTGGGCGCAGGCCCAATATTTTAATCCGGTGGATATGGTCTGCTGTATTAAAGATTATCAGGGGGATAAATTCATCCTGGATAATTATGTCGATAAAAATGCTTACTTGATTACAACAAAAAATGAAAAAGGAATTCAGTTCAACGCCCTGGAGGCGCCAGGCCTCTGGAATGGCGGCATGGCTTATTGGAATACAATATTTGTAGAGCTTCCGTTGATGGTTTTTAATCCAGTGAAGACTGTTTATGACCTGTTGCGTCCGGAACACAGAACAACCTCTTAAAATCCCCCAGCCCGGCATACGCCGGGCAAACATATGCGACGCATGTCCGGCGCATGCCGGATTACCCTTCACCCTTGGGCGTTGCGGCGTATGCGAAAAATATGCCTCACTTCTCATGCTTCGCGAGCCTTGTCTCTGAAAATTTTAAGAGGTTGTTAAAGTGCAATTAAATAAAGTTTATTTGACGATAGATATAAAACTTTTTAAGCACTTCTTCTGAAGTGTTGCTTTTCTCATTTTCCTAATCCTACAACATTTAATCGGAAATAATAGAAATATTGCTGGACTTTAATTTAACTTTTGGTAAAAGGATCAAGCTTTGTCATAAGCCCCATTAAAAGAGAGGAGAAGGATTATGAGTAATATTTATAAAGTCATCGAAATTATTGGAAGCAGTAAAAAATCATGGGAAGAGGCTGCCTGCAATGCTGTGGAATCAGCGGCAGAAAGTTTGGAAGAAATCAGGGTTGCGGAAGTAAAGGAACTCGATATCAGAGTGGAAAAAGGAAAAGTTGTGGAGTATCGGGCGAAATTAAGTTTGTCGTTCAAGTATGATAAAAAACGCGTGCTCGAAGATCGCTCCTCTATCCTGACAGGAAGAAAGCGTTAATAAAGAATATTATTTCACTTATATGATTGACTAGCCTTTCCCCAGTCAAGTTTTCTGCTGCGCCAAATGAAGCACGCGGGAAGAAACATTTATGTCTATAATGAGCGGCGGAATGAATTCCGCCGCTCATTCGTTTAGATATGTGCCTTGCATGACGATATTCGGCAAGACTGTATTCAGATGCTATACTCTCTTCAATTGGTAATCTTCAGTTTTTCTTGTTTTATGAATTTATTGAATCGCAGCGTTTTCAATAATCTGAATAAGACTTAATCGGATACTTTCCTTCAAGTCAAATATTAGTTATTAACGTATTAAATAATCCACCGTTCGCCATCTTCTTTTGTTGCCGCTTTGGCCATGATTTTCGTTGATGTATCCCCCTTTTGGCAAATTACCACAGCTTCTTGGTCATCGGGCGCATCACTGTAACGAATACACAGTGATGCCGCTATGTTCATGATTTCCTCATCACTGCCATAAGGCACCAAAACCTGTGGTCCGGGAAACTCAGCCATGAAAAGAACAAAATCATCTTCAGTCACCCGCGCTTGTAGGGAAATGTTATCTGCTTTATTTCGCCCGACAATAATTTTGGAATTGTCGTTGACCCGGAAATGGCGGCCATATTTGAGTAATTCGATATCACGAATATGCCGGTCTTCTTCGTGAGAAAATAAATCACGCAGGCGTTTCGTAAATATCGAATCGGTAAGCAGACAGCCTCCGGCCGGAGGTGCATAATTAGTAATACCGAAATCAACCGCCATTTGCATTTGCGGCTTACGGCCACGGCCCTGAAGTGCCAGCAACCGGGAACGGTCAATTTTGCCTTCCCGCTCGGCTTTGACAGGATCGAGAAGTTGCGCGGAGAGCGGGCGCAAAATATAGTCAGGATAACCCGAGTTTTTGGCAACAATAAAAAGTGATTGTTTGCCCTGAGACATCGGCCGCTGGCCGAGTACTTCTCCCGTAAAAATAAAATCAGTACCGGTTTCTTCCATTTTTCGTCCGGCAAATTTCAGCATTAAAGTATGGCAGTCAATACAGGGGTTCATGTTCTTGCCGTAGCCGTAACGCGGCGATTTAAGCATAACTAAATGATCGGCAGTGAAGTTTTCCACTACCAGCGGCAGATTGATCTGACGGGCAGCTGCTTTGGCCTTTTCGGCACTGAAAAAAGGTGTTTCGAAAGTCAGGCATAGTACTTCGATATTTTGTCGGCGAACTACCTCTGCCGCCAGTATACTGTCCAGTCCCCCGGAAAAAAGAGCAATTGCTTTAACCATATTGTCTGTCCATTCGTCTGTTTATAAAATAAAATGCGCCCCGGTCAACAATACGGGGCGCGGAAATAAAGTCATTTTAAAAAAAATATTAGTATCGGGCAAAGCTGGCCTGCCATAATTCGCCAATCAGGCTGCGCAGGCCATCATCAATGGCAAAATCAATAATGTACTGGTCTTTGTCAGTTTTAATTTTCGTGCCGTTAAAACCGAAGGTGAAAGGTGCCTGGTTTTTATCCACGCCGGAAAAGGAAAAATAGCCGGAAGTAGAAGGAATCGCCAGGCGAGGCAAAATCTTTTCCATAATAATTTTCGGAGAGTCGGAACTGTCAATGAAAATCAAGCCGTATCCTTTTGCCTTGAATACATTAATAAATTGCTCAGGCAGATTGCGCGAATAAATAATATATTTTTTTTCAGCATTACTGATCAGTACGTCGGCTTTAATGGATAGATTGAATCCTTCTTTCGCCATGTTGAAGACTTTGACATCGGCATCTTTATTGGCGCTGAAACCCAAATGAGTAACAAGAGCATAAGAAAAATCTTTAGCCTCTGTAGCAGGGAAAACAGGTATCGGGGGCAGTGAATAAATCTCTTCCGGCTTACCGGCGAGTCCTTTTTCTCCATCTATTTCCGTTATGATCAAGCCATTTTTCCGGGCATAGTTTTTAATTGCTTTAGGCAATAAAGAGTTGTTTTCCGGGACAAAGCGCAAAGCCTGAATTAAGGGGAGTTTCTGCTTGGAATCTGTTTTGGTAATAATCCAGTCTACGACAACTTCAACCGGCGGAATTCCGCCCGCTGATATCGGTGTATCCCTCTTCGTCATGCTGTATACTTTGGTGGCAGCAATAATTTTTCGTAAAATCGCTATAACGTCATCTTTTTTATCTACTTTAATTATCGAGAAGTGTTTCCAGTTTTCGCGAATTATCTTTTTGAGATTATCATTGAGGCGGTTTTCCCAATCAAGAAATACTGTGGTTTTATCATCAAATTCGATGACCGGAATTTTTGCACAGTCAATTGTTACTTGTCCGGTTTTGGAAATGGGAAGATAGTAATTGCCTGAGGATGAAATGGAGGCGTTCATTTCGTTTAATATCTGCTTAATCACAGCAAGCTTTGCTGCCTGCGACATAACTATCTTTTCTTTAATATTTGTTATTTCTCCCGGTTGAGGTTGATTTTCGGCCGAAGATACTATTGCCTTCCCAATAATTTTAGTTTCTTCCGGGGCTTGTACAAAAACAGTTTTGCCGGGTAGTTTAATAACTTGTCCGGTATAAATTTTATTCGCGTTGGCAATCCGGGGATTCATTGATTTGATTAGTTGGAGAGTTTTTTCGGTGTTAGTCTTGATATGCAATTGCTGGTGAACAATCGTGATCAGACTGTCGCCTTTTTTCACTTTATAAGTTTGCGTGCTGGCGGATAGAGTTGGCTTTGTCGAAACAGGATAGACGCTTTTGCCGGGTAGTTTGATAATTTGTCCGGCATAAAGTTTGTTAAGATTTTCTATATCGGGATTGAGTTGCTTAATAATGCGGTAATTGTCCGGGATGTCATCTTCAGTAATTCCGGGGAGCCTTCTAATGATTGCCGAAATAACATCACCTTTTTTTATTTTATAAAGATGTACGTTTTGTTTGGAGACAGCTGTTTTTTTTAGAGATATCTGAGCCGTGTCTTCTTTAGCTAAAGCCGGTTGGCAAAAAACAGCTGCCAATATAAAAACAGCACTTAATTCTAAAGTATAACGCTTAATCATAGGTATTTCCTGCCTGTTAAGAAGTAAGGAGTTAAAGGTGTAATTACTTTAATTGGCAATAAAAGTCAACCACTTATATGACTAAAAGATATGGTGATGAGTGAAGTATGTAAAACAGACGGCGGTATTGGTAATACATGCCGAATAAAGGATATAGCAAATGAAGATTGCGAAAAGAAGTCAAGTCAAACTTAGACTACTTTTTTCATTGCCGCAATTGCCACTTCAATTTGATCATCCGATGGTTCCCTGGTGGTAATCTTTTGCAACATCAATCCGGGCCAGCTCAAGGCCTGCACCCATTGCCAATTGGAGTGTTTACCAGTGAAACGGATGGCTTCATAGGAAATACCGGAAACAACGGGGAGGAGGATAATTTTATAAAGTACTCGATGCAGAAAATCCGGACGGCCTAGTAGAGAAAAAACGATAATGGAAACAATCATCACAAAGAGAATAAAGCTTGTTCCGCAGCGGGGATGACGGGTGGAGAAATCCCTAACATTTTTTACTGTTAATTCCTGGCCGTTTTCCCAGGCAAAAACTGTTTTATGTTCAGCTCCATGGTACATATAGACACGTTTCATATCCTCCATGAAGAGTGTGCAGCAAAGAAAGCCGACAAACATGGCCAGCCGGATGCATCCCTCCAGGATATTCAAAAGAATCAAACTGGAAACAAAAGGCTTCATTTTTGTAAAAAAGAAAGCAGGGACGACGACAAAGAAAAATAGGGCGACGGTGAAGCTGATGATAATGGAAAGTGTCATTTCCCAGCTTTTCGGTTTTCTTTCTTCTTCCGACAAAGCTACGTCCGCCGAAAACATCAGACATTTCATTCCGATGAACATCATTTCAAATAAAGTGATGGTTCCCCGGACAAACATTAACCCCAGTATTTTATAACGTTGCGTCAGCGGAATATGTTCTTGTTCCTGAAATTCAATTTCTTTATCCGGTCTTCTTACCGCCGCCGCAATTTTATTTCCGTGACGCATCATTACGCCTTCAATGAGGGCTTGCCCTCCGGCGATGTCTTCAGGATTAGGTTTGGTTGCCATTATATGTGTCCTACTAAAATATGAAATTTTGTGGGGGTTACTTATAGTATTTGAACAGAGGTGTCAAACGGTGATTTGGACCCATTTGCTTTATTGGGACATTACAATTATTAATGTGCACTTTGGAAAACATCGCGCATCAGTTCCGGACGATAATCATCCGGCAAATTTCGGAAGTGCCGGTGCAGATGTCACAGAGTTTCTGATCCAGATAATGGCGGGAGACAGCGTATTCCGAACAATAACCGCATCCACCATGGATTTGTATGGCATCGGTGGCTATCTAGGTGCCCATTTCGCCGCCGTAAAGAAGTGCTGCTGCGGCCATTCGGTCAAGGTCAGTTCCCTTGGCGCTTTTTTGCCCGAAGGTAGGTGGTATTTTATCTTCTTCATAGAGCTTTTCCATTTGAGGTTCCAGTCAGGTTGATGCCCATCGCCATACACTTTCTTCCAACATGTTCTGCTCTTCGCAAAACTCAAAGTTCAATGACATGGCAATGCTTCTCTAATATTATTTAATTCTCCCGAGGGAGAAAATATTCTGCCGTAGGTTTAAAGGAAAACGTATTATTAAAAAGAAAAAAATGCTTGATAATAAGTCATTTATCAAACGTTAATTACAAATGTTATTTTAATTTGGTTGTTGCAAGATCGGGCTTCGATGATATAATGCCGCAGGTTTAGAAATAAGGAGGATAAAAATGGCGGCTCAGGATTTATCTGTTGCATTTATTAAGGAATATCAGGAACGGTTCGAGAAAAAACTGAAAGAAAATGAGATTGCTCTTCTGGAACACTGGAAGGGGCAATTGGATAAGATCGCAAGCACAAGACCCGATAGCATTGCCTCTCTGCAAATGCAGGTTAAAAAAACAGCGGATATGATGGCCAACCGGATTAATGTATTAAAAAAGAAGGAATAAAATGGATAGTATTGCCAATTTTTTATTTGAAGTGGGAATGCTCAGTAAAACACCCCGTAGCGGCTATCAATTTCTGGGAAGCGGCAAAGAGTCCGTAGCCGAGCATGTTTTGCGTACTATATTTGTCGGCTACGCCCTTTGCAAGATGGATCCGGCGCTAGATGAATTTCGAGTTTTGAAAATGTGCACGCTTCATGATTTACCGGAAGCACGTACCGGCGACATGAATTACGTCAACAAAAAGTATGTTGATGTCGACGAAGAAAAAGCGGTGCGCGAATTAACCGAGCATCTCTTTTTCGGGGATGATATCAAAGAATTCATTGATGAGTTTAATCTCAAAGAATCAAATGAAGCGCAGACAGCGCGTGATGCCGATCAAATTGCTTTAATCCTGCAATTAAAGGAATACGGTGATTTGGGAAATAAATATGCGGAAGAATGGATCAGCTATGCAATGCAAAGACTCAGCACCGCAGCCGCAAAAGAGCTGGCCTCGAGGATCATTCAAACAGACTCATCAAACTGGTGGTTTAAAGAAAAAAGTGATTGGTGGGTGAACGGCAACAAGAAATAGTCAGAAAATAATGTTAATGGATCAGATATTGATGAAATCTTCAAAAAAACATTTCTTCTTTTTGTCGCTAATTTTCATAATTATTGTTCATTTAATCTCCTGTGCACCGCAATTCGGCCAGGTGGTTATATCCCAACCTGATGAATACAAGCACATTTATGAAGCCAATGAAAAAACCATTCTCCAGGCAACAGCCCGGATTTTCAAAGAAAAAAATATGGGCAGCAATGTCCGGATTGACCGGGAAAATAATCGAGTGGAAACGGATTATATAATCCAGGGAGACTGGCGAACCAAAAGTACCATTAAGGTCAAAAAACTGAGTTGGAAAGAAAGGGAAGTTGTTCTGTCGGTGACAACGGAGAAAAAAACGGAAAAAGGCTGGGAAATGCGACGATTGTTGGACAAGGAACAGTATATCAATTTATTCGATATCATTGATTTAGCAATTTATGAAGAGATGTCCAAGATCGATTAGCCGGATCATTCCGCTGAGGAGATCATGATGTCAGCTTTCATCAATCCGCCAAAGAGTATTCCTTTTTATTTGAGGATCGGCATCTGGGTCAGCCGCAAAGTTACCGGTCGAGACCTTTTGCCAGCAAGGCTTCTGTCCTGGTATCCGAAAGTGGCGATAAGTTCCGGGATTATGGAGGCTCTTGTTGCGCATCAGGACGGTAAGCTGGATCGGCGGATACTGAAGATTGTCCGGCTGCAAACATCTTTTGCTGTGGCGTGTCCTTTTTGTATTGACATGAATTCTTATGATTATACAGATTACGGTATTACGCCAACTGAATTGATTGCTCTGCAGGGGAATGCTGGAATCGCCACTGTGAAAACATTTTCGGCAAGAGAAAAAGTTGCGATTGAATATGCCAAACTTATATCGAGGTCTCCGCTGGCTTTCTCCCCGAATTTCATTGAATCCCTGAAAGCTAATTTTACCGAGAGGGAAATTGTAATCCTGGCCAGTACCGCCGCTCAAGTCAATTACTGGGCCAGATTGCTGCAGTCACTGGGTGTGCCGCCGGCAGGTTTTGCAGATTCCTGTGAGCTAAAAATACATCCTTGATAAGATAAGATGCTTACCGGAGATTACCAATTGTAAAATGGTACCTTACAATCTAAATGTTATAATTTAACCTGTGGCTCTGCCACATTTTTTGTTGACAGTGGTTAGCCCGTCCTTATATTAAACTCCATAAAATTATTCGGTTACAAAATACTATAAAAATACTTGCAATTAGAAAAGAATAATTTTAATTGTAACGCAGTATAGTATTTCAGAATTTTGAAAAATAGTTATTCACTTTAAGGAGTGTTTTATGTGGGAATACACGGACAAAGTAAAAGATCATTTTCTCAATCCGCATAATGTCGGTGAAATTGAAAACCCGGATGGTGAGGCGGAGGTTGGTTCTCTGGCCTGCGGTGATGCCTTGAAGCTTACCTTCTCGCTCGATGAGAATAAGAGAATCAAAGAAGCAAAATTCAAAACATTCGGCTGCGCCAGTGCTATCGCTACCTCTTCGGCATTGACTGATATAATCAAAGGGATGACTCTGGAAGAGGCGCTGAAAGTAACCAATCAGGATATTGCCGAGTATCTGGGCGGTTTACCGCAGGAGAAAATGCACTGCTCTGTCATGGGTAAACAGGCGCTGGAAAAGGCCGTAGAGAATTATCGGGGTGCTCCCTCCATTGAACCGGGAACGAAAATTATTTGCGAGTGTTTTGGAGTCACTGATAAGGAAATCGAACGGGTTGTCCGGGAAAACAAACTCTCCACGGTGGAAGAGGTAACAAATTATACCAAAGCGGGCGGCGGCTGCGGAAACTGTCATGACGCCATCCAACAGATAATTGACAGTGTGAAGAGCGAAAGCAAGTCGTCACAACAGCCACAGCTGACCAATCTCCAGAAAATCCGCCTGATTGAAGAAACAATCGAACGGGAAATTCGGCCCTCATTGAAGCATGACGGCGGAGATATTGACCTGATTGATGTTATCGGTAACCGGGTAATCGTTGCTACCCGCGGTGCTTGCGCGACTTGCAAAGCCTCTGATATCACATTGAAGCATTTTGTGGAACATCGACTTAAGGAACTTGTTTCGCCGGACATTACGGTTGAGGAGGCAGCAAAATGAAGACGGTTTATCTCGATAACAACGCTACAACGCAGGTGGCCGAAGAAGTGCTGGATGCTATGCTTCCTTATTTTCGTGATTTATACGGCAATCCTTCCAGTATGCATACTTTTGGCGGTCAGGTAGGACAGAAAATCCGGGCGGCCCGTGAACAGGTGGCGCAACTTATCGGCGCCAGTCCCGATGAAATAATTTTTACCAGTTGCGGGACGGAAAGCGATAACGCAGCTATCCATTCGGCGCTGGTGACGCGACCCGATAAGAAGCACATTATCACCAGCCGGGTGGAACATCCCGCCATTCGTGCCTTAGCGGCCCATCTGGCCGGGCAAGGGTATCGGGTTACTGAACTTCCGGTGGATAAAAATGGCGTACTGGATCTGGAAAATCTGGAAAAAAGTATGACTCCTGATACGGCTGTAGTAAGCCTGATGTGGGGCAATAATGAAACCGGAGTGATATTTCCGGTGGAAGAGGCCGCGGCAATGGCCCATGAGCGGGGTATTCTTTTCCATACGGATGCCGTCCAGAGTACGGGCAAAATACCCATCAATCTGAAAAAGAACGCTATCGACATGCTTTCCATATCCGGCCACAAGCTGAATGCACCGAAAGGAATCGGTGTGCTTTACGTTCGTAAGGGTACCAAGTTTTCGCCGTTTCTGATTGGTGGACATCAGGAAAGAGAACGCCGTGGCGGAACAGAGAATACCCCCAGCATTGTTGGTTTGGGAAAAGCCTGTGAGCTGGCCGCCCAAAATATGGAAAAAGAAAATACATATGTCAAAAATCTGCGCGATAAGCTGGAGAAGGAACTTTTGAGCAGGATTCCGCAGAGCAGGGTCAATGGTGATACCGGCAATCGTCTGCCCAATACTACAAATATCAGCTTTGAGTTTGTCGAAGGGGAAGCAATTCTGCTTTTAATGAATGAGCAGGGTATTTGTGCTTCTTCCGGTTCAGCATGTACTTCAGGCTCATTACAGCCTTCACATGTTTTGCGGGCTATGGGTGTGCCCTTCACGATGGCGCACGGTTCCATTCGGTTTAGCCTGAGTATTTACAATACCGCAGCAGAGATAGACTTTGTGATAGATAAAATGCCGGCAATCATTGAGCGTCTGCGGGGAATGTCACCTTTCTGGAATTCAGGTCAACAGGCCTGTAAAACCCAATAAAGGCAAGATGAAGAAGTCCCGGGACGCAGCGAAAATGGAGTATTGCTATTTATTTCATTCCATTGTCAATTCAAAGATGACGCCGCGGCCGCAAAGCCAACAAGCGTAGCGCTTGCATTGGAAGTGGAATAAAGTTGCCAATGAAGGAGTAGAGCATTAATGAAAAGTCCATTAGAGAGAAGACAATGCAAAGAAAATTTAGAATCGGTTAAACATTCCCGGAAAGATATTCCAGGTATTGTGGAGAAATTAGTAGCATCCTGCAATAAAGAAGGTCGCTTTGATCATGTCAGCGCTGAACCGATACCCTATCGGGATGCTGTCATTGATGTGTTGCGGCGGGCGAGCCGCATCCTTTATCCGGGATTTTTCATCCGGACCAGACTGGATCAAACGAATGTGGGATATTATCTGGGTCAGGAAGTGACGGGATTATTTGAAGTTCTGTCCGAACAGATAATTCTGGCGATTCGTCATGATTGCCTGCGCCACAATCTCCCTTGTGTTAAGTGCGAGGAACTGGGGCATGAGATCACTGTAAAATTTCTCCATGAATTACCGGAATTAAGAAAGATGTTGGCCAAGGATATTCTTGCGGCTTACGAGGGCGACCCGGCGGCGAAGGGTTACGATGAAATAATCTTCAGCTATCCGGGTTTAGGCGCCATAACTGTTTACCGGATAGCCCATCAATTGCATAGCATGAATGTGCCGTTAATACCCCGGATAATGAGCGAATATGCCCACAGCCACACAGGCATTGATATTCATCCGGGGGCTGCTATCGGGGAGAGCTTTTTTATCGATCACGGTACAGGAGTAGTTATCGGTGAGACGGCGTCCATCGGCAAACATGTCCGCATCTATCAGGGTGTTACCTTGGGAGCGATCTCATTGAGTAAAGCGGAGTGCAAACGCCTGCGCAACAAGAAGCGTCATCCGACGCTGGAAGATGACGTCATCATTTATGCCAATGCCACGATTCTCGGCGGTGAAACAGTGGTTGGCGCCCGTTCCGTTATCGGCGGCAACGTCTGGCTAACCCACTCTGTGCCTCCCGATACGGAAGTCTTTATCAAGAAACAAGACCTGATTTTTGGCGAGAAACAATATAAGAAGCAGGCTGTGAAAAAAAGTTTCCGGTAAGGTGCCTATTATTAATCTCGCTATACAGAAATACCGGAGCACTGGAAATTGCATTCATCATTCCTTTGATTCTGCCGAGAGGAAATCTGAGATCGTGATCTGTAATAGATGAGCCTGTACGGCAACTTTCCTTTGGTAATATTTGGAAATGATCAAGGGGAAAATAAAATATGCTTGCCATTATTACTCCGGCAAATAAACATATAACTTTACATTTGTTGTCAAGAATACTTCGTCCCACAGCAAACGAATCCAGTTATTTGCCCAGACAATCGGATTTGCCTTTTCCTCGTCCCTCCGTATCTTCTTTTTTCAGTATGCCGTTTTCAAAGGTAAGTTTATAGATAAAGTCATTATCGCCGCAGTTGTAATGCCATACTTCCGATTTCTTGCCGCACTTTTTGACTTTCTTGATCTTGCCCGCTTTATCAGTGGTCGTATATTCCTGCCGGTTTTCACAAGATGTTTCTTTAGAGGTTGGTTTTCCGCAGGTGACCTGAACTTGGGTCTTGCTGTCGCCTGAGCTTATCAGGCCGGAACCACAACGAAACGCCCAGCTGTTTACCGCCCAAAGAAATAAAAATGTCAAAGCTGTAAAAAATATAATTGTAATGTTTTTCTTCATTATTCCCCTCCTTTAATTAAAACGAGATATTCGTATTTATAGAGATCATAAACAAACTGCTGGATGATTTCCTGCTCGTCACTGAAAGGTGTTGATAAACGCAGGGCGGTGCGCACACGATCACTGCAATTTAGCGGCAAAAAATCAATAAACTGGCCGCGGATAACTTTGTAATTGTGAGCCTGGGCGAGCTGCTGAAGGTGGGAAAACTTAATGGTATATTCATCATGCTTTTTGAGAGATATTCTTTCCGGTGTAATGGTTGATGCAAAATGGATATAAGGTTTTAATGAAGGCGGCAAGGTTGCCTCACAGCTATGCTCACTTAAATAGATATACCTGAATCCGGCCAGACACAGATTGTCCAGGACTTCCAGTGCGCCGATATTAATATTTTCTTTCGGAGGCAATGTCAGGTGATACTTTTGCTGAAAATAGGTCAGTTTGTCCAGATAATGGTTTGTCGGGAAATTATCAGATTGTCCTTCTGGAGATTGGGCAACCAGGGTGGGGAAATCGCCAAGATTTTCATTCAAGATGGCCAGATCATAATGCTGTAATTCGCTGATTTTCATGCTCAGAATGTCGCGTTTCAGAAATACAACATTACGGTCAGCTAAACAGCTTTTCTGCTTTTCGAGAAGGTAAGGAGAAATATCGAGCATAGTCACTCTCAGATGGGGAGCCAGAGTCAGGAAATCACGCATCAGATATCCGAAACCACCACCTACTTCGAGAATGTTTTTCAAACCTGTGAAATCGAACAGATCATTGAGAAAATAAAATAGTTGGCAGCCAAAAGGACTGTCGGTCTGCAGGACTTTGCGGCAGGGGCTTTTCTCCGGCTGCAAGGCATTACATACAGTCAATTCCCAGTTCAGGGAATCCTTGTCATGCAGGTAATACTCATCCGTTGTGTTTAAATAATAACTCATATGTATTGTAAAAATTAAATTATTGGTATTGTGAAAATTATGATATTCAGAATGAAGACTTAATAATTTAAAAAAGCGGAAAAAGCAACTATGAATATAACAGTCAGCAACCAAACGGAAATGTTCCGCTGGATTTTATTCGCAAGTGCGGTTTTGCCGATGCAGAATGGAAAAAACGCAGTCAGTGCTTGTTCTGAGCTCCACAATCGTGACGTCATATCTTTCTGATGAGAAGGAATTCTCTGCTTGTTACGCAAGGCTGGTTGATATTTTAAAAAATAATTATGAAAACTGAATGCGGACGGGGTAAGCAGACAGTATTGAAATTTGTGGTTGTCAGGATTACCGGCATTTATTTTGACCGGCCGGATTATGACATAATCCGGCAATTGCAGGAAATAATGCTGCCTATGGATAAATGAAACTCATTCAGTTCTTGGGGGCTGATCTGGGATGTTTTTCTTTCGGAACTGTTGTTTTTCAGGTTCATATTATCCATGCAACAATACGATTGGAAATCAATAACATCCTTTCATTTAAACCCACATTGTGAAAAAAATAATTGACATACAAGAGCAGTTTACATATATATCGTCCACCTCAAAGCAAGTTCTTATTAAAATTCTATTTCTTCTGACAATTTTCCTGAGCTAGATCAGTACGAGATAATAAGAGCCAATTAGAATATTCCACTCTTCAATGAGAGTGTCTATATAGAGGAGCTACGGGTAGGCTAAGGTAGCCATAACCCAATCTGTGTAAAGAGTGATTTTGCTCTTTCAACACAAGGAGGTAATTATGACAAGAATAAACCTATTAGTAGCAAGAGTTGTGCTTTTAGGAATTTGTATCCTGTGTATTTCATCTGTTAGTGTATGGGCAGAGGAAAGCGAAATATCAGTGACGGCGTACACATTGAAGGAATGTTACCATAATAAAGGTAAGACAGCTTCTGGAGAGATCGTTAGAAAGGGGATAGTAGCTGTTTCACCGGACTTGGAAAGTAAAGGGCTTAAAATAGGAACTAAAATCAAAATTAGTGATATGGGAACCTTTATAGTCAAAGATCGGACAAATCGCAGAAATCGTGGTAATATCGATATTTATATGCCTTCATATAAAAAGGCATTACGATTTGGAAGACAGAATTATACTTTAGTCCAAAACCAAGAAGAATTAAATCTTTTAAATGGTAAAGAAAAGTATGTCTGTATTCTAGATTAATTTATGTAGATTTAAAGTAAATTACCATCTAGGGGTATATGCTCCTCACCCCTAGATGGTAAAAAAACTAATCAATTGATTCCATCCCTCCGAAAACAACCATCGGTAACACCCCCCTTATTTTGTGGCTAAGATATTCTTGACATACAAGATAGCGTTTCCTATACTGCGTCGCAGAAAAGGAAGTTCTTATTAAAAAAATGTTTTTATAGGGGAAAACATGGTAGCTGCAGCTCCCGAGACTGAAATCCAAATTTCTATCCTCGTCGATCCCAATAAGCCCCGCGCCATCTTAGTGGACGCCAAGCGACTATTTCGAGCATCATACCAGAATGCCAACTTCAAACATGTAGACAAGGTGTTTCTCCTTACGAAACGACTCTACGACGGCCGTTTCCCCGGATATTTAGCCTGTGCCGTCGAATATCATGATTTTGTTCACTGCGTGGCCGTCTTTGCCGCTACATCACGCCTCATTGACGGTTGTGAACTAGCCGGGCTTGAGTTGGGGCCAGCTCTTGCGGGGGAGGTACTCATCGCCGCTATGCTCCATGATACAGGCTATATCCGAATGGAAAACGATACCAAAGGCACGGGAGCTCAGTACACGAAAATTCACGTGGACCGCTCTTCGGACTTCGTCCTCAGAGAAGCCGCAGCCTTCGGTCTTGGCCCCGAGAGCGCCGCTCGCATATCCCGCATAATCCTTGGTACCGATCTGGGACGCTCCTGGGATTCTCTTAGCTTCGATTCCGAAAAAGAGCAGATTGCTGCAGAAATACTTGCGAGCGCGGACCTCCTGGGCCAGATGTCCGATAGGGCATACCTCGAAAAACTACTTTTCCTTTATTATGAATTCCGCGAGGCCGGGATTGGAGCCTATGAAAGCGCCTTTGACATACTCAAGAAAACCGCCGCATTCTATGAATCCACCCAAAATAGGCTTAACGTTACCCTTGGTCGAGTATCTGGCCAAACGAAAGAGCATTTCAAGGCTCGCTATAGCTTGTCTCGTGACCTCTATCGCGAGGCTATCTCTGGTCAAATGAACTATCTTGAAGCCATAATTGCCGATGACAGTACCAACTTCAGAAATAAGCTCAAAAGAATGGATCTAGCGGCAATAGAAAGCCGAATGGCATCGTCGCAATGTGTCTTGACCGCTATTAAAAGTACTGATTAGAAGTGGCAATCAGCACCTCAATAATAAATCAAAAACACTCGACTCGAAGGTGTAACAAGTGAAACATGCCCAAAGCCGGATTATCTTTGGTAAGCAGAAAACGCGCCAGAACCTGATATGTAATAAAACATGAAATGCATCAATAAAACATCAACATACAGTGATAATATAAATAAACACTTTAATAAATATTTCCCCCTAATAGAAATCAATTTCGTCAAATTCATTGCGCAGTATGCGGTGGTGCTGGCGAGTCGGTCTGTGCGTTCGGGTCATATTTGCCAGGATTTAAACACGCTGGCCGGAAATGCCTTTTGTTGTGGAATTACCGCTAAGGAACTACCTTAAAATTCTCTCGGAGATAACATGTCACAATATTCGAAAAAGTTAATCGAACTTCTGCGCAATGACCATCCCGATCTTTCCGGTTGGACGATAATTTGTGCCAGCGACAGAGCTGTTGACCCTGTCCAACATCTTGTCCATAGCGAACTAGGTGGTATTCTTCCTCAAGTGGAAGGACTTAATTCCTATATTACCAGAAAGATCAGTACAGCTTTGCATCTGCAACCTATGCCCGGTGATAAGCAGCAGTTGCTTTACTTTATCCAGTTTGTTGCGGAAAAATTCCCCGATGAAGCATATCCCTCGCGCCGTGCCGCCTACCTTCTGCCGCTTATTGCAAAACTTGCGGAATATAATATCGGCAAGGAAACTATCTCGGGAGTAGAACGGTTTACTGAAGAGGAGTGGGGCAGGCTGGAAGAATACCTGGAAACTGCGCAGGCTTTTCGCGAGTGGCTTTCCGGAATAAATCTCTTCATGCTGGAGTTGGAAGTGGCACAGCTCAATGATATTATCCCCGGCGAAAAAGAGATATTTATCGGTCTTCCCGAGCTAACGCCGGTGACTGACCGGTTTTATCGAAAGATAAGCCCCCAAAGGTTATTCATTGATCCGCCGCTTTACGGGAGCGAGTTAGCCGGGACCGATAAGCTGCCGTTTGATTCGGCAAAGAATCTTGTCCTCTCCTTCGGTGGCGCAGTCGAGTCCTCGGCAGGTGCCGACATCGAACTGATCAGGCTGGCCGGGCTTCATGCTGTGGTCGATTTGGTCACGCTGGAGGTCTCAGAATTTCTCAAAGACAGGTCGGGTGCTGATCAGTTAATGATTTATCTGCTCGATGAGTCGCTCACAACTATGCTCTGGAACAGATCGCTGCAGCTGTTCGGTAAGGACGTCAATCTTGCTGTCTGGCTGCCCTTTTCCACAACTGCGGCCGGTAGAAGGCTTTCAGCCGAGATAGCAGAGGCGGAAAAACAGGGTCGGATACCTGACTTTAAGAACTATGCCCTCTCCTGCGCCATGGAATTGTCCAAGAATAGAGAAAATTATGTCCGCGAGGAGTGTGAGGCGCTGCAGACAGCCGTATCTTTTTCCACCCTCCTGGACGATTGGCAAGAGCGGTTGGGTTGTAATCTTCCCGCTGCGGCGAAACTGCTTCTCGAAATGAAAAAATTTTATGTCAAGGGAAGCAGGTCAGCGCCGGTGCAGGTTGTCGGTTTCGGTCATGTTTCGGGAGAAAAGTTCAGCCGGGGATTGATCTTGCCAGTAGATAGCTCAATCATGCCGTCACAGCCCTTTGAAGGGCCGTTCATCAATCCGGTGCATGTTCCGCAGCTGCGCAAAAGCGTCTTTGAATGTGAGGATCTTCTTTTCCGGCAGATTCTGGCCCAGGGCGGCAGCATTAAAATAGCGACGGTAGACGACAAAATAAGGGAAAGAACGCCGAGTTATTATCTGAGCCTTCTTTCCCAGGAATTTGCCCAACCGATTACGGAAATTGCATTTAATAAATCGTTGCCGGAAAGACAAAGCAGTAAAGCTCCGGCAATACCGATTGACGATAATCTGCGCAGCAGGCTTCAAGAATTTACCTATTCATTCTCCAGCCTGTCTAAGATTCTGGCCTGCCCGTTTTTGTTCTACCAGCAATATATCCTCAAACTCGAACCTCCCCTATTTATGGATGATGATGAGAAAATAAATATGCAGATGGGAACTTTTGTTCACAAATTTCTGCAACAGCTTTCGACTGTCCGAAAAGATATGTTTGCTAATTGTGAGGAGCTTTTTGATGAACTATGGAAAAGCGATGAAAACGCAGAAATAAGAGATATTGACGGGATTAATATCTACATGCAAAACGCAAAGATATTATTACAGGAAATATATGCAGACGAACTGGAATCAGGTCGACGAATAATTTTTGCCGACAATGCCTTAGCGTGCGAGGAAAAATTCAGCGGCACAATCGCCGGATGCTACAAGATAACCGGACGGTCGGACAGAATGGCCAAGATATCGGAGCGCACTGAGGTTATTGATTTCAAGTATTCAAAAAAGCAAAGCAGGTTTAATCTTCCGGGAAGAACAACCGTATTAGAGCGTTTTAAGGAAAAAGGTATTCTGCATCCGGCGGCACAGCTAATTATCTATCAGCACTTTGTTGCCGGAGTGGACGGCGCATTTTTCTATTTTCTGAAAGAATCCTCAAAAGATCGGGTAATGGTGCTTCCCGAAGATCTGATTGCTACGGCCGATGAGCTGCTGTCTGCTATTAAGGAACGCCTTGATGCCATTATCGGAGGAAGTGAACTTGTACCTAATCATGACTCTCCCGAGTGTGAATTCTGTCTGTTTCAGGCATTGTGCGGAAGAGAAGGCTATTATAAGACTTCCCGGGGGAATAACTAATGCAAAGTATTCTTCTGAAAGCGTCCGCTGGTTCCGGTAAAACAACAACACTCACCGATGAGGTGTTTGACAGGATATCTACCAGGGGTAAATTCATCTCGGCTCTGACATTTACCCGTGCCGCCACTGCGGAGATGCGTTCCCGCATCACGGAAAAGATCGCGTCAAAAAAAGAGATGCCGCTGCTCGATAGGCTGAGTCTTATTATGGAGGCGGGTAGGGTAGGGTATTCGACGATAGATTCATTCTTTTACCGGCTTTTTGCCGCATCCGGTTATGCGCCGAAGATGGCAGACGAGAAGGCACAGATAGAATTATCCGGCCAGATCGAAAGCCTTTTTCGCAACAGTGTAATGCAGAGCGGCAAGGGAAATAAGCTGATAATCGCAGCCAGGGAATTGAGAACAGACATTGATACCCTCTTGGGTGCACTTGCCGATGAACAAACTGTTGATCGCTGTCTGATGGATATGGACAGGCTGGACGATCTTGATGATATTATAAAAGAGAATGGCATATTAAAAAATAGTCTTGAAGCATTGAGTAAAAAAGCAAATGAATTGTCGGAATTGATTCCGCCCGGTAATGTTCAAAACAGGGTTATCAATGTTATGGCTGATTATGACAGTTTTATTTCCAAGACAGTTGCCACCCATTCTGATCTGGAAAATTACACGAGCCTGGGCAAAAAGATAGCGTGGGACAAGAGCCCGTACTCTGATCTTAACAGGATTTTCCGGGAGTACAGAAAGATTGCCGAGAAGCTGTCCATTAACAAGGCTCTCCTGCGGGAGCTGGCGATTGCCTTTCTTGGCGAGATATATCTTGCTGCGGCGGATCAGGTTAAGAAGGAAAAAGGGTTGATATTTTTCTCCGATGTGCGCAAATCCCTCCTTGCCCTGGACGGTATCGAATCGATGGAAAGACCTAAGCTCATGAGCAACTACTTTTCCCTCGGGCTGGACCGGACTGAGCATCTGCTGATTGACGAATTCCAGGATACCTCGAGAGGTGATATAGCGATATTGCTTCCCCTCATTGACGAGATATTATCCGGTCATGGCGAGCGCGGCGAAAGATCTTTCTTTGCCGTGGGTGACTGGAAACAGATGATCTACGGATGGCGAGGCGCCAACCGCGAGGCGCTGGAAATGGCAATTGGCAGCTATCTGGAAAGCGGTATAATCGCTGAACGCTCGCTCGAATATAACTACCGAAGCACGCCGCTGTTGATATCTTTTTTTAATAATCTTGTAGAAAATCTCTTTTCTGGAAAAGAAAGAATAGAAACACAGAAACCGCCCCCAAAAACTAACGGGTTTGACGGCGTGACCGAGGTAAGTCTATTCCAGCTGGAAAAGGATGGCAATTCGGAAGCCCTTTTCTATCCGGCTATCTTGAAGGTATTGAAGGCGAAAAAGTTGGAGTACGGCTGTCAGTGGGGAGATATGGCGGTGCTTGCGGCTACCAATAACTATGTCCAGAAGATAGCATCTGAGCTTATCAAGGACGGTATCGGTGTTGCGGAGGTCAAGGGCAGGCAACTTCTTTCGACCCCAGAAGGTGTCGCCGTAATGCTTTTCCTGGCAGGTGTTCTCTCCCGAGAGGGTGATACTCAATTTGCTAAAACAGTGGAGCAGTCGCCCTTATGGAATGATATATTCGGAAATATAAAGGATATCAGGGACGAGTATGCCTCGAAATTTCCCCGACCTTTCGGGATAATGGCTGTAAGTTGTGCGATTGAATTATTACGCGGGAAAATGCCAGCAACAATACTTGACATCTGGCAGGAAGAGGCGCAGGAATTCTTTAGTGCCGGCGGCGCTGATGCCGACGCATTTCTTTTACGGATGTTCAATATAAGGTTTAGCGTGAAGGTGCCGGAGGCTGAGAACAGGGACAATATTAAAATTGATACTATCCACGGAACAAAAGGGCTTCAGTTTAAACACGTTTTTATTTTCTGGAACGAGGATGAAAAAGAATTGCCATTCATTCTTCCTTCCGAGAAATGTCATGTGCAATTTTCCGGAAAAGAGTTTGATTTCTGGGCGGCAAGCGAATCGGCCATTGCCAGGGAAATAGCTGAAAATCGTGAAGCAAATCTGACGCGGATGCGCAGCGAGAAGGCAAACGTTTTCTATGTCGCCGCAACCAGAGCGATACAAACACTTGCTGTTTTTCTGCCGACAAATAAAGAAGGGAAATACAAGGAAGTCCATCAGGCTGTGCTGAATACATTTTCGCAATTTGCACCTGATGGCGCTAAAAAGGAGATTAGCTCTTCATCGCGTCCGGCAAAAGAGGATGAAAGCATCACAATATTTAATGTTCCGGGAAAACATAATAAAGAGACTGATAAGTATGGTGATATTGACCCGACGCTTATATCTGCCTATATCAAGGCTGGTATTATGCGCGGTGAACGTCTGCACCGCTGGCTGGCGAAAGTTGTTGATCAAGCACAACTGCCTCCAGCAGGAGAACTGAACAATGAGGAATACGATGCCGCTGTTCGTTTTGTCAAAAGAATTGATGTCTCTACTGTAATGTTCAGGTCGGGTAAGCTCTATATCGAGCAGCAGATATCGGATAAAAACAATTTTGGTATAGTGGACAGAATGATCGTGTCCGACAATCTTATTACGATCATTGATTATAAATCGGGCTCAATGCGAGGGCTGAAGCAGAAGTACGATGAACAGCTTAAACGCTATACTAGGATCATGGAGTTGCTCTATCCGCTAAGAAAGGTCGAATATTATATTTTATCGATAGATATTTAAGGGGTCTCAACATGTAGTTCAGGTGAAGAGGATTTATGGCTTAATGTCGTGAATTATCAGCCTATATTATTGGGCGCATTTCCCATCAATCAGAACTAGCCGGTGCCCTGAAAATATCCAGCAGGGCAAGTATTCATTAAAAGGCAATAATATCAATTAGATGTATCTAATTAGGCTTTAACAAATTGTTATTCAATTAATCGTTATAACTCTTGACAATTATATGGCAATCCATTAGCTTACCACCTTAAATTTGCACAGTAAGATGTATATCAGATAACATTCGGTCAGATGCTTTTAAAGAGGGAGAGATAATGATTGGTGTGCTTATAACGACGCACGGTAATTTGGGGAATGAACTGATCAAAGCGGCAGAGTTGATCAAGGGACCGCTCGCCGGGGTGTTGCATATTTCGACCGATGAATCAAAAGGTGTTGAAGATTTGAAAAAGGAAATGGGCAATGCCATAAAAAAACTGGATAAAGGGAAGGGGGTTTTAATTCTTACCGACCTTTTTGGTGGAACACCGTCTAATATTTCACTATCATTTCTGAAAGAAGGAAAAGTAGAAGTAGTCACCGGGGTTAATTTGCCGATGATGATGAAATTGTCAGATATAAAAGCTGAAACGACTTTAAGCGAATACGCCTGCATGATTAAGGAATATGGTAAAAAGAATATCTCTCTGGCCAGCGAAATATTAAGCAAAAAAGCTCTCGGGTGAACAATTGACAGATAGCGCCTATGATATAGCTTTAGTTCGCATCGACAACAGGCTTGTCCACGGTCAAATTCTGGAAGCATGGGTGCCGTTCATTAAGGCGAAATGCATCATGGTTGTCAATGACAGCGCTGCCTGTGATTTTTATTGTGAGACTGTAATTCGGATGGCTGTTCCGAGTGAAATCGAAGTGATCATCAGCTCGGTCGAAGATTTTGCTAAAACGTATACTTATAAAGGGAATGGCGAGAAAAAGACGATTGTTTTATTTGCGACAGTTGCTGATGCCTGCAGGGCTTACAATCTGGGCTTTAGCTTTGATAAACTCAATATCGGTAATATTTATAACGAAGAATACAAACTGTGTCATGGTACCTCGGTTTTCTTGTGTGATAATGAAATAAGAGATCTTCTAACGCTCTTAGAAAATGATGGAGTGGAGATAGGAATAAGACGCATCCCGCGGGAAAGGGCTGTAAATATTAAAGACATATTTAAGGATTATTGCGAAATAACGCCATAAAAAAAAGTGGTATTTAATTGCTGACGAAAATTATTTTATTGTCTTTTTGCGGCGGCCTGTTTTGTCTTGATCGAATCTTCATTCAGGTCATGATTTCCCGACCGGTTGTTGTCGCCCCGGTAATAGGGTTGCTTTTGAATAATCCTTACGCCGGTTTGATCATCGGTGTTTTGGTGGAACTACTCTGGATTGATCGCATTCCTGTTGGTACTTACATCCCTCCTAACGATACTATTGTAGCTGTATTGGCAACATCCATCGCCGTTTTAGCCGGTCAAAACCTGGGAGGAACAACTCCTCAGATCATTGCTCTTGCCATACTGCTGGCAGTACCCTTGGGAATAATTGCGAAACAGATGGAAATATTTATTATTAATTCCAATAATGATCTTTCTGATCAGGCGCTGGAGGATGCGAAGACAGGGAATATTAAAGCCATCGAACAAAAAAATTACTTATCTTTAATTAAAGTTTATTTAATCACGGTACTCTATCTGTTCGTTGCACAATCCCTGTTAGTTCCCGCGGTTATCTGGTTCTATCCGAAGCTTTACTCCCCGATACTCAATATGCTTTCTCTTCTTTACTATTTTCTGCCTTTATTAGGTATTGCCGTAGCAATTAATACGATTAAGCTGCGTGGCGCCATTCCAGTTTTTTGTGCCATAGTATTAATTCTGGTTGTTGCCTGGGAATTCTTCCATGCCTCCTGAAAATAATGACATTACAGTTACCATTGACTTGATGGGTAAAAAAGATTTGCCGGAAATTATGGCCATTGAGAAGGAGTCATTTGTGTCGCCTTGGTCGGAAGGTATGTTCGCTGATGAACTCAAAGTAAGGCATTCCCAGTGTCTGGTGGCCAGATTATCTACGGATAAAAAAAGCATGATCGGTGGTTATCTGATATTCTGGATAGTTGCCGATGAAGCTCATTTACATAATCTGGCCGTAAAAAAAGAATTTCGTAATCAGGGTCTGGCGTATGGTTTTATGGATGTGATGAAAGAAATATCCAGGCAGGCAGGAGTGAGGGCTCAAACGCTGGAAGTTCGCGAATCGAATTTAGAAGCAATAAAGCTTTACCGGAAATGCGGTTTTGTAGTAAAAGGCAGAAGGCCTCTATATTACACGGATACACACGAAGACGCTCTTATCATGTGGGCGGACATATAATAGGCTGAAGGCTAAAGGATAAGATGGCTAAAAATATCTATATCGGTGAAATTCTCAAAAATGAAGGTATCCGGGAGAATTACTTTCTGATGAAAGTGAAGTTGCCTGAATCTTTTGATGATCCTAAACCAGGTCAATTTGTTATGATCAGAATTGCGGGGCTTAGCGAACCGTTTTTGGGCCGGCCAATCAGCATCTATTCTTTCCGCCGGAGTAAATCTTCTGCGGAAATAGAACTTCTCTATCGTATTGTGGGGAAAGGAACGCAAATATTGGCGGGGTTGATTGCAGGGTCGCAGCTGGAAATTCATGGCCCGCTGGGTGGCGCCTATGCAGTTTTCCCGGAAAAAGAAAATATAGTATTTATTGCCGGTGGCATTGGTGTGGCTCCTTTATCCCTGTTGGCGCAATATTTATGCAAAAGCGTTTGTATTGAGCCATCCCGGATGAGTTTTTACCTGGGCGCACAAACGGCAAAAGAAATTGTCGGCTTGGAAAAACTGAGTTCGCTTTGTTACAATATGCAAATCTGCACCGACGACGGATCAAAGGGACGAAAATTGTTCGTTACTCAAGCCTTTGCCGAAGACATTAAAAAATATGATCCTGTCAATACTGCTGTTTATGCCTGCGGCCCGAAGGGGATGCTGAAAGCACTTGCCGGAATAATAGGCAAGAGCGAGTTCCATTGCCAGGTGTCACTCGAAGAGAGGATGGCTTGCGGTACGGGAGCTTGCATGGGATGTGCTGTAGCCATTAAAGACAAATCAGGTGATGTTGCATATAGACGAATATGTTCGGATGGGCCTGTGTTTAATCTCGAAGAAGTCATCTGGGAGTAATTGGAGCACATGAAAACAAAGACAGTTCCGAACATGGCAGTGCAATTGGGTAAGCTCAGTCTGAAGAATCCCGTAATGACGGCATCCGGCACATTCGGTTATGGTGAAGAATACGCTGATTATGTAGATTTAAACCGGTTGGGTGCAATTGTTGTGAAAGGCTTGTCGTTAAAGCCTCGTCTGGGCAACCCGCCGCCGCGAATTATGGAAACCGCCGGTGGCATGCTCAATGCTATCGGATTGCAGAATATAGGTGTTGATGCCTTTATCGAAGAGAAACTGCCTTATTTAAGAAAATATGATGTGGCTGTAATTGCCAATATCTACGGTGAATCTTACGCCGAATATCAAAAGGTAGCTAAAAAGTTAAGTGCTGCAAAAGGTGTACACGCTCTCGAAGTAAATGTTTCCTGTCCAAACGTAAAAAAAGGTGGTTTAAGTTTTGGTGCCGATCCGGAAATTGCAGCTCAGGTAACCCGTAAAGTTAAGGAAGAAACGGATCTGCCGGTCATCATTAAACTTACTCCCAATGTTACAGATATTGCTGCTATTGCCGTGGCGGTTGAAAAGGCGGGAGCGGACGCCGTATCCTTAATCAACACTTTAACCGGTATGTCTGTTGATTTAAAAAACAGAGCACCGTATTTGAAAAATATAACAGGGGGACTTTCTGGCCCGGCAATCAAACCGGTTGCGCTGCGCATGGTCTGGCAGGTAGTAAAGCGCGTATCCATTCCGGTTATAGGTATTGGCGGAATCATGGACGCCGGCGACGCTCTGGAATTTCTGATGTTGGGAGCCAAAGCCGTACAGGTGGGTACTGCTAATTTTATCAATCCCTATGCCACTACGGAGATCATCGAAGGAATGCAGAACTATCTTAAAAATAATAATCTTAAAGATATTAATAAAATGATCGGTACATTTAACGAAGGAGGCTCTTCATGATCAGGATAATATTCGCGGTAATTTGTTGTTTTCTTGCTTTTTCCAGTAATCTCTATGCTGCCCAATCGGCAATAACGGAAGCGGAAGGATATTCCTGCGCCGGAGACGATAAATCCAGAAAACAGACTGAACTCTCCGCAATGGCCGAGGCCAAGCGCATTGCAGTGGAATATGCGGTTTCCTATGTTAAAAGTGAAACTAAAATTAAAGATTATCAAGTAGAAAAAGACATAGTGGAAGCTTATTCCAACGCTACGGTAAAAGTAATAGAGATCAAAGAACGCAGTTGGTATAAAGATGAACGTTCCGGCGATTGCTACAAAATAAAAATTAAAGCGGAAGTGATTCCCGATGAAAAGGCAATGATCAGCTTAGCGGCTAATCAGGCAACGGATGATGATCCGGCGCTGCCGCTTAGCGTCAAAGTCTGGACGGATAAGAAACAATATAAAAGTAAAGAACAGATTAAAATATTCTTAAAAGGTAACAAACCTTTTTACGCCCGTGTACTGTATGTGAATGTCAAAGGCGAATCTCTGCAGCTTCTGCCCAATCCGTCACGCAGCGATAATTATTTTAACGGCGGAGTAATTTATGAAATTCCCTCCGGTAACGACCGTTTCGAACTGGAAGTAAGTCCGCCTTTTGGCGAAGAGAAGATTCTTGTTTACGCCAGTTCTACGGAATTGGGTAAAATTAATGTGCAGGCCGCCGGCGCCGTTTATGAAGTTAAAACAGATGCTGAGGATGTTGGCGTTAAAACCCGCGGTATTCAACTCAAAGAAAAAACGGCAGGAAGCAAACCCACGGAGTCTTTTTTTGAGAGCAAGGTGACAATAAAAACATTGCCATGAGATTGAAAACTGAAGAAATAATTCGGGGCGTTTATTTAATCGGCGGTCCGGGTGTTACTGCCTCCAATGATGCGGCGATTTATCTGATCGCTTTTGCCGACGAGCTTGTATTAATTGATGCCGGAGCAGGAAGCAGCACTGCGCAGGTTGTTCGCAATATTGAAATGCTGGGATTAAATCCCGCCAGCATTTCTCATCTGATCCTTACTCATTGCCATATCGATCACATTGGCTCAGCACCGTATTTTCAAAAGCATTACAACACAAAAATTATTATTCATGAATTGGATGCGCCTCCCGTTGAAAAAGGTGATTCTATCCGTACGGCGGCCAACTGGTACGAAACTACCTTTCCCCCGACAAAAGTAGACAGGGAAATCAAAGGTGAGCGGGAAATATTACAATTCGGTGCCGAACAATTGCATTGTCTGCATACACCGGGGCATACACCTGGTTCGATTTCAATTTATCTGGATCGAGAAGGAAAGAGAGTTTTATTCGGGCAGGACATTCATGGTCCTTTTCACAAAGCATTTGGTTCGGATATTCAAGCCTGGAAAAAATCGATGCAGTTACTGCTTCTCCTCAAAGCCGATATCCTCTGCGAAGGCCACTTCGGCATCTACCATCCAAAAGAAAAAGTCCGTGATTACATTGAACGGTATCTCGAAGAGTACTCTTAGAATGCTTCAATTTCCTTAATTAGCTGGTCCAGCTTTTTCGGTGAAACGGGGTAGGGGGTTTTAAGTTCCTGAGCAAAGAGAGAAACCTTGTATTCTTCAATCATCCAGAGAAAATCATCAATCAGCTGTTTTTTCTCCTCTGACATAGCGGGAGAAATATCGTTTTTAAATTCTTCCAGACGATGAGAATAAACGGCAATGTTCTCGATCTTATTAAGGGCAGAGGCAAGGTTCAGGGTGCCACGCTCAGCGCGCCGAGCCAGCGCCTTTAGGTAACGGGGTAATTCTTTCATCCGGTTCGAAGAATAGCGCTCGGGGAAATTCGGGGAAACTAATCGCTGAAGTTCAGCTTGAGTATCTTTGAGGAAAGCAAGATGTGGATTGTTGCCGGAATTCTTCAAGGCAAGCTTATGCAAAAGTGAGAGTGCATCGTTGAAGGCTTGCAATACGGGCTCAATGGAAGATAGAAGATGCTGACCGGATTGCAGGATAACAGAATCAACAATATTAGCATGATTTTCGAACTCGCTCTGACTGCGCCAGGGCATGCTAAACAAATCTCTTTTAACTCTCTGCAACAGCGATTGCTCCAGAAGTTTGGGATTACCGATTTTTGCGGCCAGTAATTTCAGCTCGCCGTTCAGGGTAAGATTTTTTTTGAGCTGTTTTAGTTTATCGGTAAAAAGAATGTTGTAAAGGGCGGCAACACCTTCGATATGATTGGCCGCACTTTCTCTTTGATCGGGGAAAAGGCGTAGATTTATTACATCGTCTGTTGTTTGCAAAGCCAGATAAGCGTAACCGATCAGGCCATGCTGATTGTTCAGAGGTATCTTTTCCGGGAGTGTTCCGAAGTCCCATTTCGTGATCTCGTCTTTTTCCCACGTAGAACGGATTTTATCGAGGGCGTCGAGATTAATCGAGTCGGCCAGTTCTTCCTGCAGTTGGGCTATATTCCGGCTCACTTTAACTTCTGCGCCTTTTTCATCAATCACACTATAGAGCACATTTAAATGCACCGGCATTTTTTCCAGATTCCATGCATCCAGCGGGATGGTAATCCGGTATTTATCCTGGATAAACTGACTTAATGCTTGGGGCAGGGCTTTCTTGGAATCGGTCGTCTGGCTTACGAACTGACCGGCAATCTGTGCCGCGGCAGGTAATTTCTGGCGTATTCCTTTCGGTAAATATTTCAACAAGTGCAGAGTTTTTTCCTGCAATAAGCTGGGCAGTAAACGCTCGACATTTTCATCTGCCGCCTTCGAGATCAGGCCCAGAGGGATTTTCACGGTTACGCCGTCATTATTTCTGCCGGGCGCAAAAGAATAGGAACAGGGGAAGGCAGCATCACCAATATTTATTTTATCCGGGTACTTGGCTATTTCATCTTCATCCGGTTCAACGGCGATAAAATCTTTTTCGCAAAAGCGCAGGAAATCGTCGCTGCCCTTATCCCTGATCAGCTTTAACAGGGTACGGATATCCGAAATAACAGGCAGTCTTTGCTCGTAGAGGCGCGCAATTGCTTCCTCATCGACGACAAGACCGCGCTTGCGCAATTTTTCTTCCATGGTCAGGGCCTTCTGCCACAGAGATAAATTATGTTCCAGGAAAGGAATCTTGCGGTTGACTTCCCCGGTAACCAGAGCTTCCCGGATGAAAATAGATTTGGCTTCCTCCGGATTGATTCTTTCGTAAGCCACCGTCCTTTTCTCGACAATGGTTAAACCGAAAAGTGTCACCTTTTCCAGAGCTACTACTTGACCGCGGTTTTTCTCCCAATGAGCCGCCGCATAAGTATAGCGGCAATTAGCGAGGCCTACTTCTTCGAGCCATTCGCTTTTGATATTGGCGACATTGCGGGCAAACAAACGGGATGTTTGCGTAATTTCGGCGGCAACAATCCAGCTTGCGGCGCGATTAAAAAGGCCGGAGCCCGGATAAATCATTACTTCCCGGCTTTTGGCGGCCAGATAGAAGTTTTTTTCTTTCTTTAGGGCTATGTGGGAAAGATAACCGCTGAGTATACATTTATGAATTTTGTCATAAAGAATTTGATCAATTTCAATCTTGATATGTCTTTTTGTTTTTGCCGGGCTTTTATCTCCCGAAATGATTCCGGTAATTTGCTGGTAAATATCGCGCCACTCAATCATTCGCTTATACGAAAGAAAATGTTCAAAGCAGAATTTCCTCAGTTTGTTTTGCGTCTGCAATTTTTCCCAGATATCGTGGTAATTATTCCAGATATTCAGATAAGTCAGAAAGTCGGATTCGACATGTTGG
The DNA here is from genome assembly GCA_903907985.1 of uncultured delta proteobacterium. Lineage (GTDB taxonomy): Bacteria > Desulfobacterota > Syntrophia > Syntrophales > Smithellaceae > MVRV01. Next base: position 54,422 of record CAIVQG010000012.1, read on the forward strand.
AAGAGAGCATGAGCCTTGGCTGCCTGATCGGTTTTTTCATAGGGGCGTTCGCGGGGGTCCTGGATGCTCAGGGCCGCAGCGATGATGGCTACTTCATTTACGCACTCTTCCTTTTGCGCTGCAATCAGGATACGGGAAATGCGCGGATCAAGCGGAAGCTCTGCCATCTTCTGGCCGGTCGCCGTCAGCTTGTATGTGCCCGTCTCTTCCTCCGTGATGATTTTTTCAATTGCCCCCAGGTCATTGAGAATATCCAGGCCGTCCCGGATGCTCTTCGGATGAGGACGATCAATAAAAGGAAAGCTATGGACAGAGCCCAGATTAAGGGAGAGCATCCGCAGGATAACGCCGGCCAGATTGGAACGCATTATTTCCGGCGCGGTATAAAGCTGCCGTTCGAAATAATCATCGGCGGAGTATAAACGGATACAAATGCCATTTTGCACACGGCCGCAACGGCCTTTGCGCTGCTCGGCGCTGCTGCGGGAAATGGGCGAGATGGGCAGGCCGGTTGTCTGGCTGCGGGGATTATATTCCAGATGCCTGGCGAGTCCCGAATCGATCACATATTTAATGCCGGGAATTGTCAGAGAGGTTTCGGCAATATTGGTGGCCACAATTATTTTCTGCTGATCCAATTTATCAAAAACGAGTCTTTGCTGGCTGCCGGAAAGCCGCGCATATAAGGGCAACACCAAACCGGAACATCGTTTGGATAAACGTTCGCAGGTTTCCCGGATATCCTGCTCGGTCGGCATAAATATCAGGATATCATCGTAACGTCTTTCATTTTGCAGTTTCTCCACACAGGCGATTGCTTCATCGACATAGGTAGCTTCGCCATTTTCTTCGGCAACAGGATCGACCGGCTGATAGCGGACTTCCACCGGAAACATGCGGCCGGAAACTTCAATAATCGGAGCCTGATGAAAGGCCTCGGAGAATTTGGCCGTATCAATGGTTGCGGAGGTAATGATCAGTTTTAAATCTTTTCTGCGATCGAGCAGTGTCCGCAAAAAGCCGAGAATAAAATCAATATTGAGACTGCGTTCATGAGCTTCATCAACAATAATAGTATCGTAGGCCAGCAACAGCGGATCGCTGACCGTCTCTGCCAGAAGAATCCCGTCAGTCATAACCTTGATCAGTGGTTCGGCGGATGTCTTTTCTTCAAACCGTATTTTATAAGCAATGGATTTGCCGCAGGGTTCGCCAAGTTCTGTGGCTATACGCGAGGCTATGCTGGTGGCGGCAATTCTCCTGGGTTGGGTGAGCCCAATCATCCCCCGCAAGCCCCTGCCTGCCGCCAGACACATCTTAGGGATTTGCGTTGTCTTTCCGGAACCCGTTTCGCCGGTGATAATAACTACCTGACTTTCCTGGATTGCCGCTATAATTTCATTTTTCTTTATAGCTATGGGTAAGTCCTTCGGAAAGCGCAAAGGCGGAAGGCTCTGGGCTCGTCTCGAATAACGTTGCAGCGAATGGTTTACTTTTTTTTGCAGGGAAAGTATTTTTTTAAATGATAAGGCCGCCCCAGCGACATCTCTTTTGTGCTCAATTGCATCCAGAGCCCGGCTGATATAGTAATAATCCACCGCCATTGTCCGGCTGATATTTTTGTTAATTCGATGAATATATTGATTTATGGAAGGCAAAAATAACTCCTCGGTACTCTCTACTCTAATTGCGTTTATTTCATATGAATAGCTGCGCTGTCAACCTTAGTTATGACATTAATGGATAGGATAATTGACTTCGCCGCTCCTCTGTTATAATATATAGGCAGATTGAATTATGAGAGGAATATCAGCTTGCTTTCCATTACCTTGCAAAATAATAAGAAACGCTATCTGGCTTATAATAACTTTCGTCAGAAAATATTTCTGACGAATTCACCGAAAGACGCTCCGGTAATTATTTATATGCTACCATGGTTGTTGAGTGTTAATCGGCTTTCTGTGCCGGGTTTTATTAAGGAGTTAAAAGAACCATTTCATGTATTTAACATTGAAAACAATAAAGAAATTATCAAACAGGAAAGCCTCTTTAAGAAAACATTTGGCATCAAAGAAGAAAAATCATTAGTCCGCTATCCTTCTCAATCATCCCAAATACAGGGAATTTATACGATTGGTTCGGCCGGCACCATCAGTCAGACTTCTCATTCCGACTGCGATATCTGGATTTGTATTGATAAATCCGCTTTTACGAGCAAAACACTGCAATATCTCAAAGAAAAAATAAATTTAATTAAAGATTGGTTGGATCATCGACTAAAAATTCCTGTTTACTTTTTTTTAAGTGATGTCGAAGACATACGGCAATGCAACTTCGGCAATATGGATTATGAAAGCAGCGGATCAGCACAAAGAAATGTTTTGAAAGAAGAATTTTATCGCACAACAATTCTCATCGAGGGCAAAATCCCTTTCTGGTGGGTTTGTTTTGAATCAGATGAATATGTTGATTATGATCAGGCTTTTAGTCAAAACGCCGGAAGTGATTTTGGTGAGCGTGACTTTATTGATATGGGCAATCTGAAAGAGGTTAAGCAGGATGAATATTTTGGAGCGTCACTTTGGCAATTTAATAAATCTTTAACCCACGCCTTGAAATCAATCATCAAAATGCTGCAATTAAAAATGTTTCTGGAAGCACCGAAAGAGGATCTCTTGTGTCATAAATTCCGTCAGATGGTTTTAGAAGGAAAAGATAAAACAGCATTTCCCGATCCCAGTTTATTTACAATGAACACTGTGCTTGATCACTATTCGCAACATGCCAAAGAAGAATATTTTGAATTTATTAAGAAATGTTTTTACCTGCGATACGATCTGAAACTGCTGTCGAAAACGCAGACACTGAAAGAAGAAATGGCCGGGGAAACATTTAAAAAATACAAGATTGATCGCCGCAATATATACCAGCTCAATGAATTTGAATCATGGCAATTGAGGGAGAAGATTGATTTTGGTGAGCTAATGTTCGGATTCCTCATTGATATTTATAAGGATATTGTCCGGATACAGAAGGGTAAAGGCGGGGCAATAGCGCCGCAGGATTTAACAATCATTGGACGCAAATTATCATCTTCTCTGGAAGAAAAAAAACATAAAATTGCTATATTGCACATACCTACGGAAAATATCAAACTGCCGGTGCTTTCTTTTTCTCCAGTGGGGAAAATATGGCAGGTAAAATCGTCTGACGAGGGCACATTGCCGGTTATTGCCGATGAAAACATAGTCTTTTGTTCAGCATATATTGTTTGGAATGGTATTTTCGATCCGGTACAGACAAGAATGCTGCCTAATCAAACAGCGGTTACGATACAGGAAATTATAAATCTCGGGAAAAAGATCAGAGATGTTTTTGGTAGTTTCGATATATCCAGTGTGCATTTTGGTAATTTCCTGCAAAAAGAGACTATTTCCAAAATGCTTATTGTTGTCAGCTTTGAAAATCAAAGGATTAATATGGATATTTGTGATTTTTGCATTATCTATAAAAATAACTGGGAAGAACTTTTTGTGCGCAGATTTACTTCAACAGAAAAAATGAAGGTATTTTTAGGAAATGTTGGCGCCAATTCCACTAATCTGGAAACACATTATTACATTCAGAGAAATAATATCTATTATGAAAAAATAATCGAGCGCACTAAGAATATGGTGGCTCAAATGTTGACGACCTAGTAAAAATCCGAGTATTCGATTTAACGTGTTTTTTCAAATGCCGGAAACAATCAGCGGCGCCACCCTAAATCCAGATCCAAATCTTTCGGTGCTTCCAGTTCTATTATATTTTGAATAGTTGTTTTCTGCCTTGCGGGTACATCAATAATCCAAACAAATTTAGAATGATCTTTTTCCAATGGTTCGGGATTCTGTTTGAATAACAGACTGATTCTTTCATCGCGAGCCTGGGGCACAGGTTCTTCAATCCGTAATTTGATGTTGTTGCTGCTGGAATTTTTTGCTTCGATTAACCATTGCCAGAGTTGAGTTTGTTTATTTTGAAAAACAGTTTTTGCACCCGCCTTATCTGCCAGGGTAGAACTTGTCACGGAAATCAACGGGCTGGTTCCGAAGTAAAGCAATCCTTCCGTTCCGGCCAAAGCGAAATTACGCTTGCCTAAAACAGCTCCATCGATAAGGAATAAGGCCTCGCCGGAAGGTATCTCTACGGAATTGGCGAATTTTACCTGAGCGCGGACGAAAGCTTGCTGACCCAGGCTGGGACGGGCGAGAAAGAGGAAATTTGCCGGCCAGTTCTCTTCTTTGATTTTCAGGCGTTGCCGGTTGCCTGCAGGAATGTCTTTCTTGCCGATAGACCACACCGAGTATGTAGACTTAACAGTTTCCTCAATAGTGGCGTCCTGATTTTCCTCTTCAGGAGCAGATCTTTTTTCCATTGCCGCTTCTGCTGCCATAAGTTCCTTACGCATGGACTTGTAAATACGTGGAGAGCGTTTTTTAATTATCCAGTCCGGTAAATCGGGTGGCATTACGGTAACGGCCGGTTGCAGGGTGGCTAAATTTATTTGCACTTGTTTCCAGTCTTCACCTGTAGATTGCCATAATTGAGCATCCCAGGAAAAGGAAACTTTGTTTTCCGCGGGTAGCGCTTCAATCCGGTAAAGGGGAAGCCAACCGCAACCGCCAAGATTGTAATTATAGGAAAGAACCATTTCATTTTGACTGAATCCCGAGAAGGTCATGGTTGCTTCCCAGGCTGTTTCTTTGCTGCCGGCGGCCCGATTAAGGCTATCCAGGAGTTCCTTGAGTTGTTTATCAATCTTCTCGATCTCGGTTTCGATAGTGAATTTTTCCTGGCTGGACCTTTTGACATTTCTGCCGATAGCCGCGGCTAAAGTATCGGCGTCGGCAACGGTTTTTGTCTTAGCTTTTGTTTGCATCTGCCAGAATTGCAGCTGAACATCGAGGGCCTGCATTTTTGCCTGGAGATCTTTGCGATCAATTTTTATTTTGCTTATTTGCTTACGTAGCTCGGAAATCCTGGCTTCATCCTGACGGTTGACTGCTTTCATCTGGATATCATCGATCTTTATCCTGCTGTTTGCAGGCATGGCCACAATAAGCGATTCCGGATCAGCCTGGGGTGGTAAAATTATAATTGCCCGGCATTTGTCATTGTTGGAGCATTGCGGATGAACTTTCGCTGTTTCCGTTACCTTGGCAGCATTGGGAAAGATAGTTACTTCTTTGACAATGGCCTGGGCGGAAGAAGCAAAAGATAAGAAAAAGGATATTAATACCGACAGCAGAAAAGAATTTGGCTTAATATACATAAATTTAATTAACTCCTTCAGGCTTGAAAGCTTTTTTTGATGTTGACGGCAATTTCTCTTACTCTTTGCATAACTTCAGTTTCATCTATAGTTAAGAGCTGCCGGTTTTCCATTACGACTTTACCATTAATGATTACCGTATCGATATCAGCACCGTTAGCCGCATAAACAAGATGCGAATATTCATTGTAAAGCGGTGTCAGGTGCGGCTTGTTGAGGCCCATGATAATGATATCCGCTTTTTTGCCGACTTCCAGTGAGCCGGTAATTTTATCCATTCCAAGAGCTTTGGCGCCGTCAATTGTTGCCATTCGCACGACACTCTTCGCATCCATCACAGTCGGATCAAACCTCGCAACTTTATGCAGCAGGGCGGCTGTGGACATTTCTTTAATCATGTTCAGATTGTTGTTACTGGCACATCCGTCGGTGCCTAAACCTACTGTGACGCCGGCTTTGAGCATATCCGGCACAGGCGCTATTCCGCTGGCCAGTTTCATGTTACTGGCGGGATTGTGAGAAACTTTACAGCCGGCTTCAGCAAACAGGCGCATATCGTCTGCGGAAAGACAGACACAGTGGAAAGCAATCAGTCGTTCATGGAGATAGCCGATGTCTTTTAAGAAGGAAACTGCACCCTTGCCAAATTTCTCTTCGAGTTGGCCTTGCTCCGCTTTGTTTTCCAGTAAATGAATACCCAGCGGCACGGAATAATCATCAGCCAGTTTCCCGGCAGCGGCAAGCAGGGCAGGGGAGCAGGTGTATAAAGCGTGAGGTTCCACGATGATGTTAATCAGGGGATCGTTTTGCCATTTTTCAATAAGCATTCGGGTATAAGCCAGACCTTCTTCGGGAGATTTAACATTGGGCGAAGGAAAATCAAAAAGGACTTCACCCAGAAGGCAGCGCAGGCCGGCTTGTTTTGCGGCCCGGGCTGTTTCATCTTCAAAAATATACATATCACAGAAGGTAGTGGTGCCTGATTTAATCATTTCAGCGGCGGCCAGCAGCGAGCCCCAGTAAGCGAGGTCTTTGTTGACATTTTTGGCTTCGGCCGGGAAGATATAATTATTGAGCCAATCCATGAGCTCCAAATCGTCCGCCATGCCGCGAAAACAAGTCATGGCGGCGTGAGTGTGGCAATTGACAAAGCCGGGCATCACCAGAGAATCTTTGGCATTAATTGTTTTTTTTGCAGTGAATTGTTTGGTCAATTCTTCGGCTTTGCCAATAGCGATAATTTCACTGCCATTAATAGCTATGGCGGATTGATCTAATGTAGTATTGTTGGAGTCGAGAAGGAGCGCCTTGCCGCCGGTAATTAAGATGTCAATTTCCTGCATCGTATATGCCCTTTCATTTTTGTTTAATGTGCTTAACATACAAGCCGTCTAATCTTCAAGAAGCAAATCAATTAACAGGTATTTAGGCCAAAGACTGAAGGCTATTAGCATATTATAGTGTTCATATTCGTGCTTGCTGCTGTTAGCTTTTGACCTTCAGCCTTTAGCCTTCAGTCAAATATTTTCCAGCAAATCCTTGACAGCGGGTATCAAAAATAATATAAGCCGAAGCGTTTCTACAAGTTAGTCAATCGTTGCCCGGGTGGCGGAACTGGTAGACGCAAGAGACTTAAAATCTCTCGCTCCTTGTGGGTGTGCCGGTTCGATTCCGGCCCCGGGCACCAATAAGATCAAAGGGTTGCGACTTTTAAAGTTACAGCCCTTTTTTCTTTTTTAAGCGGATTGTGATAAAATCGTGATAATCGGTTTTTTGATCTCATCAATCTTTTCAATAGCAGCTCTTAGACTTTCGGTATGATGATGAGCATATCGCTGAACCATCATGCCCTTGAACTCTCGAAGGAGCAATGTCGTGTAACGCTCAGCTTTCTTCACCGCCTTCTTGCCGTTGATTTTGTAATCCGTTACAAAGTCTTTAAGGAGGTCCTCTTTCCTTTGAACCGCTACAGCTTGAACCTTTCTTTTGTTAATCAGCAATTCAGTTATCGATGCCTCACTGTTTCTTATGTAGGTGAAAGAAGCGGGGGGAGGGGAAATAAACCAATCGTAATGTGACACGTAATGCCGCAGATTACCGCCTGAGCTCATCCCTGATGGCCACACCGATCTTTTCCATCACATAGGGCTTTTTGACATAGGCACCGGCTCCCAGTTGCTGAGCTTTCTTGACTCGATCGGTTTCCGAAAAACCGCTGACCAGAATAGCCTTCTGCTGCGGGTTGATTTTGAGAACTCTTTGGTAGGTTTCCAGACCATCGA
>CAIVQG010000013.1 GCA_903907985.1 uncultured delta proteobacterium
CCCTATAGTACACCCGCAAATGCTGCCTCAGTCACGAGGTCACAAACGTAACGAGAGAATTCTGTAGACAAGGAACGACAGACGTAACCATAACCATAGAGGATCCTGCGCCTTCCGGCGGTGAAGCGCGTTACTATAGGCAAAGCGGCTTTCATTAGGATAAAAACAGCACACCTCTCTCGGGTTTTGGAGATATCCGTATCTTCATCCACAAATCGGCTGAACCGCGAAAAACTGATGATTTCAGGAAGCTATACGTAACAAACTCTGATTTTCTTATTGATGTTAATATGTTACACTATGTTTCTTATACCAATAAATTCCTATATTCGTCAAGTTTATTTTTAGATGGCACCGTTACCAGTGCAACCACAAGGAGTTATCCATAACCGCCGCCGCTGCTTTTTCGCGCAGCATGGCGGTGGCGGCTGTGGGTAACTCCGCCTAACCGGATGCTTCCGGATTTTGTCCATTCCCTTTGCTGCATACCGTCCGTTGCATGATAACTTCTATGGCATTAAAGTAATCCCTCTGTACTTTGAGGTTTGATACCCGACAATACCGCTGGGTCGTTTTTATATTGCTGTGCCCGAGAAGATCCTGAATCGTGCAAAGATCGGCATCCGCATTGAGCAGCTGCGTGGCCATCGTGTGGCGAAGATGATGGCAGGAGATGTGGAGCTTTGCTTTGCGGGCATAGTATTCCATGCGTTTCTGAATGCCGCGGATGGAGATGGGCTGACCGGTAAGCGGCCCTTTCTCTACCAGAAAAACTCTCTTGGCACTGGTGGATGATCTCGCTTTCAAATAATCGGACAATGCCTGCATTGCATCATTGCTCATATAGACGATACGATCCTTTGAACCCTTGCCGTCTTCGATCAAGATTTTTCTGTGTTTGAAGTCCAAAGCATCCAGCGAAACATGGGCCACTTCCTCCACTCGAAGACCGCACCGGATCATCAGCATGAACATTGCGCGGTCCCGGTGTCCTTTGATCACCTTGAAGAAAGTCTCCACCTGATCATCTTTTAAATGTCTGGGAAGCGGTCTTGCCATTCTCAGTTTATGATTCTTCCGAATGGGGTTGGCGATAGCCAGGTGACCCTCTTCGATCAGATAATGATATAATTGGCGGATGCTGTTCAAATGACAGTTGATGGTTTTGGGCTCCAGTCTCTTCCGCATGAGATAATCAATATAATGGGAGACCGTTGTATGAGTGACGTTTTCCAAGGGAACATCTATCCAGACGATGAAACTCTTGATGGCGTTCAAATAATTTTTAATCGTGTTGGGCGAGCAGTTCCGCCTCTTCAGGAAACGTCTCCAGCTGATCACCGCATTGCTTAAGACCATGGTTCTTCCCCCTTTTCGATCCTGGACATGGCTTTAAAATACTCTTCTTCGCGGGTTTTATCCGTGAGCCGGGCATATCGCCGTGTCTCTTCTATGCACCGATGTCCCAGCAACACCTGAAGGCACTCCAAATGCATGCCAGCATTGAGAAGCTCCGTGGCAAAGGTATGGCGAAGAGTATGGACGGTATATCCCTTATTGGTCAGGTCGGCTTTTACAAGATACCTTACCAATAACTCTCGGGCGCTGCTGTAACTCATTCTTCGTGATTTGCCCCCGCAGTAAAAAAGATTCTCATTTTGTTTATCTCTTATTTTCAACCAGTCGCGCAAAGCATCGGAGGCATCGGCACTGAGATAAACCACTCTGCCCAGGCGGGTTTTCTCCGCCTCGTAAATCTCAATTCTACGTTCCTTGAAATGCACATCCATAACCTTTGTGTTGAGCAGTTCCCCGATCCGCATCCCCGTTCTGAGCAACACCATGATCATGGCCCGATCCCGTGTATGATCAATGACAGAAAGCAGCTTCTGTAAATCATCGGGATCCATGGCTCTGGGCAACCGGTCCGGCAACTGCAGCCGTATCCGCCTGCCAAGAACATTCGGTAACACTATCTCTTCATCCACCAAATAGCGGAGAAAGGCGCGAACACAAACAAGCTTGGTCCTGATCGTCGTAATCATGATACCACGATCCTGTTCGTGCTCAAGAAAAGCTTCCACATCTTCTTTTGTGATTTCATCGATGCCTGTCTTGCCGTTGCCCTTGATCATGCCAAGAAAAAGAACAATGTTGGTATATGAACTCGCCAATGTCCTGGGTCTGCGATTGCGTCGGCATAGATAACGAAGATAGGCTTCAAGATGCTCCTTCCCCGGAATCTCCATCCCGTCAAGGCGTCTTAAAATTTTGTGAAGCGCTTCTATGCCGCTTTTTGAAGGCGATTCATATTGGTGATCAATTGGTGGGTAATAAACTTTCCTGGTACTCTGGTAGGGTTCAATGGGGGTTTCTGAAAAATGTTCTGACAAAAAACTCTTCTGGCTTACTTCTAACTCACTTCTGGTCATCGCTGCCTCCTTATTAATTATTTCAATAAGAAAAACAGCTAGATGATGACCCTACGCCTATGTGCTGTCAATCATCATTTTGTTACGTATAGCAGGAAG
>CAIVQG010000014.1 GCA_903907985.1 uncultured delta proteobacterium
CACAAAACGCACCACACTAATAACCTTGGTTCGATCTTGATGTTGTCGGCTTGGAGTTTCGTCATGGTGATTGCTTCTTTCCTGTTCCTCTATGTAGGCCACCTACTCGATGGCATTTTGGGAACTGCGCCGAACTTCATGTTGGGTTTATTCTTTCTGGCCATTTTCCTTAGCGTTATGCGGCTCTATCAGGAAGCCTGGAAAAAGAGAAAAGATGTTTAACCTCCGCAAAAAAACATGATCTGTTTATATAGAACTTAAAACCCCCTTAAAACACAAACTTTAAGGGGGTTTTTTATGGCTGGATTATTATTGTGGCCAGAGCATGTAAAAACAAAACCAGACTATCTTAACGTATTCCCGGCCGACCTTCTTCCAGTTGTTCAGGGAAAGTTCCCAAAATCTGCCCGGTGCTTCTTCATAAACAGTCGGCACAAAGTAAAACCCGCCCTGCTGTCCGGCAAAAACATTGGCCACAATTAATTTTATTCTGCGCATGTGATAGGGCGAACTGACAAAGATCGCAGACTGGAGCCCATAGTCAGACATGATCTTTCTGGCTTCTATTATCTCAATATGGGTGTCTTCATAAAAGTATGGCGAAGGGTTGTGCATAGCTCTTTCTTTTATTGATCTGCGGAAAGACAAATCCGGTGACAAAGATTTTACGGCTCTTTTATCGGATATTCTATATACTTTATGATATGCGGGAATAATCAGATAATCGGCCTTCCCTTCGTCTATTAATTTATAAGCTTCCTTCTGACGCGCCGCAAAATCAGGTCCCAACAAAAGAACTATGGCATCCGCCTTCCGGTAACTGGAAGAATAAAGCAAAAAATAAGGCGCATATATAATAATATTACTGATCAGCAGAACAGCTAAAAGGCAGATCAGCAGACTATTTTTGCATTTCTTCACGAAAATATCCTTGATATATTTTCCTCACAACTTGCTTTTTAAGTCACTCAACTTATTTAGTGCGGAAAGCGGGGTCATCGATGAAATATCCATACTCTTTAGTTCACTGATAATTTCATCCTCGCAATCCACAAAAAGATTAAGTTGCGGCTGGTCATTTTTAGCAACATTCAAACCACGCGCAATGCGGGGCATCCCGATTTCGTCAAACTCACCTTTTTCCAGATTATGCAATATTTCTTTGGCGCGAAAAATTACCTCGGCGGGCACACCGGCGATTCGCGCCACTTCAATGCCATAACTGCGGCTGGTACCGCCCTCCATAATCTTGCGCAAAAATATTATTTTATCTCCCCACTCTTTCACGGCGATATTATAATTTTTCACACCATCCCTGGTGGCAACCAGATCAGTCAATTGATGGTAGTGAGTGGCAAACAGAGTACGGACACCTCTTCCTTTAAAATCATGGATATATTCGGCAACCGCCCAGGCAATACTCAACCCATCGAATGTTGACGTCCCCCGGCCAACTTCATCCAGAATAACAAGGCTGCGCGATGTTGCATTTTTCAATATCTCGGCCATCTCTGTCATTTCCACCATAAAGGTACTCTGACCACGGGCCAGATTATCGGACGCACCGATACGGGTAAATATTTTGTCAACGACTCCGATTTTTGCTTTTGCCGCCGGAACAAAACTGCCCATCTGTGCCAAAAGCACAATTAAAGCCACCTGCCTGATATATGTGGATTTACCGGCCATATTGGGTCCTGTGATGATCAGTAACCTGTTATTGCCGATGTCCAGCAGAGAATCGTTCGGGACAAAACCTTCCTTATTGAAAGCTGCTTCGACAACCGGATGCCGCCCGTCTTTTATAATAATATTATCTTCATCATCAACATCGGGACATACGTAATGATACTTTTCGGCAACTTCGGCAAGCGCTGTAAAGGCATCCAGATCGGCAACCAAAGAGGAATTATTCTGTATCTCATTTATATATTGCGCGATATCGTCCCGCACATTCAAATAAAGTTCATATTCTCTTTCACGTATTTTTTCTTCAGCATTTAAAACAGTTTCTTCAAATTCTTTGAGTTCCTGATTAATGTAACGTTCGGCATTAACCAGTGTCTGCTTTCGCACATAAGACACCGGAACAAGTGCGGCATTGGCTTTGGTAACTTCAATATAGTAGCCAAATACATTATTGAACCCGACTTTCAAGGTATTAATGCCGGTCTTTTGCCTCTCCTGCAACTCCAAAGCGGCAATCCACTTCTTAGCGTCCTGGCTTACCGATTTCAGTTTATCCAATTGTTCATCAAAACCGAAGCGAATGAAGCCTCCATCTTGAATAGTCTGCGGAGGATCATCCGATATTGCCCGGGCGATCAATTCCACTACTGCGGGTATTGAGGTGAGAGTTGCCCGAATATCTGCCAGCGTCGGGGCTGTAAAATCAAGGAGCATTGATTTCAATTCGGGAATTGCCAGAAGAGAAACTTTGAGCGCCACCAGATCACGGGGATTGGCTACCCTCAGAGCAACGCGTCCGGCCAGACGCTCCAGATCATAAATGCGCGACAGGATTTTACGCAAATTCGATCGTACAATATGGCCGTCTTTAATCTCCGCAACAGCAGAAAGCCTATTCCTGATTTTTTCCACATTCACCAGCGGATAATTCAGCCACCAGCGTAAACGCCGTGTTCCCATCGGCGTTAATGTCTCATTGATTAACCAGAAAAGAGAACCGGCCCTGGTGTTGTCGGAGATTGTAGCAAACAACTCTAAATTCCGGCGCGCCGTCTCATCAATTAGCAGATAATTTCCTGTCGCGTACCATTTGATATCATTAATATGCTGAGGCTGAATTTTTTGTGTTTCGGTGACATACCGCAAAACAGCACCGGCAACGGATATTGCAGCCGGATGGCCGGATATTTTTGATTTATCCAATACTGCGGCAGGGAAAATATCTCTAAGCATAGTTTGAGCTTGCTCATCTTGAAAATAATCCTCATCCAGATAATTCATGCGGCCTGCCGGCCATTGCATCTCTAATTTTTTCAGTAACACCTTATCCGGAAAAGATTTTGCTACGATCAACTCTTTGCAATCGAGGCCCGCTATTGCCTGCAAAAATGAATCGCGATCAGGAAATTCGCTTACCTGAAACTCCCCGGTAGAAATATCCACAAAGGCAAGGCCAATCATTTCTTCATATTGAGAAAGGCCTGCCAGAAAATTATTTTCACCGGAAGTAAGATTTTCCGCATCCAGCAAAAGCCCCGGAGTGATCACCCGGACAACTTCTCTCTTGACAATTCCTTTTGCCTTTTTGGGATCTTCCACTTGTTCGCAAACTGCCACTTTAAATCCCTTCTCCACAAGCCTGGAGATATAAGAGGAAGCTGCATGATGAGGAAAGCCGCAGAGCGGAACACTATCTTCCTTTCCTTTATTGCGTGAGGTTAATGTTATTTCCAGAATGGGGGCAACTAGTGTTGCATCTTCGAAAAACAACTCATAGAAATCGCCCATTCGATAAAGCAATATGCAGTCGGGATATTTTTCTTTGATCTCCACATACTGCTTCATAGCGGGAGTTAAGTTCAGCGTTGCGCCTATTCCCATTTGCCATTACCTTTTTGTTCCAGATCAATGTAGTCCGGCGGATCGGGCCTCCGGTTCGTCCTCTTCGTCCTGATTTTTGCCGTAACAATAAAACGATTGGCCAACCAGTTCGTAAGACTTATCACCAGTGCACCCAATAGTGCAGCAAGAAAACCATTAATCTCTAAACCGGGCACAAAATAGGCTACAATTTTCAGCAGGACGGCATTAATTATAAAAGAAAAAAGCCCCAGAGTTATTATATTCAAGGGCAAGGTCAGAATAATTAATACTGGCTTAATAAATACATTAATCAGACCCAAAAGGCCCGCAGCAATAACCGCCGTGGACAGCGAATCTACTCGAATTCCGGGAATAAGTGCCGCTGACAGTATAATGGCCAGTGTTATCACCAGCCAGCGAATCATAATCACGATCATGGTCATACCTTTAAATTTAGACTTTTTATATTCCTAATTTCTATTGCTTCTATTTGAATTATTAGGAGCCGTTACGAAATTACCTGTTCTTTTTCTCTATTTCGTTACGGCTCCTTATGCCGTTTGCTATAATTTTTTAATCAGATTATTTTTAAACAACGGCTTATTAATCCGAGGTAACAGTTTTGGCTGATTTGGAAAAAAGCCAGGAAACATTAAACCCGCTCATAACGGAAGTCCTGGTTTTCACGAGAGGGCTTTCTTCAAACACGGCCCCGTGGAGAAAATCAGCACTGACAAAAGCATGGAAAATAAGCTGCTTATATGCTTTACTCAAACCAACAGTGAGCGTTGAGCCGCTATATCCTCCACTTGCCGAATAAGCCGGTCGGACTGCTGTCGCGTAAGCCGCCTCCACAGTGTAGAAATAGGTATTATAAGAACTATCGGCAAACATTGGACCTACGGAGATTCCCAAATTCAGTCCGGTTTCGGGAATCAAGTCTTTCTTTTCCAGATTAATGCGCGGACTGAATACCCAACCTTCGCGGCGAACAGAAGAGAAATCTGTGGAAAAAAAAGCTCGCAAGGGCAAGGCCAAGCTTAATTTATAACTATCAGCCTTGCTTTCCAGAAGTCTTATCCTTAAAGCCGGCCCTATTTCAAAAGTCGGATCTAAATCCGGCATACCGGCACGGGCGGAGTTGTTAGAACTTTTCACCGGAACAGAACCATAGCCGCTTACATCTAATAAAACTCTATCTGTTTTAAATATTTGTCCGGATATGCGCCGCTCGTCAATTTTTAGTATACCGCCACGATAAATGAGATATGGATAGGGCAGAACATAATATCTGCTCTCATCTGAACCCCGATAATCGGGCATCCGCAAAAGCCCGGCACCGATGCCTAATTCCCAGAGAGGTTTTTCCTCGCTAATTGCACTTTGAGGCGATAACAGGCCCAGTAACAATAATACGACCAGAAGACTGCGCCGAACGTTCATACTCACCTCTCAGTTTTTATCGTATAGTTTGCCTGCCAATAAGTTTGCTACTGATCAAAGCTGACAAATTGTTCTTTCTTGGCACTGCAAACAGGACATTCATCGGGCAGGATGCCATCGGCAACATACCCGCATACTTTACATACATAATATGTTGTTTCTCTTTCTTCCATAAAATCAGCCATGGCTTGCTTATAGAGTTTGGCATGCGTTTCTTCGACATCCTTACTCTGGCTGAATTGCACTAAAGCCGCCTTGTCCCCTGCTTCTTCGGCTAATTTGATAAAGGAATCATAAGCGACTTCGGCAACTTTTGTTTCCGATTCAAAACTGGCCGCCAGATTCTCCTCCGTACTTTTAATTTCTTTGAGGACACGCAAGGCCCTGGCGCCATGAATTTCTTCGGAAAAGGCAATCACGCGGAAAAGACGGGCCATTTGCTTATAGCCCTCCTGCTCTGCCTTCTGGGCATAAACCTTGAGACGTAAAGCCGCTTTAGCTTCACCGACATAAGCCTGATTTAATGCTTCTTTGATCTTATCCATAGATATCACCTATTCCTTATAATAGCAGAAGTTGATGACCTTCTATAAAATTCCAGAGGCAAGGCGTGCAAATCCTGAGGAGTGAGGCGTACTTTTTGGCGTACGTCGCAACGACGAAGGATGAAGCACAACGCAGCATATGGGATTCTTAGAGGTCATCACCGTTATTCCGGGGAAAATTCGTCCTTACTCGCCCCGCAAACAGGACAAGCCCAGTCGTCCGGGAGTTTTTCAAATGATGTTCCGGCGGGAATCCCGCCATCATCGTCTCCTTTATCGGGATCATAAACATAACCGCATACTCCGCAAACGTACTTTGTCATTTTACACCTCCGTTTTCTTTTCTTAGCTCCGATTATCAGACCATTCCGGCACCAAGGACTTAAAAACAACTCCTCCATATTCAGAATAGCTTCATCCTGCGTGCTACAGGCTTCTCTTTTGGGATCAATTCCACTCTCGCGTCAACCGCATATTTCAGCGAGTGTCATTGATTCTTTTCAGCAGCGAGGCAGCAATTGTTTTGCCCAATTCCTGACATTTTGCAAGCACAGCTGTGTCCGGCACGTGTTTCGTTGAAACTGACGGCGCAGCAATTTCTACTTTCATTTCTTTGAGCATTTCTTCCAGATGCCGCACAGACTCGCCACTCCATCCATAAGAACCGAATGCCGCACCGATCAGATTGGCCGGTTTTAAACCCTTCAAATAGGTCATCACATCCGCCATTTGAGGAAGGATATTATTATTTAAAGTGGAGGACCCGACAATTAAAGCTCCAGCGTTTAAGACCTCGTAAACAACTTCACTACGATGAGTCTCATTCATCGACAGCAGCCTTACTTTAATTCCCTCGCCGGCTAAAGCCTCGCTAATGGCGCCTGCCATTTTTTCTGTCGAATGCCACATAGTAGCATAAACAACAACGGCCTTGACGGTTGGTTTCTGCCCCGCCCATTTCGAATATAGCTCAAGTATTTTCCCCAAATCTTTTCGCCACACAGTACCATGATCGGGGGCAATAATATTAATTTTCCAGCCTGTCGCGCTTACTTTATCCAGAGCTTTCAGAACAACCGCCGAATAAGGTAAAACAATATTGGCATAGTACGTTGCTGCTTCATATTCCAATGTCGCTTGCGGAATCTCATCAGTGAATCTTTCCAATGACGCCAGGTGCATACCAAAGGCATCCTGTGAAAACAAAAGCTCATCTTTGGCCAGATAAGAAAACATGCTGTCCGGCCAGTGAATCATGCGGGTTTCCATAAAAGTTAATTCCATGTTTCCCAGACTTAAACGTTCACCGTCCGCAACCGGAATTATTTCATGCTCATTATGGAATAGCTCTTTGAGCGTCTTAACACCGATGGCGGAAGCAAATACTTTTTCCGGTTTAATCATATCAATCACTTCCGGCAGACAACCGGAATGATCCATTTCCGAATGATTGGAAATAATATATTTAATTTTCGAAGGATCGACAACAGAACTGATCCGGGAGAGCATTTCATCTTTGAACGGCGCCTTGACCGTATCAATCAGAGTAATTTTATCGGCCATAATCAGATAAGCATTATATGTGCTGCCGCGAGGCGTAGTGTAACCGTGAAAATCTCTAATTGTCCAATCAATTGCTCCTACCCAGTAAACATGATCACTTATTTTAATCGCTGAATAAATATTGCTCATTTTTTATCTTCCCCCTGCGTTATTGAACGGCTCAACTTCATTCAAATAGTAATGGATATTAAATCAGTTTAGCTCCGGCATCAAAGGCAAGCATATTGATTCGGAGTTTATCGGCAGTCATATTTTTGGCAATTTCTTTTTCAAAAGACCTGCGGTCAATGGGCAGTAAATCAGTAGCAGACAATGCTCCGATCATTATGATATTACTCAAAACCGGATTGCCCAACTTTACTGCATCCTCAGTGGCATCCAGCAACCAGTTCTTCGCTGTAGTCTTTTGCAGAACATTTTGTATTTCTGTAAGCGACGGATAATTCAACTCACCGGTAATTACACCAATAGGATAAACCACACGGGAATTAGACAGTACTGCAACATCAGGATTGCCATATTTTATTAAAACCCGCAGAGCTTCTACCGGTTCCAGCGCAATAATAATATCGGCGCTGCCCAGCGGCATCTGCGGACTTCTTATAGCCTTTTGCGATATCCTTACATGGCTCATCACCGAACCACCACGTTGCGACATACCGAAGGTTTCGCCGATGGTTACATAGTAACCGGCATTAACCAACATCCCCGCCAGAACGCGGGAAGCTAAAACATTGCCCTGCCCGCCAACGCCGGTGATAATTACGTTCATTGAATCTTTGGATAAACGCACCTTCATTTTTTTTCTGCCTCCGTTCGGATAATTGCTTTTTGGGGGCAAATTGAATAGCAAACACCACAGCCGGCGCAAATTACTTCATCCACCACCGCTTTCTTTTTACTCCGATCCCAGATGAGCGCCGGACAACGGAATATCCGTGTGCATAAACGATTACAGCCGCATGACTCACCGAGGCACAAAGCCTCATTTACTTTAACATCAAATATTTTTTTGCCTTTTTTCTCGGGACTCAAAGCGCAAATCTGGCGCATAATCAGAACATTTAATGAACCTTTATCAGCTACAAAGGAATTAAGAATTTTACATGTTCCATCCAGATCAAACGGATCACTTATGGCAACATTGGCCCCGATTGCCTTACAGATACCTGCAATATCAACTGAAGGGACTAATTCGCCCATGGCACTGACAGTGAGCCCCGGATGAGGCTGGAAACCAGTCATCGCCGTTCCGGAATTATCCAGAACAATAAAGGTAATATCAGCCCGATTATGCTGAGCGTTGATCAGCGCCGGAATGACTGCGTGATAAAATGTAGAATCCCCGCAGACTGTCAAAATAGGCTTATCGAAACCGAAAGCCGCAAGCTTGGCAAAGCCGCTGGCCAGTCCCGTTCCGGACCCCATAGAATGCAGCGTAGGAGTGGTATGATAGCCGGTTGCGGGGAAAAGCGCCCCCATTGCATAACAGCCGATATCGCCACACACAAATCCTTCACGACCATCCAGCGCGATGGCATTATGAATATTCCAAAACGACGCGCGGTGGGGACAGCCCGGACAAAATGTCAGCTCTCTTGCGGGGATTAATGCCGCCGCCTTTTGCAATTCCTTAGTATAAGCAGCGGGCAGCGATTTATGCTTGACCTTCATAATTTTCGCCAACGCAGCAGCAACAACATCTGGATTGAGTTCACCTACAGAGGGCAATGTCCCGTCCATTTTACCGTAGAAGGTTTTAATGCCGATTTCCTTCCCCATCCCTGCCGCCAGAGTTTTCAAGTTCTCTTCCAGAAAAGGCAGGACTTCTTCCACAATCATGATTTTGTCAGTTGAATTCAAATGCTTCTTCAACAACTTGGGTGGCAGCGGCCAGGTACAGTCCATTTTTAAAATACCCGTGCGCTTCTGCAGATTGAGCATATCGATTGCTTCCCGGCTATAAAGGAAGCAGGCGCTACTTGTAATTAAAAGGAGTTCCGGTTTTTTGGGGCCGCTGTAATCATTGAAAGGACTGTTTTCAAAAAGCACTGTCGCTCTCTTTAATTTTCCCTGCTGCAAAGAATGTTTGGCGACAACAGGAGTACTGATCACGTGCCCTCTTAACGGATCCATAATCGAGCCGTCATAAACGAAATGGGCCTTGCGGAATTTAACCGGCAGTTTACCGCAGATTACATTGCCGCTGGCATGGGACATACGGGTGACCGAACGTAAAACGACGATATTTCGAATTTCTTCGGATAATTCAAATGCCCAGCGTGTCAGGTCTTTGGCTTCCTGAAAATTAGCCGGTTCCAGAAGGGGAATCTCCAGCATGCGAGCAAAATAACGGGAATCTCCCTCGTTAACGCTGGAAAGTGCTCCCGGATCTTCACAGGTTACCAGAACTATTCCGCCGCGTGTCCCGGATGATGCCAGATGTAAAAGAAAATCGGACGCCACATTGACACCGTTTTGCTTCATCGCACATAGAGAACGCAAACCGGCAAATGATGCCGCCGCAGCGACTTCGAGGGCCACCTTTTCGTTTGTTGACCATTCCACATAAAGATTTCTCTCTTTGCCAACTGTAGCCAAGCTTTCAATTATTTCCGAAGAAGGCGTTCCGGGATATCCTGAAGCCACGTTGACTCCGGCTTCCAGCGCTCCGCGGGCAATAGCTTCATTACCCATGAAAAGGACTTCCCTATTGGCAGGGCTGAGTAATTTCAACATGCATCTACCTTTTTATTTTCACCATAAATTTTTTCACCAGGGGATCAGAATTATTCAAATACAAAAGATTTTTTACCGATCCGCTTTTCTTGACAATATTCTCTAGAGCTGTTCTTTTCTTTTCGGCTGCTGCTTCTTTCAATTCTTTTAATATTCCGTCAGGTGCTTTCCGCACTTCCAGAATACCGCGGTGAAGAGCCAGGTCAACTAACTTGCTGCCCCTTGCCGTTCTTACTATCATCTGGTTCCACCCACGCATCTCTTCCCACTCATTCCCGAATCGTGCCGAACCTACAGAAATATCGGCAAATTCAGCGGTACTATCGAGGCAATAACGGCAGGCCTCTCGAATGCAGGACTCAACATGATCAAAAGAAATTATTTTTTCACCACTGCCGGTTTTGATCACCAGCGCTTTCTTCCCCACCGGAATATCCATTCCGGTTATTGTTGCCGGATTAATATTGTTCAGTAAAAGTAATGCCTGGAATTTTTCTTGCGCCAGTGTCCAGCCACAGAATAAACCAATAACAATTTTCAGTTTATCAATATGGCCGGCATCATCTTGCAGAGGTTTTAATCTCATTTTCGCCAGTGCTAATGCCTGGCATGGTGTAGCTACAACACCGACATTCCCGGAATTTTCCGCCGCTATTTGATTAAAGGCGGCAACTATAGGTGATACGGTAAATTTACTTCCCGCGTTTTTCTGCAGAGATACTTTATCTATTGCTTTAAAGCCACGTTGCTCCTGCTGATGATTGCCGGCTGATACAATAGCCGAATCAATCACCCCCTCGGTCAACGCCAGCTCCATCAGTGCGGTAACGGTTCCGCCATGCTGCGCAATTTCGCGCAATTTCGGATCGGTAGCCCGGGAAAGATAGTAGTCTTTTACGGCGCCAATTTCCGGTGTCAAGTCTGCGGAATCACACAGGCTGCTCCGCAACAAGTCCAGATCAATTTCCCACCGGGGACAAAAAGCCCGACATTTACCATCATCAAGATCGCAGCGGTGTAATTGCACTGTCCGGTCATGATAAATGACCTGATACGGGCAAAGATTGACACAAGCGCCGCAGCCGGTACACAAATCCGCATTGAGCACATTTTTTTTCAATATTTCCTGACTGCTCGGCTTGCCTGCTTTAGAAACCATTCAACGCTTTTCCCTTCAAAATATTACCTTTGTTATATATCATCATCTTTCCGGAGGCAAGCTAATGGTGATACAGATTACTTTCGTTGATTCAAACTTGCACATTAAATCGAGGAATAATAGTTACAGAAGATAATGATGATAGTTCTTTTAGAGATTAGTGGAAATCAGAACCATTACTCCGTAATAAAACGTCTCAATCTCTGTTCTTGCACCGGCAATTTTATAAATGATATTCAGGCAACATTCAAGGAGATAATTTGCCTGCTTCTGACGTGCCCGTCAAAAGCAGGAATGACTCAATTTAACAAACGGATAATGTTAACTCTGGTTAGAGAATCAAGCTTTACGTCCTTGTGTTTTCTGATGAGACTCTCAGGAGGATATTTTATTTTTATCGCTTCTGTTGACATCAAAACATTCTTGTATTATGTAGCTACTTAGAGGAATATCGTTAATCTATAGCCTGTTTCAGTATAACAGCACCACCGGGAGTCACATATAATCAGGCTGCGCGATGACAATTCAAGCACAGCTTTTTCTCAAAAAGACCTTCTGAAAAGCCCACCTGAGAGCTGAGCTTTTAAGAAGAAATATATGGAATATAATTCCACTTTATGGAGGTTATTTGAATGAAAGACGTTGTAATTGTTTCCGCATGTCGTACGGCAATTGGTACCTTTGGAGGAACTTTGCGAGACCTAAGCACTCCCGTCTTAGGAAGCATCGTTATGAAAGAAGCGGTAAAACGAGCCGGTATCAATCCGGCAATTATTGATGATGTCCGCTTTGGTTGCTGCATGGAACCCGTGGATGCCCTCAATGCTACCCGCATAGCAGCTCTGATGGCCGGTATCCCTGATACAGTAACAGCAGTTACCGTCAATCGTGTTTGCATTTCCGGCATGGAAGCAGTGCTCTCCGGAATGGCTTTAATCCGCGCCGAGATGGCCGATATAATTCTCGCCGGCGGCATGGAACACATGTCCGGTGCCCCCTATTCCCTGCCCGGAGCCCGTTGGGGTTATCGTTTACAGGATCAGAAAGTTGTCGACAACCTCATCCATGGCCTGCATGCCGGATCTCACTTGTTGCCCGGTCCGGAAAAGGGCCCCGTCAAGGACGGCCCGATCATCGACTTGTACAAGGGCAAACCCTACATCATGGGTATTACCACCGAGTTGATCGCCCAGATGCATAACATCAGCCGCGAAGAAATGGATGAGGTAGCTCTGCGCAGCCATAATAACGTGGAAAGAGCTACAAATAATGGCGATTTCAAAGACGAAATTGTTCCCATTGAAATTCCCCAGAAAAGAGGTAAACCACCCGTCATCTTCGATAAAGATGAGCATTTCCGTCCCAATTTGACTATGGACGGACTAAAAGATTTACCCCCCGCATTCCTTCCGAAAATCGGCAAGGTTACTGCCGGTAATGCCTCTGGAATCAATGACGGTGCCAGCGCCATGATGCTTATGTCCGCGGAAAAAGCAAAAGAACTTGGTCTGAAACCTCTCGCCCGCATTAAAGCATTTGGCCGCGGTGGTTGCCATCCCTCCGTCATGGGCTTAAGCCCCGTACCTGCAGTACGCGATTTGGAAGCAAGGTCAGGCTTGAAGCTTAAAGACTTTGAACTGATCGAACTCAACGAAGCCTTCGCCGGCCAATACCTGGGCTGCGAAAAAGAACTGGGACTCAACAGAGAAATCACCAATGTTAACGGATCAGGCGTAGGCCTCGGACATCCGGTCGGCTCTACCGGATGCCGCATAATGGTTTCCCTGATCTATGCAATGCAGAAACGCGGCAAGAAGCTGGGATTAGCAACTCTTTGCGGCGGCGGCGGTGTTTCCCTGGCCACAGCCATTGAACTGCTGTAAGATTTTTTAAAAATGAATTCATAGGGAAAAAACCGGAAGGCGACTCAACTGCCTTCCGGTTTTTCTTTATCTTTGTTTTTTTGCTGACACAAAACTATTTTTTTAATCTTATTTATTGATTTGACATACTATCCACATTATTTTTATTGGGAACAGGTTTTTCTTCTGTCTTTTGATCGTCACCATCAATCACATCTTCATCTTTTGTCTCATTAATAACTTCATCAAATTCCGGTATCACAATACCCCGCCGCACCATGATCTGATAAATTCTTTCCGACTGATTTTCCACATACCGGGAATTTCCGTTAGGTTTATAACGGCGCGGATTAGGAAGAATTGACGCAAGTGTCGCCGCTTCCCGCGCGGTTAATTCCGCCGCATGCTTTCCATAATGATTCAGTGCCGCTGCTTCTATACCGAAAACACCATCACCTAACTCGGCAACATTAAGGTACAGTTCGATAATTCTTCTTTTAGTCAAATGCTGTTCCAAACGCCAGGTAAGTATTGCCTCCTTTATTTTTCGAACAGGATTTTTAGAGGGAGAAAGATATAGGTTTTTCACCAACTGCTGAGAAATTGTACTTCCCCCTGCCTGAAATTTCTTTTTTTTGATATCTTTTTCCAATGCCTTTTGCATCGCTTCGAAATCAAAACCTTCGTGTGACCAGAATTTATCATCCTCCGCAATGATAACAGCTTTCACCAAATAGGGTGATATCCGGGAAAGAGGAACCCAGGTATTTTTTATTTTTTTCTTAATGCCTTTCTCGAGCCACAGATCTTCCCTGTATTCCATGAATGCCGTTTTACCCGGTTTAATCTTTTTTAAGGAGGCAACATTCGGATAAATAAAATAGCGCCCGATATCGACAACAGAATATGCGGCAACTAATATCAGTGCTATAAAAAGAATTTTTTTCAAATTTTTCATTACTATCCCTGTCAGATTTTCTGCCCTGCCTTCTATATTGCATTGAAGCAAAATGCAAAATATAATTGACATAAACAATTAATTTTAGTATGGCATACTTGCGAAGTTATTGGAACGTCCTAAATATTCTTCGTTTTCTGTGTGCAGTCAAACATCAGTCATCATCGGCCTTGCGCCGTAATCTGTGCACCGTTAACAAAATGGGGCCCCCCCGCCAATATTAAGGAGGTACTTCATGATGAAACGGCAGATTTTTTTTGTATCATTACTTTTTTTAATTTGTTTGTCATTGGGCTTTGTTTCCAGCGCAGCGGCCCGACAATACGAAGTTAAAAAAGGTGATAATCTCAACAGCATTTCCAAAAAAACTGGCGTAAGTATTCGTGATATACAGCAAGCTAACGGTCTTAAAGGGACTGCGCTGAAATTAAAGCAAGTTCTCATCATTCCCGAAAATGGCACATCAGCTTCTAAGAGTAGAGCAAAAATTAAACCTGTTGTCAAAGCCAAACCGGCAGCCTATTACACCGTTAAGAAAGGTGATAATCTTGCGCTGATAGCTAAGAGAACAGGCACCCCCGTAAGCCAAATAATGGCAATGAATAAAATACGCCCGAAAAGTTTACGGATTGGTCAAAGATTGGCCCTGGGTAAGGCACCGCGCAGCCTGACAGTAACAAATGATGAGCAAGCCCTTGCCGATGACGATGATGAGGGCGATGACGAGGATATAGCTTCAACCGTCGATATGGCCGATCTGCAAAAAGATAATGAAACCAATGCTGAACTACTGGGAAAATGGGTCAGCCCTGATGAACGGAAACTATTTGTTAAAGTGGCTACCGGTTTCTTAGGCGCACCTTATCGATTAGGCGGTTCAACAGTAAGAGGAATTGACTGTTCCGCATTTGTCCGCAAGATGTATCAATTTTTTGATATATCCCTGCCCCGTACCGCGCGCGAGCAATCTAATGTTGGCCTAAGCGTTGATAAAAATGAACTGCTGGAAGGAGATCTGGTGTTCTTCCGCACACGAAAACCTGTTGGTCATGTAGGAATTTACGTCGGCAATAATGAATTTGTCCACGCTTCTTCCCGGGACAAGGTTGTGAGAATTGATAACCTGGACTCACCATACTTTAATAAAAGATTTATCCGCGCTGTTCGTGTCAAGGGCCTCGATGAAAAGGGCGTTTAATTTCTCTTAGCTTAATTTGCGAATAAACCCAAAGGGGCATTTTAAATATGCCCCTTTTTTGCATCCATTTTAGCCCGGACAGACAGGGTATATTTCATTAAAAGCAATGTATTGATGCATCCGATAAAAACATTCATCATGATAATTGCTAACAATTTACATGATTTGTATTTCTTAGCGAACATATACTTTTTATCTAAGTTTTGCCGGTTGATTATCAGCACGGTTTATTATATGAAAGCAACAGTTAAGATTTTCTCATTGCCCGCAGCAAGAAAAGCATAAACATGGTTTTCAAATTAACTCTTTAGTTTTAACAATATGCTGCAGGGAGTATTTCAATTATTTCCAAGAATCATATTTTGGGGGAAATGATTATAACTCGTTCATAGAGAGGAGAATATTCATGAAAAAAAGATTTTTTTCTATTACCTGTGTTTTTATCCTGGCCCTTTTTTGCAGCGGTTGTTTAGTTACCGAAGGCACGTATGTAAAAAAGGTGCAAGAAGCCGATGGGTTAACCAGCCAACTTGCCGCTCTCAACGATAAGCACAAAGCGCTGACTGATGAAAACAATTCTCTGAAAGAACAGATAAAGAAATTAACCGGCGACGTAACTAATATTACCGGACAACGTGATGATCTGGATAAAGTTTTAAAATTAAAAACAGATGATCTGTCGAAAGCAATTTCGGAAAGCCGTACAAAAGTGGCCGATCTGGAAGCGGAAAACAAAAAGCTTAAAGAAAATGTGGCACAGCTGCAGACCAAATCACAGGAAGTTGAAAAACAAAGCAATACTTTTCGGGAGCTGGTGCAAGAAATGAAAGGTGAAATCGCTCAGGGGCAAATTGCGATCACCGAACTCAAAGGCAAACTCACCCTGGATGTGGTGGACAAGATTCTGTTTGCCTCCGGCGAATCGGCCGTGAAAAAAGAGGGGTTGGCTGTTCTCAAAAGAGTGGTGGAGATTTTAAAAAGCGTCAAGGATAAGAATATTCGCGTCGAGGGTCATACCGATAATATTCAGATTACCAGCAGACTGGCTAAAGTCTATCCGACAAACTGGGAGCTATCCGCGGCACGCGCAATAAATGTGACCAGGTATTTACAGCAGCAGGGCATAGATTCCAAAATACTTTCGGCCACAGCATTCGGTGAGTTCCAGCCGCTGGCCGACAACAGCACTCCGGAAGGCAGAGCAAAAAACCGCCGGATTGCTATCATTCTATTACCGAAGGAATAGTTGTTAATGGGAAAAAATATAGTTGAAAAAATTCTTGCGCAACATTTAATCGAAGGCAATCTTGTACCCTGCACAGAAATCGGCATTCACATTGATCAGACATTGACTCAGGATGCCACAGGTACCATGACCTATCTGCAATTAGAAGCAATGGATGTTCCCAAAGTTAAAACAGATCTATCGGTAAGTTATATCGATCATAACACGATCCAGATTGGTTTTGAAAATGCCGATGACCACAGATATTTACAGAGTATTGCCAAAAAATTCGGGATTGTTCTTTCCCGCGCCGGTAATGGCATTTGCCATCAGGTTCACTTGGAAAGATTCGGCATTCCGGGAAAAACATTAATCGGTTCAGACAGCCACACCCCTACCTGCGGAGCGCTGGGCATGATTGCAATAGGTGCAGGAGGCCTTGATGTAGCGCAGGCTATGGCGGGCGAACCGTTTTATCTTGTTTGCCCCAGGGTGATAAGAATTAATTTGCTGGGTCAATTACCCGCTTGGGTTTCCGCAAAAGACGTAATTCTTAAAGTTCTGGAAATATTTACTACCAAGGGAAATGTCGGCACCATCTTTGAGTATGGCGGCGACGGCGTGAGCTCGCTTACCGTCCCGGAGCGAGCCACCATAACCAATATGGGTGCGGAGTGCGGCGTGACCACATCCATATTCCCGAGCGATGAAATGACCCGGCTGTTTTTGCGGGCACAACAAAGAGAAGTGGATTTTGTAGAACTTAAGACCGATACGGATGCAACATATGCGAAAGTGGTTGATATTGATTTATCGAAACTCGAACCGATGACTGCCAGACCGCACAGCCCGGATAATATCGCCACGGTCAGAAGCATGAAAGATATTGCCGTGGATCAGGTTTGTCTGGGCAGCTGCACCAATTCATCTTACAAAGATCTGGTGACCGTAGCAAAAATATTAAAAGGAAAAGTAGTACATCCCGACATCAGTTTTATATTGGCGCCGGGTTCGAGGCAGGTTCTGGAAAATCTGGCTCATGACGGATATCTTGCTGATTTAATTACTGCCGGTGCACGGCTGATGGAAAACTCCTGCGGCTTTTGTATTGGCAACAGCCAGAGCCCCAAATCCGGTTCCGTATCCCTGCGTACATCCAATCGCAACTTCCCGGGACGTTCCGGAACGATGGATGCCAATGTTTATCTCGTCAGCCCCGAAACTGCGGCAGCAGCGGTAATTACAGGACACTTCACCGATCCGCGCGATCTGGGCATAGCATACCCGCGAGTGGAAATGCCGGGCAAGTTGCTCATTGATGACAGTATGATCATCCGGCCGGTTGATACTAATACTAAGAACAATATCGAGGTTTATCGCGGCCCCAACATCGGCGCACCGCCAAATAATACAGCACTCCCTGTGACTATTGCGGCTCAGGTAACAATTAAGGTCGGCGACAAAATCACCACTGACCATATTATTCCGGCGGGAGCACGCATGAAATACCGCTCGAATATTCCCAAATATTCCGAGTTTGTTTTTGAAAATGTTGACTCTCATTTTGCAGATAATGCGCAAAAAATAAAAGCGGCCGGAAAACAAAACATCATTGTGGCCGGTCTTTCTTACGGACAGGGATCATCGCGCGAGCATGCCGCCATCTGTCCGATGTATCTTGGTGTCCGCGCTGTCATTGCCAAATCTTTCGAACGCATTCACACCGCCAATCTGATTAATTTCGGCATTATGCCACTGACTTTTATCAACGAAGGCGACTATGACAAAATCGATCGGGGGGATGATCTCGAAATATTCAATATACGCGAATTAATCACCGCCGGCAGCGATTTGCTTGTGCAAAACAAAACCAAGGGAGATTCTTTTTCCCTCACCTGCAATCTGTCCTCAAGGCAAAAACAAATAGTCCTGGCGGGTGGCGCGCTGAACATGCGTAACGCAAATTCCAATTAAAATATTTTAACAGGAGCAGATATTATTTATGTCCCAGAAGATTAAAGTTAAAACTACGCTCGTCGAAATGGACGGCGATGAAATGACCCGGATCATGTGGCAGATGGTGAAAGATAAATTACTGTTCCCCTATCTCGACATGAATATTGATTATTACGATTTGCACGTTAAGCATCGTGACGACACTGATGATCAGGTAACAGTGAATGCAGCCAAAGCAATCATGAAATACGGTGTAGGCATTAAATGTGCGACAATTACACCCAACGAAGACAGGGTAAAAGAATACACCTTGAAAAAAGCATGGAAAAGTCCGAACGGTACAATCCGCTCCATGCTCGACGGCACTGTCTTCCGCAAACCGATTCTGGTCAATAATATTAAACCGGCCGTTTCCGCCTGGAAAAAACCGATTACCATCGGGCGTCATGCTTATGGCGATGTTTACAGCAATACGGAATTTGCCGTTCCTGCCGCAGGAAAACTTGAGCTGGTCTTTACTCCCCGGGAAAGCGGTAAACAAATAAGCATTCCTGTTTTTGATTTTCCCGGCCCGGGAATCGCGCAGGTCAACCATAACCTGGATCAATCCATTCTGAGCTTTGCCCGTGCCTGCTTTACTTACGCTTTGAGTGAAAAGATAGACTTATGGTTTTCCACCAAAGACACCATTTCTAAAATATATGATGCCGGTTTCCGCGATATCTTTGACCGTGAATTCGAACAAAACTGGAAAGATAAATTTCAGACGGCCGGAATTGAATATTTTTTCACTTTGATTGACGACGCCGTTGCCCGAATTATGAAAATTGAAGGCGGCATTCTCTGGGCGCTGAAAAATTACGATGGCGATGTTCTGTCCGATATGATCGCCTCGGCCAACGGATCACTGGCGATGATGACCTCGGTGCTTGTCTCTCCGAATGGCTGGTTTGAATATGAAGCGGCTCATGGCACGGTACAGAAACATTACTACAAACACTTGCAAGGTGAAGAAACATCCAGTAATTCTATGGCGCTGATTTTTGCCTGGACCGGAGGCCTGCGCAAACGCGGCGAGCTGGACGGAACTCCGGACGTGGTTGAATTTGCCGACATACTGGAAGCGGCAGCTCTGGCGACCATTGAGGAAGGAATCATGACCGGAGATTTGCTGGCGCTGGCCGAAAACAAGCAGGTCAACAGAAAAGTGAATACGGAAGGCTTCATTGATGCTATCGCCGTTAATTTGCAAAAAAAGCTCAATGGTTAACAACGCAATACCTGCTCTGCCTAACTTACTGGATTTCACTTTAGAGGAAATGGAGGAATTCATTTCCTCTCTCGGCAAAGAGAAATTCCGCGCCCGGCAAATAATGAAATGTCTTTACCAATCCGGCAATCGGACCTTTGCCGAGATGACTACTATCTCCCGTGAATTCCGCAGCAGACTGGCCGATATTTCCCGCATCGTAAGGCCGGAAGTTGTCAAAATTCTGGTATCAAACGATGGAACTAAAAAAGCCCTCTTGCGTCTGGAAGACGGTCTTTTTATTGAAAGCGTTCTCATCCCCGGCAAGCGCAATTGGACAATTTGCGTTTCCACCCAGGCCGGCTGTGCCATGGGTTGTAAATTCTGCCTCACTGCCCGCCAGGGCTTTAAAAGAAATTTGCAACCATCAGAGATTACCGGCCAAATTCTTGCTCTGCAAAACAAAACACCCCAGGGACCGGAGATCAAGAACATTGTGATGATGGGCATGGGCGAACCTCTGGCCAATTATGAAAATACTCTGAGGGCAATAAAAAATATCACCTGTGATTTCGGTTTAGGTTTTTCCAACCGCAAAGTAACAGTTTCCACCTGTGGTCTGGCACCGCAGATTATTCAATTAGGCAAAGATATTTGCATAAATCTGGCTGTATCATTAAACGCTCCCGATAATGAGAGAAGAAACGATCTTATGCCGATTAATAAAAAGTATCCGCTGGAAGTAATGCTCGATGCCTGCAAGAAATATCCAATGCCCGGCCGTCGCCTGCTTACTTTTGAATACATATTAATTGATGGCATTAATTCATCGGTGCGCGATGCCGAGCAACTGGCCTCATTATTAAAAGATCAACGCTGCAAATTAAATTTAATTGTTTTCAACGAATTCCCCGGAGCACCTTTTAAGTCTCCGGCAAAAACTGACGTGGAAGCTTTCCAGCAAAGGCTGATCAAGAAGCATTATACGACTGTCATTCGCACCAGCAAAGGCGGTGACATACTTGCCGCCTGCGGACAGTTAAGCGGATCTATGAAGTTGTAAGTTAAATATAACCTTGTAAAGTGCCACCATGCGGCAAAAGGAGGTAATAGAAATGTACGAAAGTGACGCTGATAAAACAAAAGAAGCCATGCAGGCTATGATGAAAAAAGTACCGACAAAATTATTAATGATTATTGGTGCTATTATTTTTATCCTGATTTTCTTCAGGCCGTGGGTACAAGTCGGCGCAGGACAAAGAGGGATCGTTCTTAATTTCGGCGCCGTGCAGAAGCAGGTTCTGGAGGAAGGCTTGCATTTTCGAATACCCGTAATGCAGGAGATCGCACTAATGGATGTGAAGGTTCAGAAAGCCGAGACGGATGCGGCCGCAGCCTCGGCAGATCTTCAGGATGTTACTTCCCGCGTAGCCCTCAATTATCATATCGTTCCGGATCAGGCTAATATTGTCTATCAGAAGATTGGCGTCCAGTTTAAGGAGCGTATCATCGACCCTGCCATTCTGGAAGTCGTCAAGGCCGTAACTGCCAAATACACGGCAGAGGAGCTTATAACCAAGAGGCCGGCTGTCAGTGAGGCGATGAGGCGAAATCTCATGGATAGACTCATAGTAAACAATATAGCCGTTGATGCCTTTTCCATTGTAACCTTCAGTTTCTCAAAGGTTTTCACCGAGGCCATCGAATCCAAACAGACAGCAGAACAGCTGGCCCTGAAAGCAAAAAGAGATCTCGACAGGATAAAGATCGAAGCAGAACAAAAGATAACTGCGGCCCGGGCAGAAGCAGAGTCGCTGAGATTGCAGAGAGCAAACATTTCCACGGACCTGATAGAGCTACGGAAAATTGAAGCCAATATGAAAGCCATCGAAAAATGGAACGGGATACTTCCCCAGGTAACAGGTGGAGGAGCCATACCCATGATCGGCCTGGGAGGCGATGCGCCAAAAAAGATCAAATCAGAAAAATAACTGGTGCTGTTTATTTTGACCGGTAAAAACTTTAAGTATTATTATTTTGCTTTCCAAGGATAGCGGGCATTCAAGGAAATCTCCTTCCGGAGCGTATTGCGCTCATACGCTCCGGAAGGAGATGCTGGTACCGGCAAATAATTATATCAGATGCCCGGTCGCCGGAATTATCAGGCTGCTTTTTTTGATTTACTCATCCTTTGTTTTCGCAGGACAAGAATGTAAAAAACAATATTGACAGCGATGACCAGCAGACCAAAAATACGTTGCATTGTGACAGTCAGATTTTCAGGGTAAATAAGCCCGACAAGATAATATTCGATAAAATCACCGCGGTAAGCCATGCCTCCTCCCAGCCGCCTTAGATAGTTCTCCAGCGGCGTCAGCGGACAAACCCAACCGTACAATTCAACCGCTGCTCCCCAAACGGCCGCAGGCAAATGCACCAGAGCCAACCATGGCCAGCGAATGACCAATATCCCGCATATTACAACAAATATTATAAATAGAAAATGCGCCAAAACAAGTACATCGGCAAGTAGCTGGTACATTATAGCTTGTCCTGACACATATTTGATTTGACAGACAATGTCAAATAATCTTGCCTTGGTTCTTGGTTACACCACTACTAAATGATTTTCACAAATAAATACTCTAACTCATTACCATTCGAGGTGCTGCAGATTAACGCTTAAGTTCATCCCGGATAGCCAAACCGATTTTTTCTAATACGTAAGGCTTCTTGACATAGGCACCTGCCCCCAGCCGCTGAGCCTCAAGAACTCGATCAGTCTCGGAAAACCCGCTGACAAGGATAGCCTTCTGTTTCGGGTTGATCTCCAGAACCATCTGGTAGGTCTCCAGACCATCGATCCCCGGGGCCATGATCATGTCCAAAACAAGAATGTCGGCCTTATTTCCCCTGAGATATTTAATAGCCTCTTCTCCACTGAAAACTGTTTGAACTTCATATCCCAGTTTCCTAAGCAGTCCGGATGCAATATCCCGCTGCTCGGCAATGTCATCAACGATCAAAACTGATTCCCCGTTACCCATGTATTGTTCTAACGCCACTTTCTGCTGCTGTGCCGTCAGTTCCTCACGCGTTACTGGGAAGAATAGCGTAAAAGTGGTTCCCTCTCCAACTTCAGATTGAACATCAATATACCCGCTGTGATCTTTTACCGTTCCCCAGACAATTGCCAATCCCAGCCCCGTTCCACTCCTGCCCATGATCTTCTTTGTAAAAAACGGCTCAAATATCTTCTCCCGATGCTCGGCAGGAATACCCATACCCGTATCGGACACAGTCAGAATGGTGTAATCGCCCTCCTTGATCTCATCATAGCCCCTGATGGGTTTGTCCAAATAGCGGCTCTCTGTCCGTATCGTTACCTCCCCTCTGCCGTGAATAGATTCCATCGCATTAGACATCAGGTTCATCAGTGTCTTTTCCAGATGTATCGAAGAACCTTTGATATTCAACAACTCCTCTTGACATTTAGTAACAACGGTCACCCGGGGATGATAGTCTTTCATCTTCTCAAACGCCAGGGTCTTAAGAAAACATGAAACGACATCGTTGAGATTTATTACATCCGTAGATGTCACCCCCCGCCGGGCTAAAGTGAGAAGGTCCTGAATGATTGCGGCTCCTTTCTCTGTGGACAGTAAAATCTTCTCCACATGACCTCGGGCCTTATGCCCCTCGGGAATATCCATTAGCAACAATTCCGAGTATCCACTGAGTATTCCTAAAACATTATTCAGGTCATGGGCCACTCCCCCCGCCAGTTGCCCCAGCGCCTCCATCTTCTCGGCTCGATTCAATCGCTCTTCCAGGATTCGCTTTTCCTCTTCGGCCTGATAGTGTTCGGTAATGTCTTCAACAATGCCCACACCGCCTCGAATGTGTCTGTCTCCAACGTCTATGGGTGCATAAAGAGCTCTCATCGGTGTAATCTTTGCCGCAGTCAAGGAATGATATAAACCTTGATATAATCCAGTGCTCCCGTTCAGCGCCTTTTGAATGGCTGCAACCATAACTTTATCGGGCAAGTTTAGTATGTTAAGACCAACGAGAGCTTCCTGTGAAGAACCGATAATTCGGACGAAATAGTCATTACATGCTAGAATGATACCCTTTTCATTAAACGATAAAAGACCTAGAGGCGAATACTTGAAAATCAAACGATATTTCTCTTCGTTTTCCAGCAGCGTATCCTCCATTCTTTTGCGTTCCGTATTGTCACGTATAACCTCTATGGCAGCAATGATCTTCCCCCTGGAATCGCGGAGAATAGAGGCCGTCGCCGAGAGAAAAATATCGCCAGGCGGCAGCTTTGGTGTATAGGATTCGCCGAAAAGGATGTCTCCGATCCTCTGCATAGTGGTGTATTGTTTTTCCATTTCCGTATCCGGACGCAGAGCAAGATCAATAAGAATTGGTCTTCTTTCACCATAAAACGGCAAGGCATATTCATAGTCGCCTTTGCCGAGCATATCTTCCTTCCTGATGCCCGTCATCGATTCCATGGCCCTGTTCCAGGCAATCACTTTGCTGTCGCCGTCAATAACAAGGGTAGCGTCGGGAAGGAATTCAATAATGTTCTCAAGTTGTTTTCGGCTGTCTTTCAATTCCTCCTCTACTTGCCTGCGGTCAGTTGTATCCTCAATAACAACAACTGTTCCAAAAGAGATATTTCCTGACTGAAGAGGGGCGGCGGTCAGGACAGCATCACGAAAAACGCCGTCTTTCCGCCGGAGTTGTGTTTGGACAGAAGCAAGACCGCTTTTCAGGAGATTTGCATACAACTCCCGACCGACCCGTTCATATTCTTCTTCATTCAGATAGAGCACCCGTGTGGTATGACCTATAATCTCAGATTCAGAATAGCCGAAGATTTCGTACCAGGCTTTGTTAGCGCTTTGAAAAACGCGATCCTTCATGATGCAAAGGCCGACAGGGGTTGCCTTAAACACACTGCTGAGCATTGCTTCATTCTCCCTTAGTGCATCTTCCATACGCTTGCGCTCGGTGACGTCGCGAACAATAGCCTGAAGACAGGAATTACCCGTGGTATCCAAAGTATTCAGGCAGATCTCTGCATCAAATAAAGTTCCATCGAGACGACTGTGCTTCCATTCAAATAACTGTGCGTGACCATTAAGCGCCGCCTCAATCTTCTCGAGCGCTTTCTCCATTGATCTCCGTCCGTCAGGCTGAAACTCCGGTGAGAACCGGTAAGGAGATTGCCCGATGATCTGATCTTTGTTACAACCAAACATCTCCAAGGTCTTTGAGTTGCACTCAATAAAAATATTTTTATCCATTAAAAAAATGGCATCGTTGGCAGACTCAAAAAGGGTTCGAAACTTTGTTTCGCTTTCCCGTAATGCTTCCTCTGCGTGCTTGGCTTCTGTTATATCCGTCATCTGTGTCAGGAAGAAATCTTCCTCGCCAATTGTGATTATTGCGGAATTAAACAAGCCGCACCTTAACTCTCCGCCTTTAACGTGCATTTGCAACTCAAGGTTTTCCACGAACCCTTTTTGGCGATATTCGTCCAGAAATATCTCGCGTTGTTCGGCAGCAATAAAACCAACACTGATGGAAGTATTGTCTATGAGTTCTTCCCGTTGAAGCCCCATGACCTTCGCAAACGCCTCATTGACCTCAATATACCGGCCTTCTTTCATGGCGGTAATAGACATGGGAATTGGACTCTTCAAAAAAGATTCAGCAAATTTTGCTTCACTTTCTTTAAGCGCCCTCTCCACCTGCTTACGGTCAGTGATGTCTTTGGATGAGCACAGAGCAGAAATTATTTTCCCATTCGAGTCTTTAATCGGCGAAATCGTCGTTATGTAATAGCGGTCTCCGTCGGTCCCCGGGACGCGCACCTCAATGACCTTCTTTTCTCCCGTGC
This sequence comes from uncultured delta proteobacterium, assembly GCA_903907985.1. Lineage (GTDB taxonomy): Bacteria > Desulfobacterota > Syntrophia > Syntrophales > Smithellaceae > MVRV01. The sequence goes on from CAIVQG010000014.1 coordinate 25,370, forward strand.
GAAACACCTGGTTTAACGCAGCAAAACGCTTGTCTGCCTCTTCCTTGGGAAAAACATCCCAAATACTCTTACCAATAATTTCCTCTACCGGTTTGCCGACTCCATCAGCAAATGCTTTGTTGACGTACCTGTAGTGCCCTTCCGGACTGAAGGAGAAAGTGGGATCGGGTGATTCTGAAAGAAGCATTTGGAATTTTTCTTCACTCACCCGCCTAAGCTCTACTTCTGATATTTCCAGTTCCTGTATTCTCTTCTTTAATAAGGCGTTCTCTTTGAGAAGCTCCTTATTTGTTCCGGATGATTCGCGCACTTGATACTCCTCTTTCTAGATAAGTGCTGGATGTTAAACATTAAATGGGCGATATCCCCTAAACCTTTTAAAGGCTTTTGATAAGCACTTCCTTTTTCACGATAATATAAATATAAAGAAATATATTTTTTAAGTCAACGAATTATAGGCTATAAAATGTGGAATACAGAATCGATGTTTGTCATTGGTCACGAATTGAGTTTTTATGGTCAATAAGGAATAGAGCATGAAAGAAAGCATATCCATAGAAAGCTCACTTACATAGAGATAAGCTGTCATCTTCTTTAAAGTTTTTGTCAAGAATACTTCGTTTTATAACACTTAATGATAAAAACTGTCACTGCCCCGTTTAAATAAGGCAATGACAGTTTTTATATATCCAGACGTTATGCGTTTTTAACCCCGCGTCGCTGCGCTTTGCGGGATAAACGAGACTAACAAATTTCAGCGCGCTTCGCTTCTGAAATTTGAGTCTCGTTAAAAGTTTTCCGCCAATACTTCTTGGTATGATTGCGGATGACGGCAGGCGGGGCATTCCTTGGGCGGTTCCGTCCCTTCATGAACGTATCCGCAATTAATGCAGTGCCACTTGACCGGCGCTTTCTTTTTGAATACTTCGTTTTTCTCGATGTTCTCAACAAGTTTCCGGTAACGGCTCTCATGAAATTTTTCGACTTTGGCAATCTGCTCAAAAGAACGCGCCACTTCCGGGTAGCCTTCTTCTTTGGCTATTTTGGCAAAGTCAGTATATATTTTAGTCCACTCCATCTGTTCTCCAGCGGCAGCGGCTTCCAGATTGGCTTTGGTATCGCCGACAACGCCGGCGGGATAGGCAGCGGTTATTTCCACTTCACCTCCCTCCAGAAATTTGAAAAATACTTTGGCATGTTCTTTTTCGTTTTCGGCTGTCTCCAGGAATATGTGTGATATTTGTTCAAACCCTTCTTTTTTAGCGGCACTGGCGAAGTAGGTATAGCGGTTTCTTGCCTGCGATTCCCCGGCAAAAGCTGCCAGCAGATTCTTTTCGGTCTGAGATCCTTTGATTGATTTTCCCATAATTATCTTTTTCCTCCTTTAAATATTTTGATCAATTTATGCACTGTCGTCAACAAACGCAACAAGACCTGTTATAAGCGCCTTCTATTTTCCCCCGTTCGTTTTCGGCTCCGGGGCCTTGACACCATTGAATTTCATAGCTTTGATTGCTTCATCCATCCTGGCTCTGTCCATGGATAAATATTCACTTCTTTTTTTGGTTGCTTCCAGATTGGCATCGATTTTAATTCTATCTGCTTGAACCTGTAGCTTCTTTGCTTGTAGATTGGCTTTTAATTTTAGATTATCTTCTTTCTTCCCCAAATCAGAATTGATAATTGCTTCAATTTTTACAAGGTCATAATCAATTTCGGCTTCCTTTTGGAAATTATTAGCCAAATCTTCTTCCAGGCCCGCATATTTCTTCTGGCTGGCCGCAAGCTCGCTTTTGATTTCGGTCAATTTTACTTTTTGTTTAGCAACATTCAGGGCGAATTCAGCTTTGGCAAATCCTTCCTTTTTATCTGCGGTCACCTGATTAACTATTGCCGGATCTACGTTTTCCGTAATGGAACTTACTTTAGCGGTAATTGATGTTTTCATTTCCTGAGTGGCCGCACAACCGAAAATAAACGTCAATATCAACAATCCTAAAAAACAAATTTTAATGTTTTGCTTCATTTTTACCTCCCTGATAAATTTATCTTAATTTAGTGTTCCTGCTTCTTTACCGGCGGACTTTTAATCTTGTTATTCTTCAGTGGTTGAAGCTTCTTTTTCTCCCTTAAAACCCGGGAAATGTCTTTCTGTCTTCGCGTAACTTTTTGTCCGCTCATGATTTACTATCCCTTAATACGGTCAAAAATTCAATACAAAAGCTCAAGAACAAGACAAATGAGGATCAGTGCAATAATAATTGGATTTACTGAAAACTCAGCATTTGGTGCATTTCATGATTACCGGAACGGAGCATCCCGACGACTTACCGGCAGAGCAGGATCAACAGTTGATTTTTTTCGGCCCGCTAGACACATTCTTCCAACGGCAAAGTAAATGCTTTCACACCGGCCCGGGGATGTTCTGACTTTAATCGCTTGACCAAGTCACAAAGTCCGGAAATATCCTCATCATGCACGGCTATAAATAAGGCGTTGTTTCTGCCCGGCCAGCAATGGGTATCGAGTTTAGGCTCCGATCCAGGCCCCTCCCCCGTGGCGCCATGCATTTTAGTATATGCTTTAAACCCCGCGTCCTTAAAAGCGGACAGGATATACTCATCAGAGGCTTCACAATATACTACCAAAAACATTTTCATAGGGCATTCCTCTTCCATCTGTCCGAAATATAATTAAATTTTCCGTTTATCCGAATCAACCAATGGCAGTTTTTTTAATTTTCTTTTTCTGAAGTATTCCTGCCAATCATCAAATATATCATAAGCTGCCGGCACGACAACCAACGTCAGGAATAAAGATGTAAGCAAGCCTCCGATAACGGCAATACCCATTGGTGCACGCGTTTCCGCGCCTTCTCCCACGCCCAGGGCGACAGGCAGCATACCAAATACCATGGCAAATGTAGTCATTAGAATAGGCCGCATCCGGACAGGGCCCGCGTGCAAGATGGCTTCCCGGCGCGACATGCCTCGCTCACGCGATACGTTGGTGTAATCAACCAGCAAAATTGCGTTTTTCTTAACGAGCCCCATTAAAAGAATCAACCCGATGAGGCTGTAGATATTAAGCGTTTTACCCGTGATATACAATGCTCCGAAAGCACCGATAAACGAAAGCGGCATGGAAAGTAAAACTGTAATGGGATGAATAAAACTTTCAAATTGTGAAGCTAAAATCATGTAGGCCATAATGATCCCCAGTACTAAAGCAAAAAGCAGATAACCAAAAGACTCGGACATGGTATCGGCCATCCCCTGATATTTGGGCAAATAATCAGGCGGAAGAATGCGCGAGGCTATATCATCAAGCTCTTGCTTGGCTTGCCCTAATGGCTTCCCCTCCAGGCTGGCAAATATCGTAACCGCCCGCTGACGGTCCACGCGGTTGATAATACTTGGACCGCTTCCTTCCTGAATTTTTACAATATTGGACAATTCCACCAACTTCCCATCGCGCGACCGGACATAAATACGCTGCAATCCACTACTGCTTTCGCGATCCTGCGGATTCAATCTTACCCGGATATCATAACGTTTGCCGCGTATTTCATCTTTGTAGCGCGCAATATCCAATTCCCCGCTCACGAGCAAGTTAATTGCTTCGGCAACTGTCGCCACGTCAACACCGAGATCCGCGGCACGGTCACGGTCAATATAAATTTTATACTCTGGTTTGCCCGTTTCTTGTGAAGTATCAATATCAACAATCCCCGGCACTTTGGAAAGCTCACTGACTATTTGTTTGGCATAACTTTGTGATGCATTTAAATCCAGACCGCGGATACTGTATTGAATAGGCACTTGCCTTTGCCCGCCACCAATCATGGAAATATCTTCCGCAGAAACTTTGAGCCCGGGTATTGCTCTTAATTTAACGCGCACTTCTTTTTTAAGATCTTCCTGACTTCGTTTGCGGTCAGCCTTCCGTGTCAAGCCGATAATCATCACGCTGCGGTTAGCATAGCCTCCGTATCCCTGAAAGTAGTAAATAGAATTTATTTCCGGTATTGTTTTAACCTGATTTTCTGCCTTCTGAAAGTACTTTTCCACTGCATCTACGGAATAATCAATAGGCGCTTCTAGACGAATCAGGAAATTACCCTGATCTTCCGGCGGCACAAACTCTTTACCTAAACCAAAGATCACAATGCCAATACTCAAAGCGAAAACGACCAAAGCTCCAGCCAGCATAGTTTTTCTATAATTCAATGACCATTCCAGAATGATGCGGTAACTGTCTTCCAGTTTCCGATAACGTTTTTCCAGATAATCGCTCATTCTTTGCCAGAAGTGTTGTTTAAAAAGCAGTTTGCCATCATTGACTAACATGTTCGGCGCTAGTGGATCAGGCATAGATTTTTTATGTGCTTTTAGAAAAATCGAGGCCATCATCGGAGTCAGAGTGAAAGACACGAGCAGTGAAACCAAAACGGCAAAAACAACAGTAAAGGCAAATTGAATAAAAAATCTTCCAATAATTCCTTTCATGAAAGCCACCGGCAAAAAGATGCCGACAATGGCAAATGTAGTCGCCATAACTGCAAGACCGATTTCCGACGTCGCAAAGGTTGCCGCTTCTTTCGGCGCCATGCCTTCTTCAACATGCCGGTAAATATTTTCAATGACAATTATGGCGTCATCAATAAGCAAACCAACTGACAGAGATAGGGCCAGCATGGTCATGTTATTGAAAGTGAAACCGAAAGCGTTTATGAGTGCAAAAGTTGATATTACCGAAACGGGCAGAGCGACAGCGCTGATTAAAGTAGTTCTTATATTTTTCAGAAAAATGAAAACGGCAAGAATTGCAAAAATGCTGCCGATAATTAGATGGAATTGAACTTCATTTATTGATCGCAGGATAAAGAGGGACTGATCCATAGCGATACTGATTTTCATTCCCGGGGGCAGATTTTTGTTAATTCGCGCGATTTCCTTTTTAACCAGATTGGCAACGTAAACCGTATTTGTTCCCGATTGTTTCTGGATACTCATACCGACAGCAGGAACACCGTTATAACGGGCAACCGTTCTCTTTTCTTCCATGCCGTCTTCAGCCCGGCCAATGTCTCGAATTCTGACCGGAGCACCCTTATAATAGCTGATAATCAAATCATTGAAATCAGGAATTTTAGAAAATTCTCCCTTTATGCGGACAGAGTATTCTTTGGTTGCTGTTTCAATACGGCCACCAGGCAATTCAATATTCTCGCGCTGCAATGCACGGACGATATCAG
>CAIVQG010000015.1 GCA_903907985.1 uncultured delta proteobacterium
AGGCTATTCTGGTCAGCGGTTTTTCGGAAACCGATCGAGTCAAGAAGGCTCAGCAACTGGGAGCCGGTGCCTATGTCAAAAAGCCCTATATAATGGAAAGGATCGGCGTGGCCATCCGGGATGAACTCATGCGGTAATCTGTGCGGCAATGTGCAATGTAATTAGTAGAAATGGTTTTGTAAAAAAATTTAAAAGAAGTTCTTTTCAAAGCCGTTATAGCTATAAACCATTCTTCCGGAGAAAATTATGGACCTGACGGTAAATACGATTATTGATTCTAAAAAATGCATCGGTTGTGGCCTGTGTATAAAAGTATGTCCGTATGAAACCATTTCCCTGGTTGATGGTAAGGCTTGTGTTACCGGAGAAAATTCGCTCAACTGTGGGCATTGCGTTGCGGTGTGTCCGGTGAGTGCAGTGCGGGTGACCACCCTTGAACCGCTGAAGACATTATCATTCGGGATGGAAAATGATTGGATCAAACACGGCTCGGATGATACAGGCCACCTGGTGCAGCTTATGGCTTCACGCCGTTCCTGTCGCAACTTTAAAGATATGCCAGTCGACAGAAATATTCTGGAAGACCTGATTGCCATTGGCACCACGGCACCAAGCGGATCAAACAGCCAGGAATGGACATTCACCATTTTACCGGACAGAACTCAGATTGAGATATTCGGCGAACATGTTTTGACCTTTTTACGCAGATTAAACCGCATGGCCCAAGTCGCTCCACTGCGCCGGGTTTTAAGCCTGTTGGGAAAGGATGAACTGGAACATTACCACGAACGCTATTACGAGCGCATGGAAGAGTTAATCACAAATTGGGAAACAAAGAAAAAAGATATGCTGTTCCATGATGTTCAAGCCCTAATCCTGGTGGGCGCAACTAAAGCCGCTTCCTGCCCGCAGGAAGATGCCCTCCTGGCAACCCAAAACATCCTCCTGGCCGCCCATGCCATGGGGCTGGGCACCTGCCTGATCGGATTTGCCGTTGTGGCGCTCAGCCGCGACCAGTCAATTGGTAAGGCCCTGGGTTTGGCGCGCGGAGAGAATATCTATTCAGTCATTGCCGTCGGCTGGCCGGATGAGTGCTATCACAAGATTATTCCGCGCAAAAAGATAATGCCACGCTATACGAACCTGAATTCATGACCGCCATCATTAAGGCCAGGGATTAAATAATAATGGTTGAATGAATTGGACTTAAACGGACTAGCGCGCTGCATAGTGCCGGGAAGGAAATTTTAATAATCTAAGGAGCGAAACACCGGTGTGAGGTGCAAAGATGCAGGCAATTGACATTGATTTTTTCCGCAACGAAGACGCACCAGGCGTGGCCCGGCTCTTTCGCCAAGTCTACGGCGAAGGTTACCCCATCGATATCTATTACCGTCCCGAGCGGTTGATCGAGGAGAATGTCGCTGGCCGTGTCCTTTCCTCCGTTGCACGCACGCCGACGGGCGAGGTTGTTGGTCATGATGCACTTGTTCTCCTGGATCCCGCAACCCGGCGCTATGAAAATGCGGCGGGAGCGGTTTCGCCAGATTATCGAGGACAGGGCGTCTTCTTCCGCCTGATGAAGCACAACGTCTTCGACTATGCGAAGCGTTTCGATCTGGAGGAAATTCTCGGTGAGCCCGTTTGCAACCACCTCCAGTTGCAGAAGATGTGCCTGCAGATGGACTACCGGGAAACGGGGCTGGAAGTTGATTTGATGCCGGCAGCAGCCTACACCAAGGAGCAGAGTGCACAGGGCAGGGTTTCTGTGTTACTGGGATATTTCCTTCATAAGCCCGTACCGCAAACTGTTTTTCTGCCGCCGGTCTATCATGACGAACTGGATTACCTGTACTCCGGCATTGGGGTCGAGCGCACTTTTGCTGGAACGAATGAAGATTTGTTGGCAGAGGGAGACAGCCAGGGGAAAATGGAAGTATTCTCCCTTGCCCAAGTCGCACGGATGGCGATTAATCGCATCGGGTCCGATTTTGATGCCTTTGTCTCACAACTGGGAAAAGAGGCATGGGAGAGGGGTATGGAGGTCTTCCAGGTATGGCTGCCACTTACTTCGCCATTGGCAACTGTGGCGACTGATATCCTGCGCCTGCACGGCTACTTTATCGGTGGACTGCAACCCGGTTGGTTCGGTGGAGATGGTTTGCTCATGCAGAAGGTTATACGCGAAACCGACTGGGGGGGCATTGCGCTTTATTCGGAGCGTGCCAAGAGAATTGCCGAAATGGTCAGAAGTGATCAGAAAAAAGTGAAATAGAAACAAAAGTCTTCCCGTTATCAAGAAAAGGGATCTTTAATCCCCCATTCCAGTTTTCAATCGAAAATCAGCAAGAGTAAAAAATCCAATAAATAATTATTGAAGGTGTATCTTTTCTCTTCTGCCTTTCGTCTATACAGATAAAAGACGCAGAGGAGGTGTGAAATGGAAAAGATGTTTGAGCAAATGATGCAGGGATTTTTCAGCGGGCTGACGGAGGAAGACACACAGAAGATGAAGGTCTGTTGCGATAAGATGGCTGCGATGTATCCATGCTGTAACATCAAGGATATGTCGGAAGAAGACAAGAAATCCATGATGGAAAAGATGCGGTCGTTCTGTGGTGATAAACTGGGGATGATGTCTTCATTTGCACGCTGTGCGGGAATGTCAAAATAAGCGATTCCGAATTAAAATACACCTATGGATAAAGCTATGACGAATAAAGAGGAGAAATGATATGTGCTGGTGGTGTGGTGATGTATCGTGGACAGCGTGTAGCTGGTGGTGGGTAGTACCGTTTGTGGGAATTGCCTTGTGTATAACAATGTGTATGCTTTCCGCATCGCAACGGGGTCACAGGCGCTTTGCCTGCTGGCGTGGTGACCGGTTAGCTGATTTGGATGAGATGAAAAAGGAGATCGTGACGTTGAAGGCGGACATGGAAAAGATGAAAAATCAAAAAGGAGGGTAAAAATGGATGATCGGATGAAAAAAATGTTGGCGGTGAGCGCGTCCGTGGGGGCAAATTGCCACCCCTGCCTGGAGTATCATATAGGCAAGGCGCTGGAATCAGGTATTGACCGAGGTGAGATCACAGAGGCGGTGGAAATCGCCCGGACGGTCAGGCGGGGTGCAACGGCCAGCATGGACAAACTGGCCCTGAAGTTACTGGGAAATGATCCATCTGCGCAGACAGGCGATTGTCGGGAAACATCCTGCTGTTGCTCATAGTCAGGATATGATATGAATAAAGGCAGCGGAGAGGATGCTGATGGATAATGCGGAAATAAAATTTCAGCAGGTCTATGACGAATATCAGGAAAGGATATTTCGGTATTTGTCGCGCATGGTCGGCAAAGACGAGGCGGAAGATTTGACACAGGAAGTCTTTGTCAAAATCGGCCAGGCTTTGGAAACGTTTCGCGGTGAATCCGGTTTGTCCACCTGGATCTATCGGATTGCGACAAATGCGGCCCTGGATAAACTTCGTCGCACATCGCATCGCCTTCCCGGAGAAAAGTTATTGACCGTAGAGACCATTACTGAAGCCAAGGAAGATGAAAACATCTGGACCGGTGAAACGGCGGATTCCACCGAACAGATGGTCATTCGTCAGGAAATGAACGGCTGCATCAGGGAAATTATTTCCACGCTGCCCGAGGGCTACCGTGTTGTCATCGTTCTGAGCGAACTCGAAGGCCTCAGCGACCTTGAGATTGCTGATATCCTTGGTCTGACCATCCAAGCGGCCAGAATCAGACTTCATCGTGCTCGGGCAAAGCTTAAAAAGGAATTGACCGCGTCCTGTACCTTCTACCGGGATGACCGCCAGGAATTTGCTTGCGACCGGAAAAACCCTCAACAAGAGTAGCACCACATTAAACAGCAAACATGAGCCGAGAAGGTGATTCGCTCTTCCGGCAGGATTAAACATATAGATGCCCTGCGCTTATCTGCATGAGCTTTGACCCATGTCTGGTTCCAGTCGACCTAAGGAGCTGCCCTTCGCGGCAGCTCCTTACTGTGATAAGTATTAACTTCCTGTGCTCAATAAAATGATATCCCTTCGATAAGCAATCTTTCTACTGGTAATCAACAGGAATAAGCAACTACCATCTTAGTTGTCATCTCTGCCCTCAAAGTTGGCAATCGGAATGAAGATGAATCGGGAAAAGGCTTGAAAAAGCGTCGATTTTCTGATTATTTGCTCATGGCATATAGATTGCGGTCCAGATGAAGAAAGTAACGGTAAAATAATTGGAGAGAGACTGGCGGATCAAAATGCAGATCGGGATCGATTGGAGTGTGCAGCAAGTAAAAGAGGGGCAGAAGGGTGATGATTATTAATTAAACGTAGGGCATCATGAACTGTTGTTTTCTCATTTTACTAATTCAGACAACATTTCAATCGGAAATAATCAAAAACTGCTGAACTCTAACTTATCATGTGGTACAAATGGCGGCGGTGCGGGTCAGTTTCGGGAATGGAACGGCCCAAGAGGAAAACGAAATATGCAAAAAATAGAATATTTAAACAACACCAATGCCTTAGATGCCCGGCGAAATACACAGCGTCATTAAAGGCCCCTCGGGCCGGATGAACATCCCGCGGTATTGGGTCACACGGAAAGGAGAAAGAAATGTTTCAGCACCTGTTCAACCCCGGACGCATCGGCAATATAGAGGTCCGGAACCGTATCGTTATGCTGCCCATGACTATGGGCTATTCGGAGGCCGACGGCACCGTCGGGGAGCGCTTCATCTCCTATTTCGCCGAGCGGGCAAAAGGCGGAGCTGGTCTCATCATTATCCCTTTCAGTCCCCTGAATGCGGGGTCGCATATGGCGCCGGGCGTGTTTGACGACCGGTACCTGCCGGGGATTCGTAGGCTCACGGCGGCGATCCAGGCCCATGGGGCCAAGACTGCCTGCCAGCTTATCACCGCTTATTCCATGGTTTTTGGTGACAATCCACCCGAACTGGTGGGGCCTTCACCCTTTCCCAATAAATTGATGCGGGGAACTCCGCGTGCGCTTACGGTGGAAGAGATCCACGGGCTTGTTGAAGGTTACGGGAAGGCAGCCCACCGGGCCCGCGAAGGAGGCTTCGATGCCTTGGAGTTTATCGTTGGCGCAGGGTACATCCTGAACCGCTTCCTGTCCCCCCTTAGCAATCAGCGCGAAGATGAGTACGGCGGAAGTCTGGAGAACAGAATGCGAATCATCCTCGAGGTTATCGCGAGCATCCGGAAGGAAGCGGGGGAGGATTTCCCGCTGGGCGTCCGCCTGAACGTGGAAGAGCAGATGCCAGGGGGGTACACCATCGATGATGCGATGATTATTGCCCGGACTCTGGAGCAAGCGGGCGTTAATTTCATTAATACCTACACAGGATGGCATGAGTCCAGTATTCCCACGGTGGCGCCTTTTGTGCCGAAGGGAGCTTTCGCGATCCTGTCCGAAAAAATCCGGGGCGCTGTAAGTATTCCCGTCATTGCCGCGAACCGGATCAATGATCCCGTTACAGCCGAGCGGATTCTTGCCAACGGTCAGGCTGATTTCATTGGCATGGGCCGTGCCCTGATTGCCGACCCCTACCTTCCGAACAAGGCCAAGGAGGGTCTCATCGAGGAAATCGTAACATGTCTGGCCTGCGGAAACTGTCTCTCCGATATCATGGTCGTCTACAAGGACCCGCACTGCGGCGCTTCGGCAGCATGTACCGTCAATCCCTTCGCTGGCAGAGAGTTCAAATATGTTGTATCTCCGGCAACTAATTCCAAAAAGGTCTTCATCGCCGGCGCCGGTCCGGCGGGCATGGAGGCGGCTCTGATCGCCGCGGAGCGGGGTCACAAGGTCACGCTCTTCGAGAAAGAAAACGAACCCGGAGGTTGGCTCCGGATCGGCTGCCTGCCGCCGCACAAGGAGGATATCGCGAACCTCTCCCGCAGTCTGGCAACCCGTGCTCGGAAGGCGGGCGCAGAGTTTCGCCTGGGTAGCAAACTGGATGTTCGGACCGTGGAGCAGGAACAGCCTGACGTTCTGGTCTTGGCCGTGGGCGCCTCTCCTATAATTCCCAATATTCCGGGGATTCGTGGAGACAACGTCATGTCTGCGGAGGATGTCTTGACAGAGAAAAAGAAAGTCCAGGGCCGCATTGTCATCATTGGCGGCGGCCTTGTCGGTTGTGAAACAGCGGAGTTCCTGGTGACAAAGGGGCAGGGTATCACGAGCGTCACTGTCCTGGAGATGATGGACCGCCTGGCGCCGACAGTCTCATCCAGTTACCGGCCATTTTTCCTGGGGATGTTGAAGATGCTGGGCATACGCCTCGAAAACCGGACCATCGTGGAGGAAGTCACCGCCACAGGCGTCAAGGTAAACCGTCAGGGAATCAACGAGTTCATCGAGGCCGACGCGGTGATTCTCGCTGCGGGCCTCCAGGTTGACCCGAAGACCGTAGAGGAATTTCAGGGGAAGGCGCGGGAGGTGTACACCGTCGGCGACTGTGTCCGGCCTCGAATGATCCGGGAGGCCCTCGAGGAAGGATTGACCGTCGGATTAAATATCTGATTCCCTTAGCCATCCGGACTTGTCCGGCCGCACGTATTGGGGAACCCAAACAAAAGGGGGGGGTAAGCGCAAAGCTTACCCCCCCCCTTAATTTTATTTAATATTTTAGCGATGCACAGTTGTGCTCAAACCAACCGTCGGAGAGCAGAACTTTCTTTGAGCCTCACCTGTTTTGCCCGTTCGCCAGTATCGCGGAAAATTTCTGAGATGTCGGCCCGAATGTCTTACTTGAAAAAGCATTAATCTACCAATTTTTTTCGGTATAGATTTCTATCGCCAGTCTTGATATACTAAAATAAATTATAAATAGCAGACAAACATAAAGTTCTAACCCCTTTAACCTTACCCGAGGGCAACATGGACTGATGGCAAGATACCCCGTTTTTAAAAAAAGAGCGGGGTTTTGTTTTTCGGGCGGGACCAAATCAATAAAGTGTATAGAAGTTAATTATCTTATCTGGTGTTGAATGATAGAAGGAGGAAACATATGCAGATTAACACTAAAAAAAATGTATCGTTCATTTCCCTCGCCGTTTTAATAGTTCTTGTAATTATCTGCCCACCACTTGCTGCCGTCAGCTCTTCGGAGGTTGTTACCGACAAAGATGTTTATAACTATGGCGATCCGATAAAAGTTAACTATTCCAATGCACCCGGTGCTGATCGGGATTGGATATGTATAGTCCCCGCAGGTTCTCCGGATACTGAAGGCGGAGATTTTAGATACATACCTAAAGGGGAGAATCAGGGAGTGCTAACCTTTGATGCCCCCGCGCCGGGGAAATATGAAGTAAGAGTTTATTACAACTATGAAACTAAAGGGTACCTTGTGTCTGCGCGTCATGCTTTTTCAGTTGCCGGAAGTCCGGACCATGAAAAAGCGATAGCGCTACGCATGGAGCGATTAGAACGGAAGATAGATCCCAACAAACCGCAGGAGTCCAGTTTGCGTGCCGGAGAAGGTCTGGTTTACATCTTCCGGGAACCATCGTATGCATCCAACCTTGTCGAAGCCGAAATTAAGGCCAATGGAAAGCAAATATTGGTTATGCCCGACTCTAAATATTTTCTCTTGCCCGTGCCGGCCGGAGATGTCAACTTTACAACGGGCAGTCTCGCAACGAGGAATCTACAGCAAAACAAAAACGAAGAAGTCTGGACTATGCAGTCAGGCGAAGCAACTATTAAGGTAAAGGCAAATTATGTCTACTATCTAAAATTAAGCGTGTCCTACAGGGGTGGTTATGCTGCCTTTCTGGAACAGGTGCCGCACCAGGAAGGTGCCGATCTCATCGATCAACATAAATTAACGATATTCCAATAGATGCTTCGTATTATTCAGGTATGACCAAATAATATTTAATCTGTTTACCTGTCCATATTAAGGGTAGTTTTCCGGGCTCAATAAACATCGATTTGGCGAGAGCATCCGGTTGATTTTGTCAGGCAGCCAAAAATTTGAATGCTGATAACTGCTGGAATGAATTTTTCAGTGGACCTGGCAGGTAATGCAGTTAGAGGCCGGCAAACCCTATTTCCACCCTGTTTCGCCCGCTTTCTTTTGCCCTGTATAATGCCTCGTCGGCTCTTTTAATGATGGTCTCGAAACTTGTATCATCATCGCGCATGCCGGTTAAACCAAGGCTGATAGTTACACTATTGCTAGCGGACAAATTAGACTTGTTGCCAAGATCGCTTTCCACCTTCTGCCTGATTCTTTCCGCAAGCTTTGCGGCATTTTCCAGATTCGTGTCGGGCAGAATAATCATGAACTCCTCACCGCCATAACGTCCCACGACATCATAGGTGCGAATGGAGTCCTTTAATATCTTTGCCAGTTCCCTGAGAACATCGTCACCCTTCAAATGACCAAAAGTATCGTTGATTGCCTTAAAATGGTCTACATCCATCATGATGCAGCACAGGCTGTTTCCGGCCCTTTTCGCCCTTTCCAACTCGTTATTGAACCTTTCCATGAGATGTCGCCGGTTGGATATCTCCGTCAGGATATCCGTTTTGGACATCCTGTCGAGCAAATCCCTTGCATAGTCGAGCTTAATGCGCAATTGTCGCAGCATCAGGTAAATAAGGACGATGAGCAGAGATATGGTTAATACGGTCAGTAAAAAAATAGCGACAAAATTAGCTTTCATTTTTTTGGTTACATCGTCGATATCAAACCAAACGCTGATGCCGCCCCTGACGTCGCCTACTTTGTAGCCCTGGCTGGCATGACACTGGAGGCAGGACATATCGACAAAAAGCGGCGCCATATAGCGGAAATGAATGCGGCCATCTTTGATTTCATCGGTATAAAATTCCTTTTTCTGGCTATTTTCAAAAAGCTCCAACGCCTGCTTTTCAAAAGTATCGGGTGTATTGCCGGGATTTAATGGTTTGAGGCTGGTAATGTGAAAGAAGAACAAACCATCCTTTTTTGATAATTCGGATATCTCCCTGGTCATTAAGGCAGGATTCTTTTTGGTGTATATTTTGCCATCTGTTGAACGGATGTCGGGATTGACGAGATACGCATTGGACTTCATGCCCGGCGTCTTCTCCACATACACCCCACCATGGAGGGCATTCCACTTTCTGGTCATGACAATACCATCGAATTGTGCTTTGGCCCTCAACAGGATCCACTCTCTGATCAGATTGCTGCTTCTGATGGCCATGCCGAGGTAAATTGCCGACACCCCGAGGGCTATAATCAGCCCCACAGAGATAATGAAATTTCTATAGGCCTTTGATTCTTTGATCGCCATTCGTTTCGCTCAATGTGGATAGGGATTGACGCTCCTCAATATGTTGGAAAAAACCAGGAAACATTTGTCAGAACGTTATTTTCTCAGGGCGAAAGCATATCGTTATTCCGGTTAATTTTCCAGATATTTTAAAACAGTGATATCGTCGGACGATTACTAATAATGGCTGGTGATGTTGACCCCCGAAATCTGATCGGTATTCTGTTCACCTCAGGGGGTATTCCGGAAAATTTAATGAGACTTAAGAGCAAATGACATCGACACCGCACTTTATACTTCGAGTACATTGTTTAAATGACTTTATATGCGCTCAGTGCCGCAATCCATATTAATGTCAATTACATATATTTCCGGTGCTGAATGGCTTCGATATAGCCTACAGTTCCGGTAGAAATCTGGGCAGCATTGGCTTCATCCGTGTCCAGGTGCATGTCCATTCGGAAATCGGGATGTACGCGAACTAAAACATCGCCAAAAATCAGTTCTCTTACGCCTTTGACTCTAACCATGACCACATCTTTATCGCGCAATCCGAGTGTCAGGGCCTCTTCCGGAGACATGTGGATATGGCGTTTCGCGCAGATAACACCTTTGCTTAATTTAACCGTGCCCACTTCCCCTTCAATGGTAATTCCCGGAGTTCCTTCAATATCCCCGGAATCTCTGATGGGTGGATCAATGCCCAGTTTGAACTGCTCTGTGCGGGATATTTCCACCTGCGAATCTTTACGGACGGGACCAAGTATCCGGACATGTTCGATTCGGCCTTTTGGGCCTACAAGATTAACTGTTTCGACGGCTGCGAACTGGCCGGGCTGGCTCAAATCAGTGCGGGGCGTCATTGTCCGTCCTGCGCCGAAAATAATTTCAAAATGTTCCTGGCTGAGGTGCACATGATGCGCCGAGGTTGATAAAGGAATTGGCCGGGAACGAAGTTTTTGAATGTCATCTTTAGTCCTTGACCGTCCCAGAGCATGAATAGTTTCCCGGGCGATCATTTTTTCTTCGTCCGCAGGAATAACGAGAATTCTGATTTTTGCGCCGGGCTCGGAAATATCGGTAATCTGGCCACGCTGGGCGCGCGTCTTTCTGTTAATGTCATCATAAACAAAAATTCCGAATATTTCCATTCCCTGGCAGATGCGGGCGCGTATTTCGGCGGAATTTTCTCCAATGCCGCCGGTGAAAATCAGAGTATCGAGGCCGCCTAACGCGGCTGAATATGCTCCGATATATTTTCTGGCCCTGTAGCAAAAGGCGCCGATAGCTTTTTCACATCTAAGGTCTCCCGCCTCAGCCGCCGCCAGAATAGTCCGCATGTCATTGCTTTTGCCGGAAATTCCCCAAAGGCCGCTTTTCTTGTTGAGCATCTGATCGATTTCATCAACATTCATTCCCCGATGCCGCAGCAAATGCAGAATTATCCCCGGATCGAGATCTCCGGCGCGTGTGCCCATGATCAGACCTTCCAGCGGAGTCATCCCCATACTCGTATCTACGCTCTGACCATGATCAATGGCACATAATGAAGCCCCGCTGCCCAAATGGCAGGAAATAATTTTTAACTCGCCCAGCGGACGTTTGAGAAAAGTTGCAGCACTGAGGGCGACAAATTTGTGATTTGTTCCGTGAAAGCCATAGCGGCGAATATGTTCTTCCTCGCAGACAGCGTAAGGCAGTGCGTAGGTGTATGCCTTTTCCGGCATGCCCACATGGAAGGAGGTGTCGAAAACAGCAACCTGTTGGGCGGTGGGAATGAGCTGCTGCATCAGCGTGATCCCTTCCAGGTTATAAGTATTGTGCAATGGCGCCAGGGGCACAAGATCCTTAATAGCCGCGGACACTTCAGCATTGACTATTATAGAACCGGGAAACTGCACACCGCCATGAACGACACGATGTCCGACCGCTTTGATTTCGCCCAAGTCGCTCATACCCGTATAAGCCATGTCTGTAATCGTGGAAACCATCAGGCCAAAAGCATTTTCAATAGCCATGATTTCTTTGACGGAATGCTCTTTTTTTGCGTCTGGTGTCCGAATAACATGGAAGGCATCGCCAGAACCAATTTTTTCTATCAGCCCTTCAATCACCGGAGCGGTTTTGGTTGTGTCAAACAAAGTGTATTTCAGAGATGAACTACCGCAATTGACAGTAAGTATTTTCAGGGGATCATAAACAGAAGTAAAGTTCAGATCGTAAGGATCTTCATTCTCCTTGTCTACTTTTTTCAGGCGTTCGCGGGCATCATCCCGTTCATTGCGCATCAGCCTTTTGGTCACCAGGCGGGTGAATTTGCCCAGCGTTTTTGGATTTTCCGCAATGATCCGGGAAAATATTTCGCGCGGAATTCTTATGATTTTAGCTGCCCTGGGAGCAACTACATCCAGAACCGCCGGCTCTCCTGTTAACAGAGACATTTCACCGAATATTTGTTCTCGTTCCAGTGTGGCAACAGTCCGCTGGCTGCCATCATCCTCCGTCAGCAACACTTCCACTTCGCCGTCATAAACGACCCACAGGAAACGGCCCGGTTCTCCCCGTTTGATAATCACGCTGCCATCCGGGAAATCCAGTATCTGAGCGCTTTCGGCAATGAGGGCAAGGTCTTCGTTGCGCAAATCAGAGAGGATTTCAATGCCTTTAAGAAACAGTGGAAGTTCCATTTTTGCCTCCTGGGAAATAAAATGGTTTCAGTTCTGTAAATTAACGTTTCCTGTTTCAGATGATATTCTAATATTTATTAATTGCCGGTGAATAGTGAGTATTTGTTATATATGTTGCGTGGGCGTGGGATCAATGCAACTAACACTTCAAACTTTACTTCCCTTGTTCTCAGCGAGTCTTGTTAATACTACAACTTCCGGAAAACAATGCAACTAAAAATAAATGGTGGCGGATTCCGATTATTTGTCTTTGACCTTAGGACAAACGCACTACTAAAAACAAGTCATTAACTTTGCTGAGCATGTTGTACAGCAGTCAAAAATAAACACAATCCCTGACCATTAACTCCATCGCCTTCCAGACCAATCTTATGGCCCTGAATGCCGCCCGTGGAAGCCGCCCGTGCAGGGGAAGCGGGGGTGGGGTTTGCCGTTGTCGCCGATGAAGTCCGGAATCTGGCCCGCAAATCCGCCGAGGCCTCCAAGAATACCCAGGATATCATTGACAGCAGTATCCAGAATATCAGGGAGAGCACCGAACTTGCCATCCGTTCCGATGAGGGGTTCGCCATGTTTGTCCAGGTTACGGATCAGCTTGCCGATCATCTCAAGGCTATCGGCGAATCATCGGAAGACCAGTATTTGGGTGTTGCGGAGATCGAGGGGGGCTGTGGACAACATGAACACAGTCATTCAGTCCAATGCCGCCAGTGCCGAAGAAACGGCTACTGTCTATTTGGAGCTCTCCGCCATGTCCGGGGATATCGAAGCCTTTGTCCATAAACTCGACCAGCTCGTAAAGGTGTGATATTGGCATCAATGTGCTGAACGCTTCGGCCGCACATGAAGAGATGGGCGGTAAGATCGATGATCCGGGAGATTATCTGTGTTGCTGCTATTTAGATGTCATTACCCAGATGCCGTCCCATTGCCCGGCCGGCTGGTTTTTTCTCATGTGCTCGCACCTGTCAATATACATCTGAGAAAGTTTATCATTGCTGTTTTGCGATAAGGCCCTTTGGAAGGCCTCGATAGCCTTGCCCCATTGCCCTTTCTGATAACAAGCCAGACCGTGGGAGAAGTTATTTACCGCTTCCATCATATTGGGAAAAGTTTCTTCGGTGTGGTAATCAAGAACTTCGTAAATACTTACCGGTTCCGTTTTACCTTTGACCACCACCCGGTCGACCTTCCGCAGGCGGTAAGTGCCCTTTAGTTTGGAGTAAGTGTTGTCGGAAATCAGGATCGCAGAATAATACTGTTTGCAGGCGGATTCCAGACGCGAAGCCAGATTAACGCCGTCACCGATGACCGTATAATCCGTGCGTTTCGGGGAACCGATGTTTCCGGAAACAATGGAGTCTGTATTTAAGCCTATCCCTATCCGGACCGGCTTTTTGCCTTCGCTAATACGTTCCCTGTTCCAAACATTGAGGCTTTTAACCATTTGAATTGCCGTACGCACGGCGCGATCCTCATCATCGTTATGGGCAAACGGGATGCCAAAGGCGGCCATAATGGCATCACCGATGAATTTATCGAGTATGCCGCCTTCTTTCTGGATACAATCCACCATCAAGGTAAAATATTCGTTGAGCAGTGCAACGGTTCCTTGCGCTCCTAACTCTTCGGTCAATGTTGTGAAGCCGCGGATATCGGAGAACAGTATCGTAGCCGTAATGTTTTTGCCCCCCATGAAGTCCTCTGTGCAATCCATGATTTGGTCAGTGAGCGCAGGGTCGATGTATCTGGACATGGTCGATTTCATCCGCTTCTCGCTCGAGATATCCTCAATGACAATCATCGTTCCGAGCTTTTTCTTCTCGACGCTGGCCAGAGGAAGAATGGTCAGATTTACAGAAAGCTTTGCCCCCCCGAACATCAGGTCGGCATCCATAATGACATCCTGTGTCTGTGTCTTTCCAACCCTCTCAGTCTTCTCCAAAACCCAGGCATTGGCGCCACTGAAAAATTCCTCAACCTTGCGATTAAGTATTTCCGACTCCGAGACCTTCATTATCTTCATGCCGGCAGTATTGCAGGTGATAATCTTGCCGTCCTCATTCAGGGTGATAACGCCGTTGGACATGCTTTCCAGCATGCCCTCATTGTAATTCTTCATGTTTTGCACATCATCAAAGAGCTTGGCATTTTCCAGGGCAATGGCGACTTGGGCGGTGAATGCTTTGAGACGCATTTCATCTTCCTTGGTAAATGGACCGCCCTTTTTATTCAAAACCTGCGTGACACCGATAATCTTACCGGATTTATTGGTAACAGGGGTGCAGAGAATGGAACGGGTAAAGAAACCGGTTCTCTTGTCAAAAGACGGGTTGAATCTCAGGTCGGCATAGGCATGCGGGATATTGATGGTTTCGCCTGATTGGAAAACAGCTCCGGCAATACCGACATTATTGGGGAAGCGTATTTCCGTGGAAGATAATCCCTCGCCTATTCGCGAATAAAGCTCGTTGGTTTTGTTGTCATTAAGAAAAAGTGTGGAACGTTCAGAATCCGTCATCCGCATCGCCTCGGACATTACCTTATGCAGAAGAGTTCCCAGGTTGATTTCCGAAGTTGCTTCGGCGACGACATCGAAAAATTCCATTTCCTTTGTCCGGAATTTTTTCATACGTTCGGCAAATATCGTACTTTGCAGTGCGATGGCCGCCTGCGTGGCAATAGCTTCGAGAAGCATCACGTCATCTTCTGTGAACGGTCCCTCTTTCTTGTTGAGAACCTGGGCAACACCGATTATTTCATTGCGGGCAGCCTTGATAGGAACGCAGAGAATTGATTTTGTAATATAGCCTGTCTTTTCGTCGATGGATTGGTTGAAGCGTCCATCACTGTATGCATCCTGAATGATCAGGCTTTTCCCCGTATGAAAAACTTCGCCCGCTATGCCGCTGCTGTTTAGCAATCGTATTTCCCTCTGAAAATTTCCTTGAGCAACCCGCGAATACAATTCTCCTGTTTCCTGATCATTCAGGAAGATTGTTCCTCGGTCTGCGTTTAATTCGGTAGTAGTAATCTCTATCAGTTCCGCCAATATTTCATCGAGTGTTTCCAGTGTCGATACTTTCCGGGAAATATCGAGTAAAGACCGCATTTTCTCCATGTTCATGCGCTTTGCTGTTGGTTTATTCTGTTTATTTTTCATTTTTCCATGCCTTTAATGTTTCCGGATTTTAATGCCTCCAGATTTTCCCGCAATACTACGATGGTCTGCTGTAACTGTTTAACTTCCGCCTGATAATTTCTGTTGATTACCTGAATATCTTGCTGATAAGCAATTTCCCTGCGTTCCAGTTCGTTGCGCAGTGCGACTATAGCATCATTTAGTTGTTTCGTTTTGTCGCTGGAGTCGGCAATCTGCTGCGAAACGATACAGTCCTTATCGTAGCAGGTTTTTTCCAGTTCATCGCGCATGGCGGCAATTGTTGTCCGGAGTTGGATGATTTCTGTCTGCACGGATTGCAGGTTATTCTGCACAGCCTCTTGGCGGGCAATCTCCATTTTCTCCAGTTCATCGCGCAGAACGGCGATGCTTTGCTGCAAATGCAGATTTTCTTTCTGCAGGGAAAGTATTTCTTTAGTTTTATGTTCAGTTTTCATGTGTCACAAAAAAGGGTACAGAAATTATGTTTCCGATTTTTTATAGTTATAGCATAATTATCATGTAATTGAAAAAAAATGATGCGGAGGAGATCTGTAGAGAAATACGTTAATCGGAAAGTGGTTTACTTAAAAAGATGTGGGGAATACAACACTGTCTGTATTTAATTGACATCCAAGCTCGAAATTCTTATAGTTCAATCATGAACAAGAAAATTATTTCTGTTGGTATTTTTTGTATCATCGTTGTGTTTAGTATTACTTCCTGCGACACAGCGCAGAAAGGTCTGCCGAATATTGCCGAAAACAGAAAACTGGTTGAGCATTCCAAAGAATTCGAAAAGAAGATTTATAAAGTTGCCGAAGGAGTTTACTGCGCCGTTGGTTACGGTATCGCCAATTCCATTATGATTGAAGGAAAAGACGGTGTCATTATAATTGATACGATGGAGACGAAAGAGGCGGGAGCGGAAGTCTGGAACGAACTGAAGAAATTAACCCGTTTGCCTCTGAAGGCCATTATCTATACACATTTTCATCCTGATCACATATACGGTGCTGAAGCATTTGTCGAAAAAGGCACTCCCGACATTTACGCCCACGAAACGACCGATAACGCCGTAACGCGTTTTACAAGCGAAACGGCACCGATAATTGGCGCAAGAAGCATGCGCATGTACGGCACCTACCTGGATAAAAAAGCGATGATCAATGTAGGGATCGGGCCTTTTCTGTCTTTTGATCCCAATTCTACCCTGGGTTACATCCCTCCCACAAAAACCTTCCGCCACCGCCTGAAGGTGACCATTGCCGGCATTCCAATGGAGTTAATTCATGCGCCGGGTGAGACGGATGATCAGATTTATGTCTGGTTGCCAGAGAGAAAAATTTTAATGTGTGGCGATAATATCTACAAATCCTTTCCGAATCTCTATACGATTCGGGGAACGTGGTTCCGCAGTCTGAAAAACTGGTACCGATCGGTGGATATCATTCGTGATTTGCAGCCCGAGTATCTGGTTCCTTCTCATGGACAACCGGTCGCAGGCGCTGCTGCGATTAACCGGATTGCGACGGACTACCGTGATGCCATTCAATTTGTCCATGATCAGTCCCTGAGGGGTATCAATCAGGGGATGACGCCTGATGAGCTCGCGGGATATGTCAAACTTCCCGCCCACCTGGCCCAATCGCCCTATCTTCAGGAGTTTTATGGCAAGGTTCCCTGGTCTGCACGATCCATGTTTGCAGGCAACCTGGGCTGGTTCAGCGGCGATTCGGCTGATCTTCAGCCCTTGCCCCCCCAAGAAGAGGCAAAGATGATGGCGGAAATTTCCGGAGGAGAGACAAAGCTGGCAGGTTATGCAAAAAAGTATCTCGCTGGCGGAAATTATCAGGCCGCACTGCAGCTTTCCGGCTATATTCTTCGGCTTACTCCCGAAAACAAAGAGGCGCGGGAAGTCCGGATTAAAGCTCTTGTCGCCCTCGGAGAAAGGGAGAGCAACGCCAATGCCCGCCATTATTATCTGACCGAGGCGCTGGAAATGCGCGACAAGTTCGTGGCGCAACCGAAGATCAAACTGGACCCGCAAATGGTTAAACGTTTTCCCCTGTCGCTTTTTTTCGATTCTCTGGCGGTTAATCTCGATCCCGTTAAAAGCGCCGCTCTCGATAAAAGTGTCGGCATTAAATTTACCGATACAAATGAAGCTTACACGATTCACGTGCGACGGGGCATTGCCGAAATCACACCCAGGCTTGAGGACAATCTCGATATGCTGGTTCATGCCGACTCCGTCCAATGGAAAGAAATGCTGGCAAAACTAAGAAGTCCCGGAACTACATTGGTGGGCTTTAAGTATCCCAAAGGTAATATGATCGAGTTTGCTAATTTTCTGAATAATTTTAAAACCCAGTCGCTGCAGCTCTCTTTTGAGGGCAGGGGGAAATAGGATAGTTAATTAACCTGAAAAACTATTAATTCATATTGTAGAAGTATCCGGGGCAGGTCATTCAATGCAAAAGACATTAAAAATAATCCTGTTCTTCTTTTTCATGGTAATGTTTTTGGGAGGTTGTAATATGCAAAACAGATTTCTTTATTTTCCCAGTGCGCAGTGGCCTTCCGCGCGGATGCTGGAGTATGAAAACATGAAACTCTGGCTGGCGACAGCTGTGGATTATCAGGGTCTGATTGCCGGTAAAGAAGCGCCCGCGCCCAACGGCACCGTAGTCCTTTTCCATGGCAATGGAGGCACAACACTCGACAGAGGATTCTATCTTACGCCTTTTCGGGAACTGGGTTTCCGCGTAATCTTAGCCGAGTATCCGCAATACGGAGGCCGGCCGGGAAAAGTGGGAGAGAAGCCGTTTGTCGCTGCCGGTCTGGAGACAGTGCGCCTTGCTTATGAGCAATATGGAGAACCGCTTTATTTGGTGGGCGAATCATTGGGCTGCGGCGTTGCTGCCGCTATTGCTAAAAAGACAACCGTACCTGTTGCCGGCATAATATTAATTACGCCCTGGGACACGCTGGCTTCTGTCGCCGGGTCCATATTCCCTTATCTTCCGGTAAAGCTGGTTTTAACTGACAAGTATGACAGCATCGAAAATCTTAAATCGTTTAAAAAGAAAATTTCCGTAGTTGGGGCGGAACGTGATGAAATTCTGCCGATCAGGCACGCGATTAATTTGTATAACGCTCTTCCCGAAGGCAAAAAACGCATGTGGATAATCAAAGGAGCTGGTCATAACGATTGGCCATTCCGGATGGACGCTTCTTTGTTCAAAGAAATAACAGCTTTTGTGATGATGGATAAATCATGATCGAAGAGAATATTGTAATATGATTAGCAAAAAAAATATATTTAGTGATATTCCCGCCGAATTACAAAATGAATTATTGGAAGAAATGCTGAAAGGAAGTACATTTCGGGTAGAAAGAATTGTTTCCCGGGGGCAGGCTTCCGAGGAAGGTTTCTGGTACGATCAGGATGAAAGCGAATGGGTCATTCTTCTTCAGGGAAGTGCCGGTCTCTGTTTTGAAGGAAAAGAAGAATTGGTTGTTTTGCACCCTGGTGATTATATCCGAATTCCTCAGCATTATAAGCATAGAGTTGAATGGACAGATACGGATCAGGAGACAGTATGGTTAGCCGTGTATTATAAATAAAGAACTAGTACTCAATGCCCGCGCGGTCTTTGATTCCTGCTGCGTAGTGATGTTTAATTTCTTTGATTTCGCTGACAGTATCGGCAAGTTTGATTATTTGCTGTGGAGCATAACGGCCGGTCAATATCAGATCAACGTCGGCGGGTTTGTTTTTAACTGCTGCGATGACTTCTTCTAAATCAAGTAGTTTAAAATCCAGCGCGACATTGATTTCATCCAGAATAATCATATTATATTTTTTGGAGTTAATGGCTTTTAGGGCATAAGCTAACCCTTTTTGCGCCAGTTCAATATCAACGGCAGCGGGGTTGTCGCGCATGACAAAACTGTCCAAGCCGGACAGGCGGATAGTTAAATTAGGCAGATATTCTTTCGCGGCTTTAAATTCACCGTATTTTCTCCCCTTCATAAACTGTACGACCAGGACTTTATATCCCTGGCCGATGGCGCGCAGGGCCTGTCCGAAAGCAGATGTCGTTTTGCCTTTGCCGTTTCCGGTGATAACGATCACCAAGCCTTGCCTCTGCTGATTACTCGGGCCTGCTGTTTTTTTAGCAGGAGTTGCCATCTTTTTCTCGCCTGTTTTCATATCCATATCCTTTCGCATAATTGTGACTGCCTGCTTTTCAAAAGTATATATTACTAACTCTAAACATTTAGCTCTGTCAAGGAATATCAGAAGGCAGTGTAAGAAGCAAATGATTTGTCCGGTTCTGTAGCACATAAACTGTCCGGTTGTTAAGTTGCCTCAAAGGAGGTGACGGATGAGGCGGACGGAGATACTACAGGAGATCCGGAAGATGCGATTTGAGGAGCTATATTCAGGG
>CAIVQG010000016.1 GCA_903907985.1 uncultured delta proteobacterium
AGGCTATTCTGGTCAGCGGTTTTTCGGAAACCGATCGAGTCAAGAAGGCTCAGCAACTGGGAGCCGGTGCCTATGTCAAAAAGCCCTATATAATGGAAAGGATCGGCGTGGCCATCCGGGATGAACTCATGCGGTAATCTGCGGCCTTACAAATGGTAATGTTGCCAGCGTAACCGGCTCAGTTTTTATTTAGTTGTAGATGTTATCGATGGCCAGAAAATTAATTTCATTTTGTATTTAGTAGAAGTACCATAAAATGCAAATTATTTTTCCCGCCTTAATACGGTTACGAAAATTATTCCGCGCTGATCACGAAAACAGTTCAGGATATAGAATATCTTGCTGCTGATAATGCCAGTGCTCACCAGATTTATCTTAAAGACGGCCAACAATTTAATCTCTGGATTGCTAAATAAACTTATTTGCTATAATCGTAGAATCCTCTGCCGGTTTTCCTTCCCAGATATCCGGCGTCAACATATTTTTTCAAAAGCGGACAAGGCCTGTATTTGGAATCACCAAATCCGTTATGCAGAACATCCATAATGGCATAGCAGGTATCCAGGCCGATCAGGTCAGCCAACGCGAGCGGCCCCATGGGATGGTTCATGCCCAGCATCATAATATCGTCGATGGCCTTGGGAGTTCCTACCCCTTCAAAGAGGGCATAAACCGCCTCATTGATCATGGGCATCAAAATTCGATTGGCGACAAAACCCGGAAAATCGTTGCATTCTACGGGAACCTTGCCGAACTGTTTACTTAAGGTCTCAGTGGTATTATATGTTTCCTGGGAGGTGGCCAGTCCCCGGATGATCTCAACAAGCTTCATCACCGGCACGGGATTCATGAAGTGCATCCCGATAACCAATTCCGGACGTTTGGTGGCGCCGGCGATTTTCGTAATCGGTATCGAAGACGTATTGGTCGCCAGAATCAAACCTGGTTTACAGACTTCATCGAGTTTGCGGAAGATGTTCAGCTTCAGGTCTTCCCTTTCCACGGCGGCTTCCACAACAAAATCGGCATCCTTCATGTCTTCCAGATTCGTGCTTTTCTTAATCCGACCAAGAATTTCCGTCTTCTGATCAGCAGTCAATTTATCTTTGGCCACCAGCCTGTCCAGATTTTTAGTAATCGTATCCAGACCCTTTTCCACAAATTGATCCGCGATATCGTTCATGATGACATGCAAACCGCCAATCTGCGCCGCAACCTGCGCAATCCCGTTGCCCATCTGACCGGCGCCGATAATACCGAAAGTTTTGATATCCATTTTTCCCCTCCGCTATACCCTTAATCAGGCAAAATGGTTATTTTGCCCGCGGGTCAGCTCATATCTTATTATTTTATTTCTGCATGATAGCTCTGCAAAGATTTAGCGCGGCCGTGTCCCTGGCGGAAAGCGGCTATTCCCTTCGCCGCCGCCACCGCTGCCGCCAATGTCGTAATATAAGGAATCTTAAATTTAATGGCGGCCTTGCGAATGTAAGAATCATCGTATTTGCCGAGTCTGCCCACAGGCGTATTGATCACCAGTTGAATCTCACCGTTTTTAATGGCATCGACTATATTGGGCCTTCCTTCGTGCATTTTTAAAATGTGTTCAGCGGCAATTCCCTGACTGATCAGGTATTTATGGGTCCCTTCCGAGGCCTTGATTTTAAATCCCATCTTCTGAAAGGCGTGGGCAACTTCCAGAAAGCCGCCTTTATCCTTTTCCCCCGCCGTAATCAGCACAGTACCCTCTCCGGGAAGAGACTGCTGGGTTGCCTCCTGTGCCTTATAATAGGCCAGGCCGAAGGAATCGGCCAGACCTAGAACTTCACCGGTAGAGCGCATTTCCGGCCCCAGAATCGGATCGACTTCCTGATACATATTGAAGGGGAAAACTGATTCCTTAACGCCGAAATGATGAAAAGATTTTTTCTTTAAATTCAGATCACCCAGTTTTTTCCCCAGCATTACCTGTGTGGCCAGACGGGCCATGGAAATATTGCAAACTTTGGAAACTAGCGGTACAGTGCGCGAAGCGCGGGGATTGGCCTCCAGAATATAAACAACGTCATTGGCAATGGCATACTGAATGTTCATCAAGCCGACAACGCCGAATTCCACAGCAATTTTTCGAGTATATTCTTCAATTGTCTCTATGTGCCTTGTGGAAATACTGATGGGCGGAATAACGCATGCGGAGTCGCCGGAATGAACTCCGGCCAGTTCAATGTGCTCCATCACTGCCGGGACAAAGGCGTCGGTGCCGTCGGAAATGGCATCTGCTTCCGCTTCGATGGCGTTTTCCAGAAACTTATCGATTAGAATCGGCCGCTCCGGTGTAACGTCGACGGCCGCATGGACATAACGTTTGAGCATTTCTTCATCATGCACCACTTCCATGCCGCGCCCTCCCAGCACATAAGATGGACGCACCATCAGTGGGTAGCCGATGCTGCCCGCGACTTTAAGTGCTTGATCCAGGTTGCTGGCCATGCCGGATTTGGGCATGGGAATACCGAGCTTGTCCATCATCATCCGGAAACGGTCGCGGTCTTCGGCTAGATCGATGGTTTCCGTCGAGGTGCCGATAATTTTGACACCTGCTTTGGCCAGATCCGCGGCGATGTTGAGAGGCGTCTGGCCGCCGAATTGAACGATTACGCCTTCCGGCTTTTCCTTTTCATAAATGCTTAATACATCTTCCACCGTCAGTGGCTCGAAGTACAATTTATTGGATGTATCATAGTCGGTGGAAACGGTTTCCGGGTTACAGTTAACCATGATGGATTCAATGCCTTCATCGCGCAGGGCAAAGGCCGCGTGCACGCAGCAGTAGTCAAATTCTATGCCCTGGCCGATGCGGTTGGGTCCGCCACCCAGAACCATGATTTTGCGGTTGGCGCTGACGCCGACCTTATCTTTCGCATTGTAGGTGGAGTAATAATAAGCCGCGTTTTCCACACCGCTGACCGGCACCGCGTCCCAGCTCTCGGCAAGGCCGGCGGCAAGCCGCTGCTTGCGGATGTCTTCTTCTTTTTTACCCAGAATCTGCGCCAGGTAGCGGTCGGCAAACCCGTCCCTTTTTGCTGCAAGCAGCAGATCGTCCGGTAGAGCTTTGCCCTTGCCGGCAAGAATCTTTTCTTCCATCTCTACCAGTTCCTTCATTTGTTCAATGAACCACTTTTTGATGTAGGTTCTTGCCCAAAGGGCTTCTACCGTAGCGCCCTTGCGCAGGGCCTCATACATGATGAATTGCCGCTCCGAGGACGGTTCAGAGAGCATCTCCATCAGTTCATCGAGTGATTTTGTGTTAAAGTCTTTTACAAAGCCCAAGCCGTAACGTTTTTTCTCCAGGGAACGAATCGCCTTTTGCAGAGCTTCCTTATAATTTTTACCGATACTCATGACTTCGCCGACGGCACGCATCTGCGTACCCAGCTTGTCGATCGCACCGGGGAATTTTTCAAAATCCCAGCGGGAGAATTTTACCACAACATAATCGCCGGACGGCGTGTATTTTTCCAGCGACCCGTCGCGCCAGTATGGAATTTCATCCATCGTAATGCCCGTTGCCAGGATAGAGGAAATCAAGGCAATCGGAAAACCGGTTGCCTTCGAAGCCAGCGCAGAAGAACGCGACGTGCGGGGATTGATCTCAATGACGACAACGCGGTCTGTTTTGGGATCATGAGCAAACTGTACATTAGTTCCGCCGATAACCTGAATCGCTTCGACAATGTCGTAAGAATATTTTTGCAGACGCTTCTGGAGATCTTCGGAAATGGTCAACATCGGAGCAGTACAGTAAGAATCACCGGTATGCACCCCCATGGCATCAACATTTTCAATAAAGCAGACTGTGATCATCTGATTTTTAGCGTCGCGCACGACTTCCAGTTCCAGCTCTTCCCAGCCGATGACGGATTCTTCAATCAGAATCTGTCCGATCAGACTGGCGGATATACCCCGGCTGGCAATGAGCCGCAGCTCTTCGAGGTTATACACAATGCCACCGCCCGTGCCACCCATTGTGTACGCCGGACGGACAACCACCGGATAGCCGAGTTTGGCGGCAATCTTTTCAGCTTCTTCCACGGTTACAGCCGGTTCGCTATTAGGCATATCAATGCCGAGATTCTTCATGGTTTCCTTGAAGGCAATCCGGTCTTCACCGCGTTCGATGGCATCGACCTGCACACCGATTACCTTCACATTGTGCTTCTGTAAAACACCCATCTTGTGAAGTTCGGACGTCAGGTTCAAGCCGGTCTGGCCGCCCAGGTTGGGCAAAATCGCATCCGGTTTTTCATTTTCAATTATTTCGGTAATCGTTTGAGCATTGAGCGGTTCAATATAAGTGACATCCGCCATGCCCGGGTCAGTCATGATGGTTGCCGGGTTGGAATTCACCAGCACTATTTGATACCCGAGTTTACGCAGCGCCTTGCAGGCCTGAGTTCCCGAATAATCAAATTCGCAGGCCTGCCCGATGACGATAGGGCCGGAACCAATAATTAAAACCTTCTTAATATCTGTGCGTTTTCCCATTTTTTTACCCTTTTATCCTTCCGGTTTATTTTATTATTTTATCGTAATTACTCAGGTAGATAGGCTGAAGGCCATTATCATCCACAAAATAAAGACGTGTCAGCGTATCTAATCGTTTTGGGTCTTGTGCGATCGCTTCTGTTTTTTTACCTTCAGTCTATTTCCCTTCAACCCATATGCCCGAGTAGTTATTTTTTATATTCCGCATCAACCGTTATTCCGATCCCACCACGGACAGCAAATTCCGCACTTACTTTGCACCAGCGCGGTTTCAATGCGGCAACCAAATCATCAAGGAGCATGTTGGTCAAATGTTCATGAAAAACACCTTCGTTACGGAAAGACCATAAATATAACTTCAGTGACTTTGATTCGACAATTTTTTTATCCGGAACATACTGTATTTTTATTTTCGCATAATCCGGCTGGCCGGTCATTGGGCAGACACAGGTAAATTCTTCCGTCTGTAATGTAACCGTGTAGTTACGGTCCGAGTGGTGATTGGGAAAAGTCTCAAGTTTTTTGACTGGTTGAGTTGTTTTGCCCAGCAACGTTAAATCGGATAAATCGTCTTTCTTTGTGCCCTTGGCCATAGTTTTTATCTCCGTACAAAATTGTTCTTTGTGCTTACAGAAAGAACAGGATAATTTCAAGAACATTCCTTGGCGGATGAAAAATATTATTCACCATCGAAATTGCTTTTGTGCTAGATTTACAGACATTAACTTCAAGGAGGCAAACAATGACTGAAACTAATGCCAACATTCCAGAAAATACATGGAAATGCAGCAATTGCGGCAATACATTGGTTGCGGCGCAGCCGCCGGAGAACTGCCCCGTCTGCCAACAAAAATGCACCTTTCTGAATGTCACCTGCTATGAACCGGACTGCGGTTTTACCGGTATGGACAAAAGGCTGAAATAGAATTAACTGCCATTCCTTTATAATCATTGATAATTATTTACCGCTTTCGATCCTGTTCCCTATTCGCTCAATGATTATTTTTTATTAATTTTCGGAAATATTTATTCATGATACGCATTAAAGTAGCTGACTTGGCAGTGGATAAGGAACTATCGGCACACAGGAAATTTGATTATCCTCTTCTCTTTATCCACGGAGCCGGAGTAAATACTGAATATCTAAAAAATTACATCAACTTCTTCTCCGGCGCGGGATGGGATTGTTACGCTCTTAATTTGCGTGGTCATGGTCCCAGCGATCCCGGTGCCAGACTGGAAATACTCACTCTTGAAGACTATGTGGAAGATGTAAATAAAGTACGCCGAGCTCTGGATATCGAGAATTGCGCTCTCATCGGGCACAGCATGGGCGGATTAATTGCACTGAAGACAAATGAAGGTTCGGATAAAATTAAAGCCCTGGTTTTGATCGCCAGCGCTCCGCCAAAAGGCGTTAAATTCGAATTTAAGAAAAATATGACTTTAGTGAGAATTGTCCTGCGGGGGATCTGGAATTCCCTAAGAAAGAAATCCACTAAGCCGAGCTTTGCCATTGCCAGGAAAACCGTGTTGAACAATCTCGAAGGAGCCACGAAAACGGCCATGTTCAATATTATGCAGCCTGAATCTTTAGTTGTCAGCCGCGAGATCGGCAAAGGGTATCCGATTGCTGTTGATAAAATTCGCAGCCCCAAACTGGTTATCGGCTGCAAAAAGGATGCAGTAACCCTCGAAAAGATGGAAGCAAAAATCGCCCAATTTATCAAGGCGGACAAATACATTGCCTACGAACAATTCGCTCATATGATTATGGTGGAGCAAGGCTGGGAAAAATCAGCGGAAGATATTCGGGACTGGCTGGCAGCGTCAGTAAAAAATTAAAAGTAATTTCATCTTTGCCGTCTCGAGGATGGAAATATCATTTTCGGGGTATTTTAATTTTTTTCCATTGTCTTGAGGAACGTGATTTGCGGCCATTCTTCCATCGTATGGGCCAGACGCCAATCGTTCAAGGCCAGATAAACCAAATTGCCTTCCGTATCGAGCGCCAGGTTGGTATGGTGTTTCTTCTGGAAATCTTCCATTTTTTTAGCATCGGATGAAGTCACCCAGCGGGCGGCAGCATAATCAGTCTTTTCATAATCGGCATAGACACTGTATTCATCTTTGAGCCTCGCCATGGTAACATCAAATTGCAGGATACCGACAGCACCCAGGATATTGTCCGAACCCCACAACGGCTTGAAAACCTGAATCGCACCTTCTTCGGACAGCTGAATCAAACCCTTCTGCAAATGCTTGATCCGCAGTGGGTCTTTCAGGTGTACGCGGCAGAAATGTTCCGGGGCAAAGTGCGGAATGCCGGTGAATTTAAGCGGCTCTTTGAGCGAAAAGGTGTCGCCGATCTTGATGGTGCCGTGATTATGAATGCCGATAATATCTCCCGGATAGGCTTCTTCAATATTGGTCCGATCCTGCGCCATAAAGATTGTCGCATTGGACAAACTGACTTCTTTGCCGAGGCGATGCTGCTGTACCTTCATGCCCCGCTGGAATTTACCCGAGCAAATACGCAGAAAAGCGATGCGGTCACGGTGCGCCGGATCCATATTGGCTTGGATTTTAAAGACAAAGCCGGAGAAATCATCTTCATCGGGGGACACAATCCTTGTTATAGTAGGCCGCGGCACGGGCGCCGGAGCAATCTCGACAAAAGCTTCCAACAGTTCCTTCACTCCGAAATTATTGATGGCGCTGCCGAAGAACACCGGCGTCTGGCTGGCCTTCAAATATTCCTTGTGATCAAAGGGATTGGCCGCACCCTCCAGCAGTTCAATTTCCTCTCTAAGTTCTGCAGCCTGGCTGCCGAGAAGCTCGTCGAGCAGCGAGTCGGATAGATCTTCTATAATCACGCCTTCATCGGAGCGGCGGCTTTTGCCGGGAGTAAACAGATGCAATGTTTTATTATAGAGATTATAAACACCTTTGAAACGCTTGCCCATTCCAATCGGCCAGGAAAGCGGCGAACATTCAATTTGCAGTTTATCTTCGATATCCGCCAGAATATTCAGCGGCAAGAGGCAATCGCGGTCCATTTTATTAATAAAAGTTATGATCGGCGTATTGCGCAGACGGCAAACATCCATCAGTTTCTGGGTCTGCGTCTCCACTCCCTTAGCGCCGTCAATTACCATTAACGCGCTATCCACGGCGGTAAGCACACGGTAAGTATCTTCGGAAAAGTCCTGATGGCCGGGAGTATCCAGCAGGTTGATTTCGCAGCCCGCATACTCAAACTTCATTACCGACGAAGTGACGGAGATGCCACGCTCTTTTTCAATGGACATCCAGTCGGAGAGCGCATGTTTGGATGCTTTGCGTGCTTTCACCGCTCCGGCCATTTGAATAGCGCCGCCGAATAACAACAGTTTTTCGGTCAGCGTAGTTTTCCCCGCATCGGGGTGGCTGATAATGCCGAAGGTTCGGCGGCGTTCAATTTCTTTCAGTAATTGCTTGCTCAAAACGATCTCTTTATTTTTAAATTATTTCCAACAGACACAAAAGATACTGACCACAAATCAAAAATATTAGCACCTCATCACTGTACCGTATAAACTAAAATATCACCATCCTGCTCTTCTTTGATTATACCTTTATCCTTCAGATCCAGCAAGTGGACATAGGTTTCGTTTAAAGCCAGAAACTTGTCAAAATCTGGCAAATCATTGCCGAAGACTCCCAGAGCAACCTGAAAAGCAGTTTTTGGTGTTGTGCCAAGGCACTGGAGAACCAACTGCGTTCGTTCAGCATGATGGACGTGTAGCTCCTGAACACGCGCCTGCACATTTCCCATAACATTGCCATGACCGGGATATATTTTCCCGACAGGCAAACTGGCAACTTTATCCAGAGATGCTAAAAAGTTTTCAAGCGGCCGGAAATCTTCGTCAAACAGATCAGGGCTCAAGTTGGGAGTTATGTGCGGCAAAACCGTATCCCCGGAAAGCAAAATACCTTCCTTGCGGAAACAATAACAAATATGGCCATTGGAGTGTCCGGGAGTAAAGATAGATTCAAATTGCCACGCGCCAAATTCCCTTATTTCATTGGGCTGCAAACAGTAATCACCTTTAAATTGTGCAACGATATTACGCGTGGCACTGAACACTTCAATCGTATTATCAACTTGATGTTCGGAGAGACCATGGGACAGATAAAATTTCTTCATCTTCAGAATCAATAAATCCGTTTGGGAATAATTCCGGTTGGATTCATCAGCCGCTGCGGAAAGATGAATTATCGCTTCCGATTCTTTTTTAATCAATCCGGCCATGCCGCAATGATCACCATGGGAATGAGTTATATAGATAACCCGAACCGACTCTATATCCTGCCCGATACTTTCCAGATCCTTTTTCAGCAGATCAAAAGAGCCGCTGATATCAAGGCCGGTATCAAAAAGAGCAACTTCTTTGTTATGCACCAATGCGTATACATGCACATGATTAAGCCGAAAAGACATGGGCAGAGTAATACAATAAAAGTTATTGGAAATTTGATTAATCAAGTTCTTATTATCTTCAGAATATTAGTATAAGTGATTTCAGCCCGGCATCACACTTTTGCACCAAGCTGTTACATATCCCTTTGACTTTTTTGCTGAGATGCCCGCCTGGTTGCATCCAGCTCCATTTTACGTAACCGGACACTTTTGGGCGTTACTTCCACCAGCTCATCTTCGGCAATGAATTCAATGGCCTGATCCAGAGACAAAAGACGCGGCGGCCGCAATATTACGGTCGCATCCGAACTAGAGGCCCGCATATTGGTAAGCTTCTTTTCCTTGATGATATTAACATTCATATCGCCTACACGGTTGCGTTCGCCGATAACCATACCGGCATAAACTTGTATTCCTACTTCGACGATCATTTCCCCGCGATCTTCCATGGCAAAGCAGGCGTAAGTAGTGACGCGGCCGGCACGGTCGGCCACCAGAACTCCCGTCGTACGCTGGGGAATAGGGCCGAACCAGGGTGCGTAATCTTCCAATAATGAATTCATGACGCCGCCGCCTTTGGTATCCGTCAAAAACTGGCTGCGGAAACCGATCAAACCGCGCGAGGGAATAAGAAATTCCATGCTTACCCGGCCGCTGCCTTTATTGACGAGACTCTCCAGGCGGCCTTTGCGAATGGATAATTTTTCCGTGATTTTACCGACAAATTCTTCCGGTATATCCAGGAAAAGACGTTCCACCGGTTCCATTTTCCGGCCGTTTTCCTCTTTGGTGATAACCTGTGGGCGCGACACCGTCAATTCATAACCTTCCCGGCGCATTGTTTCAATCAGCACCGCCATTTGCAGCTCGCCCCGACCACAAACTTCAAAGGCATCGGTTCTTTCGAGTTTCTTGATTTTGATGGCTACATTGCGCAGTGATTCTTTTTCCAGACGTTCGAGCAAATGCCGGGATGTAAGAAATTTTCCTTCGGTGCCGGCAAAGGGGCCGTCATTGACATAGAACATCATCGAGACAGTCGGTTCATCCACCAGCAGGCGAGGCAGGGGCTGCGGATCAATTAAAGAAGATATCGTGTCACCGATAGTAACATTCGACAACCCGGAGAAAGCAATAATATCTCCGGACTCAGCACTGGTGACCGGCTTTTTAGCAAGTCCGTAAAAAGTATAAAGTGCCGAAAATTTAACATTAGGAACAATCTTATCTTCGGTGCAATGGCTGTAATTGGTATTCATTTCCAGCCTGCCTTGCTGGAGGCGGCCGATAGCAATTTGTCCCACATACGGATCATAATCCAGATTAGTCACCAGAAACTGCGGATTGGCCTCATCGTCGGCCTCGGGTGCCGGTATTCTTTCAATTATAGTATCAAACAACGGATTCAGGTCGCAGCTTTCATCTCCCAGTTTCCTGTGGCAAATACCATTCTTGGCGATTGTAAATAGTATCGGAAATTCAATTTGCTGCTCCTCAGCTCCCAGATCAATAAAAAGATCGTAAGAATCATTAATGACTTCTTCGATGCGGGCATCGGGGCGATCAATTTTATTAATAATCAGAATTATGGGCAGTCTTTTTGCCAGTGCTTTCTTCAACACGAAGCGCGTCTGCGGCAAAGGCCCTTCGCTGGAATCGACCAGCAGAATAGCGCCGTCAACCATATTGAGACTGCGTTCCACCTCGCCGCCGAAGTCGGCATGGCCCGGCGTATCGACAATATTAATCTTGATGCCTTTATATTCAACCGCCGTATTTTTTGCTGTGATGGTGATGCCGCGTTCTTTTTCCAGATCCAGCGAATCCATAACGCGATCTTCCACCGCCTGATTAGTCCGAAAAACACCAGTTTGTTTCAACATGGCATTGAGCAGAGTGGTTTTGCCATGATCAACGTGTGAAATAATAGCAATATTACGTAAATGTTCCTTTTTCATAGGTTTAATTTCTCATCTCTTCTTTTCTGTGTTGGTTTTCGGAATTAATCTCGGTGGAAATTGAACCAATTTTAATTTGGGATGGCCAAAACACTTTTTTTATATAAATTCATATCTTCCATAACAAAAAGACTTGCATTTGACCAGCTATTTCTTTAGGAGCCGTTACCAAATAACCTGTTCTATTTCTCAACTTCGTTACGGCTCCTTATGCCGGTTGCTATAATTTTTTAATCATATTGATTTTGAACAACGGCTTAGCCTTACTTAACCTGGGGAAAACTGATTTCGTGGATTTGTTTCCATTGACATGGAGCGCATCTCTCGTTTATATTGTTCCACACTTTAGACAACTGGAGATATTCCTATGAAAAAGATTGCTGGTTTAATATTCTTAGGTATGGCGGCATTAGCAGCTCCCAGCTTTGCTGAAAATTTTATCGTGAAAGGTGATATGGCTTCGACAATTCATTATGAGTTGCAGCACCAGATTACCGCCGGCGATGCCATGCGCAAATTGTCTTTGAGCTTTGTTCTGCCTCAGAGCTTCGAATCCCCAACTTATAGCCAGCAGATAACCAACTTGAAAATATCGTTTTCTCCAGAAGCACAGGATAGAAAAACATCAACAGATGCTCGCGGCAATAGTACGATTCTTGCTACCTGGACAAATGTTCCCGATAAAGTTAATGCTATTATTTCTTTTGATGCGGCCAACCATACCGGATTGAAGCTTCTCGAAACGGATGCGCCTTTTCCACTGACGAACCTTTCTTCCGATATGGCCGACTATTTAAAGGCTACGGCGCAAGTGCAGTCGGATAATCCGGAAATTCGCAAGTTGTCTTTGCAGTTAACAAAAGATGTAAAAACCCAATTTGATGCCGTACAGCGGGTTGTTTCCTGGGTAGTAGATAATGTGCGCTACGTCAGCCCTCCGGCACAGTACGATGCCGTTTATTCTCTGGAATCGGGTAAAGGAAACTGTCAGAATTTTTCGCATCTGGCCGCAGCTCTTTTGCGTTCAGTGGGTGTTCCGGTGCGTATTGTCAACGGGGTTACTTTGAATCAACCTTTTGATATAAAATGGGAAAAAGGAACGCTGACTTTTAAAATGGGGCAAGGCCGACATTCCTGGATTGAAATATGGTTCCCCGATAAAGGATGGGTGCCTTACGACCCGCAAAATATGCAGCTTTTCGTTTCCAACCGTTTTGTCCGCATTGAAGTTGGTGTAGATAATAACGAAACAAAAAATGACGGTTTAGTGCGCTGGTCACAAGCGACTGACGCCCGTACCAAACCAAAACTGCAGGAAACAATTGATGCTAACTTTATTTCCGATTCCGTTAAATTTCAGGGAACCCGCCAGAGTTACGGACCGAAGAATTTGCTTCTAGGACCCGGCGTAAAAG
The DNA here is from genome assembly GCA_903907985.1 of uncultured delta proteobacterium. Classification (GTDB taxonomy): domain Bacteria; phylum Desulfobacterota; class Syntrophia; order Syntrophales; family Smithellaceae; genus MVRV01. Next base: position 12,384 of record CAIVQG010000016.1, read on the forward strand.
CTGAGTTTAAGAAAATTGCCATGATTCCTCCGCCACCACCCGTTGTCATTCCGGAAGACCAAAAGAAATTACTGCGCTTTTTAGTTCCCTTTGTTTACGGTAATCTGGATTTCCCGGAAGATATTGATTTTGCTTTTCCCCGTTCCACCACCGCATCCGGCGCTAATAACTATGAAATGTCCCGCAATTTTCTGGTGGAGACAGCCGAATATGTAACAACCAAAGCAACACAGTATGCGCAAGTTGTTGTTTTAAAGCAGCCGCTGAAACTGCAAAAAGTTGCCCTGGCCCTGCATAAATTCGGTGGCGAAGGCTGGCTGTGGGCCGATATTTTTCAAGATGATCAGGGCAAGCCTGGTACACCTCTCTATACAAGTGAGATGATCAACCTGGATCACCTTTCCCTGAAGCCCGGTTACCGCTGGGTCAATTTTGATTTCAAGAAAGATTCCCCTGTTTTAATGCCCGGTTCTTACTGGATAGCGCTGGGTTTTTCCGGCAGCCCGATTATTAATTGGTTTTATACTTATGGCAAACCGGTAGGCCCCGTCTACGGAACCCGCTATAAAGGTGTTTTTCAGGATGATTGGAGCGGGGCGCTCAGTTATGAATTTAACTACCGGGTTAGGGGGTTGACGGTAAAATAGCATTAATCGGGGAATTTAAATTTCCTCGATTCCGAGTCTATAGGTGGAGTTAATTGTCACTCATTTCCGGCCATAGGGACAAACATATAAACACAAGCCGCAAACAGCTTCCTTTTCTTTTTGCTTCAGCGCCTCAAAATACTGATCACATTTTTCAGCCTGATAACGCATCTCGCGCGGTTCTTCGTTTTTAAACGGCCTTCCCGTAAACGCATGGATAGGGCATATTTTCACACATTCATCACATTCTCCGCATTTTTCATCCAACGGTTCTCCTGTTGGTTGCAGGAGAGCATCGGTGAGAATGGAGACAAAGCGCACTCGCGGTCCATGCTCCGGAGTAATCAATAAGCAATTCTTGCCAATCCAGCCTAATCCGGCCAGATGAGCTCCCGTTTTGTGCGAAAAAGAAGCGCATATTTTTTCATCATCAACTCTTTCGGCAGCAGGCAGGGGCAGCACTTTAAAACCCATTCGTTGAATGCGGTTACTCAAACGGGAAGCCGCGAAATCAAGCCTCTGATTGATTATCTCATAGGCATGTTTATAGTTTAAACGGACGGCATAGTCGGCGCGACGGGGTAAAGAATCAACTGCAGCATGCGGTAGAACTATGCCCAGCGAGATGCAATAGGGATAGCCCCGGACAATTTCACCTCCTTGAGCGAGGATGACATCAGTTGCACAATTTAAATCGGCGACACCAAAATAATCAATACTCTCCAGCAATGATGCTTCTTTCAAGGTTTCATTTAAGTTCATCTATGCCTCCCCGACGGCTGAATCCTTTTCTTGCGCCAGTTTCTTTTGTGCATCGGCCAGTACTTCATCAAAATATATTTCCAACTTTACATTTACACCGCGCAGACCGGCAATGACAGCATCAGCCCATGCCAAATAATCAACCCTTCTTTGACAGGACCAATTCCGTGGCGGAAAATTGGCGATATCGCTGATATTGCAAATTTTGTCGGCCAGCTTTAATTGCCTAGCGCGGTCCGAAAGAAGGGACGACTTCTCAATCTGCTTGAGCTTTCTTTCCTGCTTCGGCAAACTCTTGTCGTCAGTGACTTCCAGAATAAGTGCCAGAATATCATCTCCGAAATTAAGGCGGATTTCCTCAGGTGTGGTATTTGTGTCTTCAATAGTGTCATGAAGAAGTGCACCAACGATCGTGGTAATGTCGTAGATCTCACCGATAGTCCATAAAACATTGGCAACTTCAATGGGATGGTTGATGTAAGGCGAAGCCCGTTCATCTTTCCGGCGGTGATTACGGTGTTTTTCCGCGGAGAAATTCAACGCTTTCAAAAATAAGGAAATGTCATTGTGCAAAACATTATCTCCTTTATGGCAATTTACCATAATTAGGAAATCTATGCAAAGAATCCTGCTAACGTTGCAATTTTCTCTTTTTACGAGGTCAGTCTGCATTGCCGGTTAGGCAGTATTCTCTTTATAGGTTAAATTTTATTATTTTCAACCGAAGCTTTTGATGATTGTGCCTGTTTTATGTGAAGGGTACAAGCAGCCATGATTCCTCAGACCACGCACCACGGCGTCTTCCCGTCTATCTTTTTATCTTGACTTTATGGAGGAAGTGATCTTTAAAATTTACCTACCATCCTACAGAAGGAAGTGAGGAACAATATATGAGACTTAAAAGCTCAATGATTTTTTTTGCTATTGTCGGAATGATGTTGTTTTTTACGCAACTAAATTCAACAGCGTTAGCTTTTGACAATATTTCTGATTTTATTCTCAAGGTAAACCCCGGCGCGCAGGCTTCAGCAATTCCCGAAGATTTTTTGCGATCCGGCAGTGATGACGAATATGGTTATGCTTACGAAGGTTATATAGACGGCTATAAAATAATCTGCCGGACAAAAAACGGTCGGGTTAAATCAGTGCATGCGCAAAAGGAGTTTAATACGGCGGATCTCAGTGCACAACATGCTTACAATAATATTTTGGGGAGTGTGTTGAGCAAGTTGATGAAAAAATACAACGGTACGTTATTTATTGAAAAGGGCAGGGGAGAAAGCACTGATAAAATGCCCTATGAGTTTGGCGAGTACTGTTATTATACGGCCCTCCGCGGTGAAGGAAAAACAATCAAGACCAAAGAGTTTAATTTAGGTTTCTGGTTTGATCTGGGTATCTGGAAACGTTGCGATAACGATAAGTATAATAGCTCCAATCCCGGCAAAGTAATAATAGAATTTAAACCAGCAAATTAAAAGCCTGAACTATTTCCGAGCGCAAATCCATGTACCGTCGCTGATTGTATCAGCGGGATGGACTACTACCTTTTCGTTTTCCTGCAAACCGGAGATAATTGCTGTCCTTAAGCTATTTCTCTGGCCGGCTTGAATTAAGCGCTTGCGGGCATTTGCTTTTTCGGAAGTAAAGACGGCCCAGTCATGTCCTACACGGAAAAGAGCACTGGTGGGTACTTGCAGCACATTTTTGCCCTCCCAGACAACAAAATGCGCTTCCAGTCGGTAAGCGTCGCCCAGTGCGCGCCATATTTCAATAGGTGATGTAATATCAGCAATAACTAATACTCTTTGTTCTTCCACGCCCAGGCTTGATATTTTGGTAAAACCGCCCGGTTCGACAATCCGCACAGTTCCTGCAAGCGTTCCCTCGCCACGCTCTCCTTTTCGATAGCAGCATTCAGGGTGGCCCCGGCGGTCGTAATGGTCACTTCCGCTTCCGCGCGGCTGCGGGGATCAATGACAAACGATGATTGTGGCACAGTCTCTGTGGCGAGATGGCAGGAGTGTCGCCGGGAAATTAACCGGGATCCAGAATTTCCCGGACTTTCTTGGCCAGAGAGTTCATTTTGACGGGCTTCTGAATAAATCCCTTGCATCCCCTTTCGAGGATTTGTGTGGCCTGACCCTCGACACTGTAACCACTCGACAGGAGAACCTTGACCTCCGGATTGATATCTTTCAAGCGATCGAATGTATCACCCCCGCTGATTCCCGGCAGGATCATGTCGAGAATGACCAGATCGATCTTGCGCCATTTTTCCATATAAACGGCGAATGCCTCTTGTCCGCTTCCGGCTAGATAGACATGATAGCCAAGGCTTTCCAGCATTTCCTTGGACACCCTGGCCACTACCTCCTCGTCATCAACAACGAGAATTGTTTCCGTTCCCCGGGTGGCAGTGGTGAATGATTTTTTATCCTCAATCGGCGTCTTCAGGGATGCGGGCAGATAGATGATGAAGGTTGCCCCTTTTCCCGGTTCACTCTCGATATTGATATATCCGCCATGGTTCTTAATGATCCCGTAAGCAGACGCGAGACCCAGGCCGGACCCCCGACCTTTTTCCTTGGTCGTGAAGAAGGGATCGAATGCCCTCTGCTTTGTGGCCTCATCCATGCCCACACCGGTGTCCTGGACGGACAGACGAACATAATCTCCCGGGGGAATCGAATAAATTGTCGAATGGCTCTCTCCGAGAACAATATTGGCGCTTTCCAGAGATAAATCACCACCCGTCGGCATGGCTTGCCCGGCGTTGACTAACAGATTCAGCAGAACCTGCTCGATTTGTCCTCTGTCCACTTCCACGCTCCAAAGGTTATCTTGCAATTGCCATTGAATACTGATCTCTTTTTTTGTCCGGCCGAACAGTTGTGTGACCTTGGTGACGAGTCTATTCAGATTCGTCGGCAGCAGCTCGTATTTACCGCCGCGGGCAAAACCCAGCAGCTGTCGTGTGAGTTCCGCTCCGCTCTGGACCAGCTTTTCAATGCCACTGAGCTTCTCGTATCGGTCATCTGCAGAGTCTGTCTTCAGCATGGCCAAAGACGCATAACCCTGAATGCCCATAAGAATGTTATTAAAATCATGAGCTATACCTCCCGCCAGGGTCCCGAGGGCATCCATCTTCTGGGCTTGCAGAAATTGTTCTTCGAGTTTTTTTCGATCCGAAATATCAATCAGGGAGGCTACGCTTTGCATCGTTTCCTGCATCAGATCAACTCTGATTAGAGTGTCCTTAGTCTGACCGCTTTTGGTTACGATCTGCGAGAAATACTGTTTGGGAGCGGCATCCGGCTGTTGTCTCCGGAGGTCATGATAGCCGATCATTCTGTCCCGATGTGTTTCTTTTATCAATTCCATCCACAGCATGCGACCTTCGAGTTCCTGTTTCGAGAACTCAGTCAGTTTTTCAAATTCATCATTCACCAGGGAGATGCGTTTGTCCTTCTCCAGAATGACCATCGCCGTGCCGGTATTCTCAAAAATTCTCCGGTAACGGCTTTCGGATTCACGTAGCGCCGCCTCGGCCTGCCGGCGTTGGGTGATGTCATAAAGATAGATGATAAAGGTTTTGTTGCCCTCGGTGTCAATTGAGGATACCGAAACCTCCACAGGACACACCTGTCCATCCGGTAGAATGACACTGGATTCATGTCTTGCCGGCACCTGTTCTTCCCGTTCTCGCTGCCGATAGTAATTAATAAGCCTTTTTTGATCATCCGGATGGACAAATTTCGTGATCCTCTCACCCAAAATATCATTCAGATTGTTTATGCCGAGTGTTTGCATAATTTTAGAATTGGCATACACAAAATTACCATCGCAGACGGCAACAACACCGTCACTGGAATGTTCCAGTGCAGTCCGGTAAAGTTCCTTTTTTTGCTTCTCTGTCCTCAGCAGTTCCTGGCCTGCGGCCAAAGCCTGACGCAAATTATCCAGATCAGCCTCGGCTGTGTTCATTCCCTTCATGCGATCATGTCTCCCCGACGAAAAAAAATAGCTGCGCCCTATAACACAAACAAAAGAAATCTGCATGATTTTTTTTCGCTAGCGGGGAAATGGGATTAACGATAAGCTTTCATTCTGGGTATAAATATTAAGTAATGTGCTGTTATTTAAACCCAGAATGAAGGAAGATGTCTGAAGAGATTATTTTATAATTATTTCAATGTGATGAGATCATTTTAACTGGACGGCCATCCGTGCTGCCGGGTCTGTTGATTCTTTGCACTGGTTTGCGAGTATCATTGGCCCGTTGAGCTTCGGCTTTTTGACCCGTGGCCATGATGATCTCCTCACCGAGGATCGGTTTGACGGTTTCCACAAGGTCGCTGATTGTGACTATCTGATCCTTGATGCTTTCTGTGATTGCTGCAAATTCCTCGGCGCCGGCGGCATTCTGCTGGACAACTTTATCCATCTCCGCTACGGCGTGGGTAATCTGGTCTATTCCCTGAGCCTGTTCATGAGAAGCTACGGCCACCTGCCCGATCAACTCAGTGACATTGAATGCAATTTCCCTGTTTTTGGAAAGTTCATCATTGATCTGTCCGAAGAGGGCCGATGCCTGCCGCGTCTTGCCGGTGGAATCGGCGATAAGGTCTTCCGTTGTCTTGGCGGCATCGGCAGAACGCAGGGCCAGGTTTCTAACTTCTTCCGCCACGACCGAGAATCCCGCACCGGCCTCGCCCGCCCGGGCGGCTTCAACGGCCGCGTTCAATGCCAGCAGATTTGTTTGAAAGGCTATTTCATTGATGGTCTTGATGATTTTGGCAGTTTCCTCACCGGCCTGGACGCTGGCCAGGACTACGTTGTGCATCTGGGTCATCTTGTCCGCTACTAGCTCAAAGCTTTCCCTGGCGTCCTTGGACATCAAGGTATTAGCCTTGCCCGCATTCTCAGCATTCTGGGCTGTCATGGAAGACATTTCTTCCAGAGATGCCGACGTTTCTTCTATGGCTGCCGCCTGCTCTCTGGCTCCTTCCGCCAGAGCTGTGCTAGTGGATATCATTTGTTCCGTGCCCGTGAGCACCTGGTCGATTCCCGTCAAAATGCCGTAGAACGAGGACAGAATCGGGATCGCTTTCTGTTTGGCAATAAAGATGAATGAGCTCACCAGGAGGGCACCGGCTAAAAATATGCCAACCGCGGCCCATAGCAGCGAATTTGCTGCCTCCATCCGGCCAAGGATATAAAAAATAATTGAGTCAAGGATGATAACCGGGATGACCACGGCGTACATCTTAGTCGGTCGATGCTTTCCGTAAAGAATCCGTAAACCGCCTAATCCGACAGCCATTATGCCGGCTAATATTCCCATCAGTCCCAGTACCTCAAAGACAACTTCCATAGTATCCTCCCCAATCAAATTGGTTTGATAAGATATTGCTTTTCGAAAGCGGGAATATAGGGAAGTCCCGTTCTTATGTCAATTGTTTTTAATGATGTTATGCAGATGTGTGATACTGGGGCAGGTCGCGCTCATCTACTTTTAACTACAAACCGCCACAGCGCCTCGCGGTGTTCCTTTTTTGCGTAATCAATACCTATTCTGGGTGTGGCGGTAATTCTTTTTGGCGGAATAATTTCATAATCTTCCAACCACAATTCTTGGCCACAGGCTAAATCCCAACCGTTCAATGATTTATCAATCCCGAACGCCTGACAGAGCTTGGCCGGGCCATTGGTCAGCTCTGCTCCTTTTTTCTTCCTGCGGGCTTCCATTTCGGCAATGCCGGCAAGAGGCAAAACCGCCCGAATCAACACAGCGCAGGGATTACCTTCTTTTTCCGTGACCAGGTTAAGCAGATAATGCATACCATAGGTAAAATAAATGTAAGCATGTGCGGGAGGACCAAACATGACGGCATTGCGCGGCGTTTCGCCACGGTGCGCATGGCAGGCGCTGTCGCTTTTCCCGCAGTATGCTTCAGTTTCCACGATCATTCCGCTTAATTCGACACCGTTGACCGGACGTACCAATTTCCCCCCTAACAGAGCACGGGCAACTTGCAGCGTATCGCGATCATAAAATTCTCTGTGCAATATAGGCATAATCAGTCAAGCATTTTCGGAAAAAAAGGAGATTAATAAATGAATGAGCGAAGCCGCGGCTTAATGAAAAGCCGCAGCTTCCTTTTTGATGGTTAAATGAGTTTCAGATAATATTTCACCAGATATTCCGCTGTTTGCAGAGCACCTTTGGCCGCGCCCAGTTTGGTGTTATGGGCCAGGCACACGTATTTGATCCCGTTTTCAATGATCGGGTCTTTACGGATCCGTCCGACAGTTACGGTCATGCCGCCGCCTTTTTCCCGATCCATGCGTGGCTGCGGGCGGAAAGGATCATCGGTCACGTCAATCAGATGTTTCGGTGAACTGGGCAGGTTAAGCTCCGCAAATTCTTTGCCGTAATTTAGCATCGCCTTTTTAACATCTTCGGGAGTACAGGGCTTGATTGTTTGTACAAAAGCGCAAACAATGTGGCCATCGATTACCGGCACGCGGGTACAGGTGGCAGTAATCCCGAAAGCAGCATTTTGAATTGTTTCGCCGGTGAACTTGCCCAGAATTTTTTGCGGTTCAGTTTCCACTTTGGGTTCTTCGCCCGGTATATAAGGAACAACGTTTTCCATCATATCCATCGCAGACAGTCCCGGAGTTCTTCCGGCGCCGGACATTGCCTGCAGCGAAGTCATGACCACCTGCTTCACGCCGAATGCATCCCGAATAGGTTTCAAAGAAACAACGAGTCCGGCAATGGTGCAGTTAGACTTAGGCGATATAAAGCCTTTCCAGCCGCGGTTTTTTTGCTGAACAGCGAGCAGTGCGGCATGATCCATATTTACACCGCCGACCAGAATCGGTGTGTCGAATTCATAGCGAAACGCCGAAGCTGTACTGATTACCGGCGTCGTGCGGGCATATTTCGGCTCTAATTCTTTAGCCGGTCCGGCATCCATAGTGGAGAAAATAATGTCTACCGAAGTAGGATCGAAGGCAGATGCATCTTCTACCGGCATATTCCCGATCTCTGCGGGCAGTTCTTCCGTACACCACCAGCGTGATGAACCGTTGGCATCTTTCAGCGCTTCGCGATAATTTTTCCCGGCGGATCGCTCGGAAGCCGCCAGCTTCGTAATTTTAAACCAGGGATGACCAATTAAACTGACAATCGCTTGCTGACCCACAATCCCTGTTGCGCCAACTATGGCAATTCTTAACATTGAACTATTACCTCCAAATAAATTTCCTTATACTTTCTTTTCCATATTATTAATTAAGATAGCTCTAACTTTCTCCACATCCGCGGCTATCTGTTGCTTCAACATTTCGGGACCGTCAAATTTGACAATATCCCGCAACTTCTCCACAAATAAAATATTTATTCTTTTGCTCCGGACATCTCCTGCGAAATCAAGCAGGTGAGCTTCGAACGTAAAAGTATAATCGGAAAACGTCGGCTTAACTCCAATATTTAAAGCCGCCATATAGCATTTCCCTTCCAGTTCGGCAAAAGCAGCATAAATGCCGGGTGGCGGCAGCAATTCTTTGTCTGGTTCCAGATTGGCCGTGGGAAAACCAAGTCCTGTTCCCCGCCCCCTGCCGGAAACTACAATTCCTGCAATATTGTGCCACCTTCCCATAAACTTGAATACGGAGCTCACATCACCTTGCAGAATTAAGTTGCGAATTAAAGTGCTGCTGATAATATCGGTTCCCACTTTAAAAGCGTCAACCACTTCCACAGCAAAGCCCAGTTTCGCTCCGGAAGAAATCAAATAATCACTGTTACCCTGTTTGGCCTGGCCGAATGTGTAATCATGGCCGACAATAACTTTTTTAACTTCCAGCTTCTGCGTTAGGAAGCCATAAACAAATTGTTCGGCGGTAATTTTCGAATATTCCGGCGAAAAAGGGATTACCAGCGTTCCGTCAACTCCGCAATTGTCCAGAAGTTTAAGTTTTTCAGCTAAAGTGGTAATTAGATAAAAAGGCCGGATATTGGGATGCAGGATCATTTTCGGATGAGGATCAAAGGTAATAACCAGCGATTTTGTCGAGGCGTCCCGGGCTTCTGTTGCCAACTTACGGCAAATGAATTGATGGCTTAAATGCACGCCGTCAAAATTACCAATCGTGACAAAGGAACCGCGAAAATCTTCCGTAATATTTTCAATACCTTTAAATACAATCATAAGTTTCTCATAAGTAAATTTTTAGTTAGCGTGCTACCATAACATTTTGGTAATTAAATTCAACATCATTTTATCTTGACAAGAAGGCACTGATCGTTATAGTTCATCGCCTGCATGCCGAAGTGGCGGAATTGGTAGACGCGCTAGGTTCAGGGTCTAGTGGGTGTACGCCTGTCCGGGTTCAAGTCCCGGCTTCGGCACCATTAAAAAACCGGGCGCAATCTTTTATGGATTGCGCCTTTTCATTTTGCGCCGGGTTTGATATTGTGGAATCGCTTTAAAAATGATTAGAAGGTAGATCAATGCGGTAGCAATACTTTTGAACCAGTAACACCCAAAGCAAAGAAATATTTTCCTCCGGAGCGGATGTTATTGATGAAGAAATGGTATACGAAAGAAGTAAGGGCTTATTGTAAAATATTATTCCTGCTGACCTTTTCCATTTTTCTGATGTCTTGTGTAAGCTGGGTAATGCAAGCGCCATCCTTTGCCCTGCGAGGAATTACTCTCCGGCCCATCTCCTTTACGGAAATGAATCTGCTCTTCGATCTCGATGTGCAAAATCCCAACAGTTTTGACCTGACATTTAAATCTTTGGCATACACCGTTTATCTGCAAAATGAGGAAATCGGCAATGGCCATCTGGAGAAGGAGTTATTGATCCCCTCCTCCTCAATAACGCGCATACAAGTGCCAGTCGTGGCCGGATTCAAAGACTTCAGCGGCAGCCTGAAGGCAATTTTAACAAAGGCAGACCTGCCTTATAAAATTGAAGGCAAAGCCACTGTCAAAACAGCATTTGGCAGCCGCCAATTTCCTTTTTCTAAGGAAGGACTGCTCAATGCGAAAAAGTAGAGTGTAAGCACACGAAGGGTTGTTTTCTCATTCCCGCAGAAACGCAACTGTAGGCCATCATTGAACAGCAGGACTCATTTATCAGAAACACAACATTATTTTCTGGTCTTGTGGAAAATAATCAACGAAACGATAAAAGAAGGAATCGCATGTTGCACCGGGGAATAATCAGGGCAGGCAAAAAATGGCTGGATGGGTTTTGGCCCAGAAAAGAACTGACAGAGTTTAAGGATCTCGATGGTTGGCGGATATACTACATCGGGATTATTCGCTCCATTGCCTTAATCGCTCTCCCTATAGGATTTGCCTTTTCAATTCCAAACTTTGTTGCCCAGGGGAATTATGGATTGATCGCATTTGAAGTTGGCGTCATCATATTAATTGCTCTGATGTCACGCATTCGTTACACGACCTTATCTATTAAAATTTTTTTTATAATGTTTTATGGATTGATGCTGACATTTATTATCACGCTCGGTCCTTTATATGCGCGTGCGGGCTGGGTGGTTATGTGCGTTGTCGGTGCCGCCTTTCTCTTTGGGGTCCGTGCCGCCATCATCACCACCTCTATTAACGCCGTTTTGCTGATGCTCTTGTACTGGCAGGTTGGTCCGCACCTGCGGGCCTGGGCCTCTGTCTATTCGGAACACTTTGCCACATGGATCATGTTTGTCGTGAACATTTCTCTCGTCTCCCTGTTCGCAAGCCTGCCGGTGGGTTTGCTCCTGAATCAAATGAACAGGCTGTTGATTAATGAACGTGATTTGCACATGCAACTTGCCTCGGAGTCCGAGGTTCTGCAATCAATTAACACAGCACTCCGCAATGAGATTGCCGAACGCCAAAAAACCGAGGAAGAGAAAAAGCACCTTCAGACCGATCTGGCTCAGGCCCAGAAAATGGAAGCTGTGGGGACGCTGGCGGGCGGCATTGCTCATGACTTCAACAATATCCTTTCAGCAATTATCGGCTATTCAGAGCTGGTCCTGAACGACACAGCGGTTTCCGAAAAAACCAGACAAAAAATCATCGAGATTCTTAATTCCGGCGAACGTGCCAAAGCGCTGGTCAATCAGATTCTGGCCTTCAGCCGCAAGGCCGAAATTCGTATTGCGCCTCTCGAACTTAAAGAAGCGATCTCGGAAGCATTGAAAATGATGCGTTCATTGATCCCGGCCAACATCACCATTGAACAAAATTATGCCGCTTCCGGCCTGGTTTTGTCGAGCTCGACTTATATCCATCAGATCATTATGAATTTATGTAGTAACGCCATCCATGCCATGGAGAACGATGGCGGTGTGCTGGAAGTTTTTCTCACACGAGAGCAGATCGACGCGCAGTCAGCGGCTGGCGAGTTGCGTCTTCCGGCAGGATCATACCTAAAAATGACAATCAGCGATACCGGTCAGGGCATGATCCCCGAGGTTGCCGCCCGCGTTTTTGAACCTTATTTTACCACTAAGGAAACCGGACGGGGAACGGGGCTGGGACTTTCGGTGGTACACGGTATCGTCAAAAGCCACGGTGGAGCTATTGCCTGCCGTAGCACAGCGGGAATAGGAACCTCATTCGAAATCTATTTTCCGGAGATGGAAGACCGGCGGAAGCAGGAGGACTCCCGTCAAGAGGAAGCAATGCCCACGGGTACGGAAACCATCCTCTATGTCGATGACGAACCCATGTTGTGCGATATAGCCAGTGAAATGTTAGAGAGTCTGGGATATCAGGTGGTCGGTAAAACTAGCAGCGTTGAAGCTTATGATCTCTTTATCGTTGAGCCACAACGATTTGCTGCCGTCATTACTGATATGAGCATGCCGCAGTTAACCGGTGATAAGCTCGCCCAGAAAATTCTCGCATTGCGACCAGACACGCCCATTATTGTCTGCACCGGATACAGTGAGCATGTCTCCGGCGAGGATGCTGCCCGGCTGGGCGTCCGGGAATTTCTGATGAAACCCTACAAAATGCCTCAACTTGCCTATGCAGTCCGCCGGGTCATTGACGGCAATTCTTTTGCCCAAAAGCACAAACCGCAACACGTTAAAGATATTTTCCGGGAATAGATGAACAATGATCTTGGGTATTGATACAGGTAGTTACATTTTCCGTTTATCAATTACCCTGCTCGCCTTACCTTCAGATCGCTGGAGCGATTTTGGCTCCACAAGCTTGATTTTTGCCGTGATCCCCAGGTAATCTTTCATATCTTTTAAAATCATCTTTTCGAGCTTCTGCAAGACCTTCACTTCGTCGGCATTAGCAAACTGGCTTTCCGTAACTTCGACCTGGACCTCCAACGTATCAAGAGTGCCTTCACGGTCAACAATCAGTTGATAATGTGGTTCGAGGCCTTTGATGCCGACCAGCACGGCCTCGATCTGGGAAGGAAAGACATTGACGCCCCGGATGATGAGCATATCGTCGCTGCGGCCCATTACGCGGTCCATGCGGTAAGATGTCCGGCCGCACCGGCAGGGTAATGGATACAGACGGGAAATATCGCGGGTCCGGTAACGGATCAGGGGAAAGGCTTCCTTGGTGATAGTTGTAAAGACCAGTTCGCCCTGTTCACCGGGAGGGAGAACCTCACCCGTTTCCGGATTGATGGTTTCCACCAGGAAATGATCTTCGAAAATATGCATGCCTTCCTGTGCGTCGCTGCATTCCATGGCGACTCCCGGTCCCATGATTTCGGAAAGGCCGTAGATATTCATAGCTTTAATATCAAAAGCTTTTTCAATTTCCTGGCGCATTTGTTCGCTCCATGGTTCGGCGCCGAAGATACCAACCCGCAGGTTCAGAGAGCGCATATCGATACCCATGGCTTGTCCCTGTTCCGCCAGATTCAGGGCATAAGAAGGAGTGCAGCAGATTGCCGTCGGGCCAAAATCCTGCAGAATCATGAGCTGCCGTTTGGTGTTGCCGCCGGACATGGGGATAACGCTGGCCCCGAGCTTTTCCGCTCCGTAATGAAGTCCCAAGCCACCCGTAAACAGTCCGTAACCATAAGCATTATGGATTACATCATTCTTTGTTAGGTTGGCGGCAACAAGACAGCGCGCCACCAGTTCCGCCCAAGTTTCGATATCACGCTTCGTATAGCCGACGACTGTAGAACGGCCTGTTGTTCCCGAAGATGCGTGCAGGCGGACAACACTGCTCATGGGCGTGGCAAATAAGCCAAAGGGATAATTGTCCCGTAAATCCTGTTTGGTGGTAAAGGGGAATTGTTTGAGGTCAGAAAGAGATTTGATGTTATCCGGAGATACACCCGCTTTGTCAAAGGACTTTTTATAGAAACCGACACAGTGATAGACACGATTAACAACTTGCTGTAATCGCTTTAATTGTAATGCTTCCAGGGCTTCCCTGGGTAGTGTTTCATATTCCTCATTGTAGATCATCCGTCCCGTTCTCCTGTAGATATATTTATTATCCTATAGCATAAGCTGAAATAGCAGAGCAAGGAGCAAACAATAATATTAATCACCTGCACCTCATAATTTTCAGTAATGTTATTTCCTTGACACCAAAGTCTTTGCTCCATATACTCAGCACATTCTGGATAGGTATTTGGAATAAACAAAATAAATACAGTATCTTGCAAGGGTAAATCCGGAGCATATATGAACGATGTGGTAAATAAGTTTAAAGGTCGCTTAGGGCTGATTTTCCTGGCAGTGGCTATTGTTGTTATAGCTGGCGGATTTTACTTTTTTCAGCGTTATCGAACTACACACGTTTCCACTGACGACGCCTATGCCACGGGAAGAATACATGTGGTGGCTTCCAAAGTTCCCGGGACAGTCAAGACGTTGCTGGTTAAGGACAACCAGTTTGTTAAAGAGAAAGATGTGTTGCTGGAGATTGATGATCAGGACTACAGTGTAAAAGTGAGAGAGTCTGAATCTACTGTGGGGGCTGAAAAAGCCAGGCTTGAGGAAATAGGCTCGCGCACTGAAGTTGCCCGTAAACAGCTTACGGAATTTAATTTCCGAATGGAATCAGCCCGGGCAAATCTCCGACTTGCGGATGTTAATCTCCAACAGTCTCAGACTGATTTAAAACGCATGGAACGTCTCTTTGCCAATAAAATCATTGCTGAAGAACAATACGACAAAGCAAAAACTGCTTATGAAGGCGACCTTGCCCGTGCGCAGTCGGCGCGTGAGCAATTTGGCCAGGCCAGGGCTGCCTTGGAAACTCAAAATGCTTTGATTAAGCAGATGGCAGCAGCACAAATATCACAAAAATCATCCGTGAGACAAAAACAAGAAACGCTGGAAGCTGATCGCTTGAAAAAAAGTTATACGTCGATTTACGCGCCTTCGTCTGGGTATGTGACAAAGAAATCGGTCGAAGCGGGCAATCAGATTCAGGCTGGTCAGCCTCTGATGGCCTTGGTACCGCTTACCGATGTCTGGATTATTGCCAATTACAAGGAGACTCAACTGGAAATGGTAAAGTCCGGACAGAAGGTGGTGGTTAAAGTGGATTCTTATCCCGGAAAGAAATTTTACGGTAAAGTGGAGAGTATTATGGCCGGAACGGGGGCGGCTTTTTCGCTTTTCCCACCGGAAAATGCAACCGGAAATTATGTCAAAGTCGTGCAGAGAATTCCCGTTAAAATTGTTCTTGATGCCGGCACCGATCCGGATAAGCTACTGCGGGTCGGCATGTCTGTGGAACCGACTATCATAGTGGAGTAATCAATCCTTATGGCGAGACCGATTGATAAATGGATCGTCGCTCTTACCGTGATGCTGCCCACACTAATGGTTATTATTGATACATCCGTTGTCAATGTGTCGCTGGATCACATTCGTGGCAGCCTTTCCGCCGGTATCGACGAAGCGACCTGGTCCATCACTTCTTATCTCGCTGCCAATGCCGTCGTTATTCCGATGACGGGATGGCTCAGCCGCTTTTTTGGCCGTAAGCGCTTTCTGATCTTTTCTGTATTGCTGTTTACCGGTAGCTCTCTTCTTTGCGGTCTGGCCTGGAATATTCAGAGTCTGATTTTCTTTAGAGTGCTGCAGGGTTTAGCCGGTGGTTCATTGCAACCAATTTCTCAATCCATTTTACTGGAAACATTTCCTCCGGCTCAGCACGGCACTGCTATGGCTATTTTTGGTATGGGCACAATGTTCGGCCCCATCATGGGTCCGCTCATGGGTGGATGGATAACGGATAACTGGTCCTGGCACTGGATCTTTTTTATTAATATTCCTATCGGCATTATTTCGCTTATCATGTCTCTCTGGTTCATCCGCGATCCTCATTATATGAAGCGTAACGTCACTTCTATTGACTATTGGGGACTCACGCTGCTCAGTGTATGGGTGGGCTGCCTGCAGATGGTCCTCGACAAAGGACAGCGGGAAGATTGGTTTGCTTCTGATTTCATCCTCATTCTGACAATAATTGCCATAGCGGCTTTCATTCTTTTCATATTTGTTGAGCTTACCGCCGATCACCCAATTGTGGATTTGAGAATTTTTCTGAGCTATTCGTTTTTGTCGGGCAATATTGTCATCTTCTTTGTCGTTGCCGGTCTTTTCGGCAGCATTATTCTTTTGCCTATCTATCTGCAAAGCCTGATGGGTTATACCGCGTCGCTGGCCGGGATGATTCTTGGCCCGGGAGGGATTGCCATTTTTCTGGTTATGCCGATCGTCGGCTGGCTGATTACGGTGGTGAATCCCAAACTGATTGTTGCTGTAGGTCTTGTTATTTTTGCTTATGCCAATTATGTAATGAGCGGATTTAATATGTCGGCTGATTTCATGTCGATCATATGGCCGCGTGTCATCATGAGCGTAGGCTTGGGCATGGTTTTCATACCTTTGACCACACTATCGTTATCCAGCATTCCCAAAGAAGAAATGGGCAATGCAACATCTATTTTTAATCTCGTGAGAAATCTTGGCGGAAGCGTTGGTGTGGCATTTGCGGCAACAATGTTATCCCGAGGAACACAGATTCATCAGGCTTATCTGAGTGAACATATAACATTATTTGACTTGGATTACTTGCGCGCTGCCAGTCAGTCGGCTCAACTTCTGTCACAGAAGGGAATGGATCCGGTAACGGCCGAACAGGGTGGGGCCGGCATCATTTATAATGAACTTCTCAGACAGGCGTATATGCTGTCCTTTAATGATGTGTTTTTTGTTCTGGCAATCATGATGCTTTGCATGCTGCCCTTCATACTGTTTATTCGCCATGTTGATCATAGCGCTGTAAAGCCGTAATTTCCTATATTTCACCAATAAAAAAAGCAGCATCTTATCAAATTTATTTTCTCTTGGGCGGAATCCTTACTATCCTTTCGCCTTCAATCATTGATATCGCATTTTGCGGGCAGAAGTGCGCGCACACCCCGCAGCCGATGCAGAGTTCTTCCTTCCTGCGGGCCTTTTTATCGTCGTTTAAATAAGCCGCATAGGTATGGCATTCTTTTACACACTTACCACAGCCGATGCAGAGCTCGTCGTTAACCATGGATAAAAAATTGGTCGCGTTAGTCATAGGGGCGATCATGTTATCAATTCCGTTGGCGCAGCAGCATCGGCAACAGTTGCAAATGCTGGTTTCTTCCTTGCTGGTATCGAAATTGGGATGATAGGCCTTATGCACAAGTCCGGCTTCCTCAGCCCGCTTTAAAACACTCAATGCCTCATCTTTGGTAATCATCCGGGAAAAACCCTGCTCCGACGTAAATTTCGCCGATTTGCCGAAAGTGAAGCAGGTCTCCCGGTCATCAGTTTGTTTACAGTGCGTTCCTGCCAAATCTTTATAATGACGGCAGAAACAATGACCCAGCGCAATCTCGTCAAATTTTAAAATAAGTTCCTCAACCTTTTGAGAAGGAACAATTCTGTCCATTGCTGTTCCCAGGTCCTTATTTATTATTATTTTGACCGGTTCATTTTTTGGTTTGTTTTCTAAAACCGGCACGGTTCTGTCTATCGGCGGGGCGGTCATCAGAAAAGGGATCAGCGAATCATAATTTTCCTGAAGCATGCTTTGCAAATCCCCGAACATTTTATTGAACAAGGAATATATCTCCATGTTCCGGTCATTTTTCTCTAATTTACCCATGAAATTGTATTCAAAAGTTCCGACGTTCAACAGCGGCAGTAATCGAAAAACCATAATCCCCTTGCTGTTGGGCTGATTAAATATAACGCCCCTGCCGGCCAGGTCCTTTACTTTTTGGGTGATTTCTTCTTCCGCTAATCCGCTCGACAGTTTTAACTGCTCCATGGTCTGGGATTTTTTATCGTTGAAAGAAGCAATAAAATCCACTTCGTCTTCCATAATAAAAAATTTTAAAAGCTTGATCAGAGTATCGTTAACAGTAACCGGCGTTCCTCCGGCTTTGCTGATGATGTCACCAGCTTTTCTGTATTTTTCATCAATATTCATATTTATTCCTCCGAATTTTATTGAGAATCATTTGATAAGCAGCCGCTGAGGCCAATGAAAACAAATCTTCTACATCAATAACTATGCTTGATAATGTTTTGTTTTCGCTGGCACGCAGTATAGGGGGGCTGTTTTTGCTTGTCAATGAATATTGCATGTCAAATGCAGACTTGACCCGTCACTTTATTATGATATGATGATCTTCAATGTGGGGAGGCTGAGCGAAAGTATATATGATTTCAATCCCTTCGTTTAGCGTCAGCGAAAAAAGCCACTCAGGTTCCCCTGCTGCCATCTATCGCCAAGATGCAGCTTCGTCGTTCTGCAGTCAATATGATGTTTCAAAGTAGCTTGACACTGAAATTAGCTGCTATGCAGACTTGGAGGATACAGCAATGAAAACCTCTATGAGGCGGGGGAATGCCGAAAGAAAAAAAGTTCTTCCAATTGTTGCAGGGCTCAGCACGGCTTTGTTGCTATTATGTACCTCGTTGGTAATCATCTTCTCTGATCAGCAGAGACAATTGCAGTCAGAGCGCCTTAAGGCCATTCAACAGATGAGCATAGTTCGCGCCCACCTGGAAGGTGCCCTGAATTCCAAGCTTCAATTAACCAAGTCCTTTGTCTCCTTCATTGCTATAAATGGCGATATCTCGCATGAATTATTCCAGACTGTGTCTGCTGGATTGGTCGGAAAAGACCCGATGATCAGGAATATTACCTTGTTGAAAAAAACTGTCATCATCGATACCTATCCGATAAAGGGCAACGAAAAGGCCATCGGTGTCGACCTCTCCAAAATCCCCGTGCAGAGGGATACTGTGTTGAAAGCCATCAATACTCGACAGGCGGTTATTGCCGGTCCCGTCAAGCTGGTGCAGGGGGGTGTCGGGATTATCTATCGGGTTCCCATTTTTCTAACCCCGCGGGGGAAATCCATGGGAAGCGGTGCTTACTGGGGACAGGTCAGCATGGTTATTATGCAGAACGTCCTGTTTGCAGAAGCCGGCATCAGCGATGAATCAGTCCGGTTAAAATATGCTATCCGCGGCCGGGATGGTCTTGGGTCGAAAGGGGCAATCTTCTGGGGCGATGAAAATATTTTTCTGTCTAGTCCCGTAATTCTTGATGTGGTCATGCCCGGCGGTGCCTGGCAAATTGCGGCAGTACCAGCGAACGGCTGGAACTCTCACAAAGGATTGACATGGTTCTTTATATTTCTCGGGGCGATGATTTCATTGTTCGCAGGATGGATGGTATGGTCATTACTCAAAAACAGAGAAGCCCTCCAGCAACAGCTGCACATACAACAATCGCTCATGGAAGACCTGAAAGAGGAACGCCATAAAGCCAGGGAAAGTGAATCCAATTACCGCAGCGTCATTGAGAACATCCAGGATGTCTTCTACCGTACTGATACCCAAGGCAATCTCATTATGGCCAGCCCCAGTTTTGTAACTCTCCTTGGCTATGAATCCCTCGACGACTGCCTTGGCCGACCCATTGGTGAAGCATACTATTACAATCCGAAGAAACGCACCGAATTCATCAGGGACATTCAAGGTAAGGGAAGCGTCACCAATTATGAAGTGGTTTTGAAAAGAAAGGACGGCACACCCGTCACTGTGGAAACAAACAGCCATTACTGCCTAGACGAAGCAGGGAATATTGCCGGCATCGAGGGAACATTCCGTGACATCACCGAACGCAAGCAAGCGGAAGAGGAGCGCGGAAAGCTTGAAAACCAGCTGATCCAGGCCCAGAAGATGGAGGCCATCGGGACATTGGCCGGCGGCATCGCCCATGACTTCAACAACATTCTCAGCGGCATTATGGGCTATTCGGAAATCAGCCTGAAGGCGGTGCAGGACCAACCGAAAGTCCACCAAAATATAGAACAGGTGCTCAAGGCCGCCGAACGGGCAAAAGAACTGGTACAGCAGATCCTTGCCTTCAGCCGCAATTCC
>CAIVQG010000017.1 GCA_903907985.1 uncultured delta proteobacterium
CCTTTGAGGCAACTTAACAACCGGACAGTTTATGTGCTACAGAACCGGACAAATCATTTGCTTCTTACACAAATAATTATTTCTATTGACAAATAAATCTGAAATATTTAATATGCAAAAAAATCAGATGTTTATTGGTGCTATGAAAACGACAACAATTCGCCCCATTATAATTAGCAACATTATAATTAGCTTCCCCATAGGAGGCCTGGTCGTGGATTAGCCACAATGCAAATCAAAGAAAATTTGAAACCGCTGCCAGGAAATCCTGAGCAGCGGTTTTTTTATGAGATTCCAATTTCAGAAGCATAGCGCGCTGAAATTGGTTAATCGAATTATCCCGCGCAAGCGGTGGTTTTTGAAAGCGAGGACAAAATGAAAAAAAATCAAGTTTTAATTTACGACACAACTCTAAGAGACGGAACGCAAGGCGAGCAGATTAATTTTTCCGCTGAAGAAAAATTACGTATTGCTCAGCGCTTCGATGAAGCTCATTTCCATTACATCGAAGGCGGCTGGCCGGGTTCCAATCCTAAAGACCTGCGTTTCTTTGAAATGGCAAAAGACATCCATTTTAGAAATTCCCGGCTGACGGCATTCGGTAGTACCCGCAAACCGCATACTAAACCGGCAGTATGCCCGAACTTGAAAGCTCTGGTAAAGGCCGGAACTCCGGCAGTTGCCATATTTGGCAAATCGTGGGATCTGCATGTCCACGAAATCCTCAAAATCGATTTAGAGGAAAATTTGCAGATGGTTAATGATTCCATTAAATATCTTAAAGACATGGGCAAAGAAGTGCTCTTTGATGCCGAACATTTTTTCGATGGCTATAAGAATGATCCACATTATGCCGTCAAAGTAATCAAGACGGCTCTGGCCGCGGGCGCTGATATGATTGTCCTTTGCGACACCAACGGCGGATCAATGCCCCATGAAGTCACTTCAATCGTAAAAAAGGTTTCCACATATATCCCTTTAAATATGGCAGGCATCCACGCTCATAATGACTGCGGACTGGCCGCCGCCAACTCCCTGGCGGCTGTAAATGAGGGCGTTAGAATGGTCCAAGGCACCATTAATGGCTACGGGGAAAGATGCGGCAATGCCGATCTTATTTTGCTTATCGCTAATCTGCAACTGAAGATGGGGAAATATTGCCTGCCGTTGGAATCAATCCATCAACTTACTAACCTCTCCCACTATATCAGTGACACAGCCAATGTTCCGCCATTGAACTCACGTCCTTTTGTCGGACGCAGCGCCTTCGCTCATAAAGGAGGCATCCACGTCAGTGCAGTAGCAAAAAATTCCGCAGCATATGAGCATATGCAGCCGGAACTTGTCGGCAATCACCGCCGTGTCCTTGTTTCCGATCTGTCCGGCAAAAGTAATGTTGAATATAAAGCCAAAGAACTTGGCATTGATCTGGCAAAGAACGACTCTTTAAGCAAAAAAATCGTCCATGAAGTTAAATTAATGGAGGATCGGGGATTTCAGTTTGATGCCGCCGATGGTTCTCTTTCCTTATTGATTAAAAAAGCAATCGGCGAATTTGTTGATCCATTTACATTGGAGTGTTTCAGCGTGGTCACTTCACGTACACAAAACAATCCCTGCCTCTCCCAGGCAACAATTAAAATATCCGTAGATGGCGAAGAAGAATTGACTGCTGCTGAAGGAAATGGCCCGGTAAATGCGCTGGATCACGCCTTACGCAAGGCATTAACCAAATTCTACCCCCAGATCAAGGAAATGCATCTGGTTGATTTTAAAGTGCGCACACTAGAAGGTTCGGAAGGCACGGCCGCAGGTGTCCGGGTTCTGCTGGACTCCTCAGATGGCCAAGAAATATGGAGCACTATCGGTGTCTCGGAAAATATCATTGAGGCCAGCTGGCAGGCCCTTGTTGACAGTATCGAATACAAACTCAGCAAAGATAACAGCAATAAAAACGGATCAAAGCATAAAAAATGAACTGAGTTGCCACAAAGCTTCAATTGCCAAATCCAGCAATTCCTGATATATAAAATTGTTGTAAATATTGTATGTCAGGAATTGAACACATGTTATCAATTAACACTCAAAATCCGCAAATGCGACTGATTAAAAAGGCCGTTGACGTATTGCGTGATGGTGGTATTATAATTTACCCGACAGATACGGTTTATGGATTGGGCTGTGATTTATCTAATAAAAAAGGTATTGAAAAAATTTACGAAATTAAAAGAAGAAACAAGAAACAGCCCCTGAGCTTCATCTGCTCTGACTTGAAACATATAAGCCAGTACGCCAAAGTTACTGATTATGCTTACAAAACAATGAAACGTCTTTTGCCCGGTTCTTATACTTTCATACTGGAAGCATCACGCTTAGTGCCAAAAATTATTTTACCTAAAAGGCCTACAACGGGAATTAGAGTCCCTGATAATAATATTTGCCTGGCTATGATCAGAGAACTGGGGCAACCAATCATCAGCACGAGCGTAAAAACAGCAGCAGGTGAAGATTTGGGCAATCCGTATATAATCGAGGAATACTGGGGGAAATTAGTTGATCTGATTATCGACGGCGGCAATATTATTCCCGAACCGTCCAGTGTAATCAGTCTCGTCGATGATAACATTGAAATTTTAAGAATTGGAAAAGGCGACGTCAGCGCTTTTATATAAATACAGGCCCGCTGCCAATTGGAAGAACAGACGACAAAAATAGTCTGAGCGTGCAAAAACGCACCTGATTGCAGTGAGCCAATAAAGGACATTTTATGAAACATACTATGCTTATTAACGCTGTTCACAAAGAACAGAAGCGGATGACCACCGTTGATGAAAAAGGTAAACTAATCGAATTCAATATAGAAATGTCGATGAAAGACCACATCACCGGAAATATTTACAAAGGCAAGGTGCTAAAAGTTGAACGTGGCCTGCAAGCTGCATTTGTTGACTATGGGGCAGGCAAAGACGGTTTTCTTCCTCTGCGAGATGCCAGCCCTGAATTTTTAACCGACCAGGAAAATGGACAAAGCAGTAATAGACCAACGCTCAAGGCCGGACAGGAAATCATTGTCCAAGCCGTTCGAGAAGCAACCGGTAACAAGGGAGCGCTTCTAACCTCCTACATTTCTCTTCCCGGCAGGTATCTTGTTTTACTGCCCAACAAACCTGGAACCGGCATATCGCGCAAGATTGATGACGAAGAAGACCGACAAAAAATCAAAAACCTGATGGGACAAATTAGAATCCCTGAGGACATGGGATTTATTGTGAGGACAGCAGGTATCAACCGGACCAAACAGGAAATCTACCGCGACTATCTGCATCTGATGCGTCTTTGGAAAGAAATTAAAAAGAAATCTGATAATGTCAGTGCACCTCTCATCATTTATCAGGAAACCGACTTTGGTGTGCGCACTCTTCGTGACTACCTGACCCAGGAAATTGAAGAAATATTTGTCGACGACATCGATACTTACCGTAAGATGCGTGCCTACATGAAGGCAGTTGCTCCGCGTAATGTCAAATTAATAACAAACTATAAGGAGAAAACTCCTCTTTTTGAGCGCTTCGGGCTGGAAGAACAAATTCGAATAATATATCAGGAGCGTGTCGATCTTAAATCCGGCGGCTATATTATCATCAACCCAACAGAAGCGATGATTACTATTGATGTAAACTCCGGACGTGGCTCGAACAAACGGAACATAGAAGAAACAGCCTTTAAAACCAACACGGAAGCTTGTGAAGAAATAGCTCGCCAATTGCGGCTGCGTGATCTGGGCGGCTTAATCGTGATCGACTTTATCGACATGATGGAAAAGAAAAATGTTGCGGAAGTGGAAAAATCATTCAAGAAAGCGCTGACTCTGGATCGGGCCAGAATCCAACTGTCCCGCATTTCAAAATTCGGCATTCTCGAATTATCGCGGCAAAAGAAACAACCAACAATCCAGGAAATAAGCTATACAACCTGCCCCTATTGCAAGGGCAGCGGTTTAAGGCCTTCTCTGGAATATGCATCTCTGGGAGCATTTCGTAAAATTGAATCGGAAGCAGTCAAGGGAATTTATTCCAAACTCAAAGTAATTCTGCCGCATGAGATAGCAAGCTATATTCTCAACCAAAAAAGAGCTGAACTTTTAAGTCTGGAATCTTCGTTCGGTTTGGTTCTGCACATTTCCGGCAGTGGGGAAATGCCCTGGGACAAATTAGAAATACAGAATGCTATCAAAGAAAATGATTTAACTGAACCGGCTTACCAGACTGAACCGGCGTTTGAAGAAGAAGCAACAGCAGCGCCGGAAGCGCTGGCGGAAATTCCGGTAGTTGCAAATTCTACCGGTGGGGAAATTCCGGTAAAGAAAAAACGGCACCGCCACCGCAGCCGCCGCCGGAAACCTTCAGAAGTAACTCTGGAAAGCAGTTTGCCGGATAGCGGTTCGGCCACATCACCAGCTCCGGAAATCCCGGACAAACCGAAAAACATCTTGCAGGATATTACTGCTCCAGTAGCAGTAGCACCGGCACCGGCAGCAACAGTTAATCAGGAAGATATCCAGCGGGACAATATTCCAGCACCGCCGGTGCCCGCAGCTGTCGCCGAAATCCAGGCAATGCAAAATACCCCGGAAAAAATAACCCCGTTGGTTATAACACCGCTGGAATACAAAGAACCGGAATCGCCGCAAACGGAATCAAGCACTAAGGTTATTCCTGACACTGATAAGCCGGAAAGCCCGGAAAATTGATGCTCATCTACGCGGATGGGTATCACGAAGTTGTTAGACTGTATACATCCACCCGGCAATATTCTTTAAACCCGACCTGCTGATAAACCCGCAAGCCGTCGGGTGATGACTGCAGAGTAGCAAATCGAGCGCCGGCTCGTTGCGCACACCGCATAGTTTCTAAAGTCAAAGCCAGGCCAATTCCCTTTTTTCTATAATCAGCCAGTGTGGAAACAAAATAAATACCGCCCGCGTTTTCATGCAGAAACAATAAAGAGGTCGCAACCGGCTTCCCATTCCAACAGGCGAGAAAGAATTTCTGCGGCGAGTCGGGACTGAGGTTGAATGTGCCGACAAACCTGTGATACTGCTGCCTGGTTGGAATTGGAAAATCAAAGCCGTTAAACGAAATCTCTTCCCACAAAAGCAGCTCTTCTTTATTTCTGATTTGCCTAATCTGCAAACTTCTATCATGTGGGTCTCTGGCGAGCACGGTCAAATCGGCCAGCAGGGAAGGAATAGACTCAACAAAAGAAAAGCCTTCGGCTTTCAGCAGGTCGCAGGTCATTGGTGATTGCGCGCTCGGGAACACCCACCACCAGAAGGGCAATCCGGCTTTCTGAAAGCGCTCTTTAATATACTGAATGTCTTTTATGTTGCCGTCTGTCAGAGGCTTTTCGTTCCAGACCATATTGAGATCGGCGGATTCAATACCCGTATTCATGGCCCAGATCGAATTGCCGTAGTGAAGCGACGAATTGAGTTCGCCCCAGTAGCGACCGTTGGCAAAAAAAATCCCTTCTATAGATTTGATGACATTCATGAATTGCTAGACTTAAGGCAAAAATGAGTTATTTCTTATCTCCCGGTTTGGGAACTGTTTGTTTAGTCGGGTAATTTTGAAAATTAGTTGGAATTTTTGGGTTTTCGAAATCTTCCTTGGATATTTTGGCAATTGCTTCCGCTGCGGCAAGATCCAGCTTTAATCTTTTAATTTTCACATCATAAGAAGGCAGTGCTTTCTTATAACGTTGCCTTTGCGTTACTTCCATAAAAGGCTGTTCCTTGATCTGTTTCAGCAGGGCATCTCTTGTAGCAATAGTTTCCGTTAAAATTTGTTTTAAGTGAACAATCCTCTCGCCCATATCTTTCTGTTCAACTATCTGCGGCTTTACTAAATCCTGATGAATTTTGTCCTGTGATATTTCCGTCGAGTTCTTGGGGATTAACGGCTTGCCAAAAACTGCCGAGTTCTTGGCTTTCTGATCGAATATCATGGGATCAAAAGGTTTTTGTTGAACAGGCGATGGCTGCTCTTCTTTTGGTTGTATCTGGGATTGGAGGCAGACATCCAGGACAAACGTGCCTCCTTCTGTCTGAAAAGGGAGGACAATGCTGGGGCCTTTAACAATATGGCGAACAGTGTGTCCCTTGCCGAAAACAATCGTTGGAATGGCGGCAAAAACCTTCAAATTGTCTTTTTCCATCATTTTTCTGGCAGCACCGGATATTATATTAGTAAGCTCGCCGACTGTTGATAAAACCTCTTTATTGATTTCTGTATGATTTTCATGAAGCATTTTGTTGGTAATATAAATAATGCATTCTTCATTAAAAGTGAGAGCAAGAGAACCAATGGCATCTCCGGTCATACCTATGATGCCGGATACATCGCCGCAAGCAGTATCATTCGTTTTTAAAAATGGCTTGCCAGGAAAGGGTTTGGTAAAAGCCATTTTTTCTAAGACTTCTGCCGTACCATACAGAAAAGGGTTAATGAATCTTACATCCATATAAACACGTTTACCTTAATTCTCTCTATTGAAAACGTCCGCAACGTATTTAAACACTGCGGGCAAGTCTTGTCCAACTGTCATAATTCCATTGCTGCTCACTGCAACTTCTGGTGTTTACTGCCGGATTTAAGCCGCATTTAGCCGCAAAGTATCGATGAAAGGCCAAAGAACCGGTTAATTCGGGGTGAAATACAGTCACCAGAATACTTTCGCTTTCCGCTGCCGCAATGTAATCTTTAACTTTCAGCAATACATTAACATCTTTGCCGACACGCACGATTTTAGGTGCACGAATAAAGGTCAGAGGAATCGGATCGTCTGCCACCTCGGGAATTCGGGCTTCGCTCTTAAAGCTGTCCAGTTGACTACCAAAGCTATTGCGTTTAATTTCAATATCAATCAACCCCAGACTGGAGGCTTCGCCAACGACCTTTTGAGCCAGCAAGATAGCGCCGGCACAAGTACCCCATATTTTCATTCCCCGCTCACAGGCCTTCAGCAACGGCTGCTTGATTGCGAAAATATCGAGCAATCGGGCAATACATGAGCTTTCACCGCCGGGGATAATCAGTCCGGCTAAATCATTAAAATCGGATGCGTGTTTAACCCTTCTGGCGGTAATTCCTAACCGTTGCAGATGATCCAAATGCTCATAAACTCCGCCCTGTAAATCAAGGATACCAATGGCGCCAGAGTTTTTTTTCTTTTGTTTTGCTATCATGACCATATTCTCAAAGAGCTGCTTATTACCAGCCTCTTCCGGCCAAAAGATGTTCCGGCGCAATTTGCGATATTTCCAGGCCGGGCATAGCTTCTCCCAACCCCATTGATGCCTTTAATACCTTCTTGGGATCATCAAAATAAGCAGTCGCTTTAACGATAGCGGCAGCGCGTAACTTGGGATCTGCCGCTTTGAAAATACCGGATCCGACAAAAACCCCGTCACAGCCTAATTGCATCATCAGGGCGGCATCGGCGGGAGTGGCAATGCCCCCGGCGGCAAAATTTACCACCGGCAGTCTCCCCAATTCCTTAACTTTAAGCGCCAGTTCATAGGGCAGGCCATTGGTTTTGGCAAAGCCGGTTACTTCTTCCACCGGCATCTGCACCAGTTGCCGGATTTCGCGGTTCATTGTTCTCATATGGCGGACAGCCTCAACCACATTACCGGTTCCTGCCTCACCTTTAGTGCGGATCATGGCTGCACCTTCAGCGATGCGGCGCAATGCTTCTCCTAAATTGCGGGCACCGCAGACAAACGGTATGGAAAATTTTGTCTTATCAATATGGCATTCTTCATCCGCCGGCGTGAGCACTTCGCTCTCGTCAATGTAATCAATCCGCAGTGCTTCCAGAATTTGCGCTTCGACAAAATGACCAATGCGGGCTTTGGCCATCACCGGAATCGATACCGCCTTCTTGATCTTGGCAATCATCTCCGGGTCCGACATCCGGGCAACTCCGCCGTCTTTACGGATATCGGAAGGCACACGTTCGAGAGCCATAACCGCTACAGCTCCGGCATCTTCGGCAATTCTGGCCTGTTCTACGTTGGTTACATCCATGATGACGCCACCCTTTAGCATTTGCGCCAGCTGTATATTTAATTCATATCTCTTTTTATCCACTTAAATCGCCTCCTGACTTATTAAAAAATATTTTATATCCCGATTCCGATTAAGGAAAAATTTACTCGACCACTTGGTACTTATGCAACGCTTGACCATATTCGTCAAGCACAAATAATGCTGTCACCAAAGCATCCTTGTCTTGATTTCTCGATCCTGCAGGTACTGTTTTATCTGGGAAATTGTATATGTCCGGTAATGAACCATTGAGGCGATCAGCGCCGCATCGGCTTTGCCGGTTGTAAGCACCTCCGCCAGATGTTCAGGCAGACCTGCACCACCGGAGGCAATAACCGGTATATGCACATTTTGCGAAATCATGGCCGTTAAATTCAGCTCATACCCTTCCTGTGTACCATCGGCATCTATCGAATTCAGGCATATTTCACCGGCGCCCAGCTTTTCCGCCTCGCGAGCCCACCACAAGGCATCAATACCGGTGAATTTCCGACCGCCGTGAATGACTATTTCATAACCGGACGGAATCACAGCTGATATTTCCACTTTTTTCACATCCATTCCTAAAACTATACACTGACTGCCGAAGGCCTGAGCGCCTTGAGTAATGATCTCGGGATTGGTCACAGCGGTGGAATTAACACTGACCTTTTCCGCCCCAGCCATGATGACCCGGCGCATATCTTCCAGATTGCGTATACCGCCGCCGACGGAAAAAGGAATAAAAATTGTTTTAGCTACCCGGTCAACAACATCAATCATAATATCGCGGCCATCGGAGGAAGCCGTAATATCGTAAAACACAATCTCATCAGCACCTTGTTCGTAATATTCACGGGCAGCCTCCACCGGATCGCCGATATCGACATTGCCTTTGAACTTAATGCCTTTTGTCAATTTGCCGTCGCGGACGTCCAGGCAGGGAATTATTCTTTTAGATATCATTGCCCCTCCAGGCGCAAAAATTCCGCAGGATTTGCAGACCGGGGTTACCGCTTTTTTCCGGGTGAAACTGCATGGCTACCAGATTTTTTACTGCCAGCACGGAACAAAATTCAATCCCATAGTCCGTTACGCCCAGGACGACAGATTCCCTAGACGGTGCAGGATAGTAGGAGTGCACAAAATAGAATTCCGCCGAGGCAGGAATATCCTGAAAAACAGGATGCTGACGTTGAAATTCCACGGAATTCCAGCCCATATGCGGAATTTTGAGATTCTGGCCGGAAGTAGACAAATTATCAGGGAATCTTTTGGTGGAACCGGCAACCAGCCCGATGCAGCGAGTCTGATTTTCTTCACTATATTCAAGAATGATTTGTGTACCGAGGCAAATGCCCATAAGAGGTTTTCCTTCCAGAAAACATTGCTTCAGCCAATCATCCAGTTTCTTCTGCTGCAAATTAGCCATGGCCTCACCGGCAGCGCCTACACCAGGAAAGATCACATGCGATGCGGCATCCAGCTTCTTTGTATCATCCGTAATGATAAAATCCTGCCCGATATTTTGCAGAGCGCGGGCAACCGAGGTGAGATTTCCGGCTTTGTAATCAATAATTGCGATCATAAATTTCTTTTCCAGAATCCTTAATTTCACAAAATACTAGCAATATTTATGCTCAATGTACAATAACTAATTCATTCGCTTCTATTTATAATATATCCCCTGGTAGGATTCCCTTCTCTCCAACTCCCTGTTTATTGAATTTAAAACATCCAATTTGTTACCTGCCCACGCGGGCGCAAGGAAGATATCCCGATAGCCGTCAGCGGTCAATCGCTGAATCACCAACCCGGGCGGCAGAACCTCCAACACATCAGACGTCAGCGCCACATATTTCTCCTTGCTGATCATCGGAATTGATCCATTTTTGTACATATCACCCATAATCGTGCCGTCAAGGGCCAGCAAGGAATGAACTTTAATGCCGTTAATCGGTAAGGCGGCCAGAGTCTTTGCCGTTTTTAAAACATCAGCGTCACTTTCACCCGGCAATCCTATAATAATGTGTACACAAATGTTCAGTTTGCATCCGGCAAGGACGTTGACCGCATCCAGAAATTGCTGAAAATTATGGCCTCTGTTGATGAACTGCAAGGTTTTGTCGTGGACCGATTGCAGACCCAATTCCACCCAGACATGATAATTTTCGGCATATTGCTTTAACAAGGATACTGTTTCCGGTGCAAGGCAATCCGGACGAGTACCAATGGAAAGACCGATGACATCGGGCTTGCTCAATGCTTCCTCATAAAGCTGCTTTAAATGATCACACGGCGCATAGGTATTGGTAAATGTCTGGAAATAGGCAATAAATTTATCGGCATGGCCTGCATAATATTTTTTGCCGTTTTGAATTTGTGTCGTTACGGAGGGTAAAGTCCCCATCTGCCGCAGTTTGGAGCCGCGCCCGTCGCAATAAATGCAGCCGCCGGCGGCCACATGTCCATCGCGGTTGGGGCAGGTAAATCCGGCATCAATGGATAGTTTGTGCACATTGCAGCCGAACAAATTACGCCAGTAACTTTTCAAATCGTAATAGCGTTTATTATTTTTCCAAAATTCCGGTTTAGCCAAATTTGCCTCTTTTTTTATGTTGTGTTTTTACGGTAGTGATACTAATACAGGCCTAACAGGGCGTTGAAAAACCACTGTTTTGCAGGCTGTTCAAAAAGGTTCAGATGCAAGGCATCGCGAGGACCGAGCAGCGGAGCGTACTTCAGAGGTACGTGAGCAGCGAGAGCCGAAGCGTAACGCAGCAGATGAGCCTTTTTCAACAGTTTGCTAATATCATTTGCCTTACCGCAAGGCAATGTTGTTTTTGGAGAAATAAATGAGTAGCAATTACGATATTATAGTCGTGGGCGGCGGCCATGCCGGATGTGAGGCCGCCCTGGTCGCTGCGCGCATGGGCTGCCGGACGCTTCTTTTTAATATCAATCTGGATTCGATTGCGCTCATGTCCTGCAATCCGGCTATCGGGGGCTTAGCCAAGGGGCAACTGGTTAAAGAGATTGACGCGTTGGGTGGCGAGATGGGCCGGATTGCCGATAAAACGGCGTTGCATTTCCGGATGCTCAACGCCTCAAAAGGACCCGCAGTTCATTCCTCCCGCGTTCAGTGTGATAAGCAAGAATACCGCCTGGCAATGAAAGCGGTTGTCGAAAAGCAGAAGAATCTGCATATCCGGCAAGGCATGGTGGAGCGGCTGGTAATTGAAGGAAGCGAAATTAAAGGTGTGCTGGATCAAACCGGTTATTTTTATGCCGCGAAAAAAGTGATTATAACAACCGGAACATTTTTGAACGGCCTTGTCCATATCGGCACATCACAAACCGTATCCGGCCGCGCCGGTGAATTGGCTTCCGTGGATCTCGCCAATCAGTTAAAAGAGCTGGGCTTTGATATAGGACGGATGAAAACCGGTACGCCACCGCGCCTTAAGGCCTCAACTATTGATTTTTCCTGCTTGCTGCGCCAGGATAGCGATCCGGAGCCACAGCCCTTTTCTTTTACCACCAAACAATTGCGCTCCGAGCGCCTGCCCTCCTACTTTGCGGCCACAGCGGCGGAAACGCATCGTCTGATCCGGGAAAACATTAACCTATCTCCGTTGTATGGCGGCGCAATCAAAGGGATTGGCGCCCGTTACTGCCCTTCTCTCGAAGATAAAGTAATGAGGTTCGGCGAGCGCGAATCGCATCCGGTGGTGTTGGAGCATGAAGGACTGGAAACAGAAGAAATATATGCCAAAGGATTAGGCAACAGCCTGCCGCTGGAGTTGCAGCAAAAAATAGTCAATAGTGTTCGCGGGCTGGAGCAGGCCGAAATCATGCGTCCGGCCTACGCCATTGAATATGATTTTGTTCAACCTACTCAACTCAAACCGACACTGGAGACTAAGCTTCTTTCCGGGTTATATCTGGCCGGCCAGATCAACGGCACTTCCGGTTACGAGGAAGCCGCCGCTCAGGGTCTGTGGGCGGGGATCAATGCCGTGCAGGCGCTGCAGGGAGCTGCGCCGTTTATTCTCGACCGGTCGGAAGCTTATATTGCAGTTCTCATTGACGATCTTGTCACACGCGGCGTCGATGAACCCTATCGCATGTTTACCTCTAGAGCTGAGTATCGTTTGATTCTGCGCGAAGATAATGCCACTATCCGCCTGATGGGCAAAGGCTGCGAATTGGGCTTGATTGACCGCGCGCATTATCTTGATCTCCAGGGTAAAATAGGCCGGATCGAACAGGGCATTGCCCATCTGAAAACATCACCCATTAAACCCGTGCCGGAGATAAACGAAAAGCTGGCCGCACTCCAATCTCCGGCCTTGAATAATCACACCACGCTTTACGCTCTGCTCAAACGTCATGAAATTGCTTATGACGATCTGGCCGGATTTCCCGGCTGGGAACCCCAAACCGATTCCTTTGTAAAAAAGCAGGTGGAAATAGAAACCAAGTACGAAGGCTATATCAAGCGCCAGTTCGAAGCGACAAAAAAATTAAAAGATCAGGAAAAAAAGATAATACCGCCGGACTTTGATTACACCTGCGTTCCCGGCCTCTCCAACGAGCTGCAAGCCAAGCTCGCCCGCATCGCCCCCGCCACCATTGGCCAGATGGAGCGCATCCCCGGCATGACCGAAGGAGCCATCTCCGCCGTGCTGATCATGATGAAAAAAATGGAACTGGAAAAAAGTCGCTAATTATATCCATTAATCCTTTTATCATTTTCTACCGAAGCACTCTTTATTAATATCAACGATACGTGCCTCGATGAGTTCCCTTGTTTTTTGATACATAAGTTTTGTTGTTTTTTCATTCCATCCGAAGCTTTTCTTGCCTATAGATGTAATTATTGAATCGAGTGATTTAAGATTATCAGCCATTTGCTTTTTCGTTTTTCCAGATGTAATTTCGTGATAAATACTATCCATCATTCTATGTGCATTCACAGCATTATACCAAGCAGCTTTGTCATAAACCGCTTGTTCAGCTTTGTCTTTACCAATCATAGAAAGGTAAGCCATAGTCTTTTCAACACAACCATAATGGCCCGTCATCATCCCTTCGGATAAAGTCCCATCAATAATTGTAACGGACAGCTTCTGACTATCAAAAAACTCATCTGCACAAGATGTATTAGGGTTTATAAATAGTAAAAGACCTAAAAGGACAATAAACTGAACAATGCTAAATTTCATTTTTACCTCCTGTTTTAAAATGATAGACTTTTAATTACTGCTTCCATTCATTCATATGCACTTCAATTTTCGTAATATCTTTCAGGATGCCGACATCAATGCTTATTTCTGGATCTATCTTGAATACTCCATCGGTCAAGATTAAAATATGCCCGCTGCGAAGGTCGCGCCATAAAGTATTAGGAGGAGCAAAGCCTTCCCCGCGTAATACAACTTGCAAAGTTGAGCTGCCCGAATCATTACGATTAAACGTTATTCCTTGTCTATTTGAACTATCACTGTCGTCGCGGTTAAACGTATATGTTACTGCATCAATGTCCGCCCCAGATTTATCCTGGAATTTGATGGACAGTGACATTTTTTCAGCACTGACTGGCAGGTTGAGAATAGATTTTGAGCTGAATTCTACTCTGGTCCCACCGCCTGGATTAACAGACACGTCATCATCACCACTTATTAAAGACATCAAAGATAATTTCTTTTGTGCAGTTTTTGCAGCTTTCTTGGATGTCCTTTTATCACCTTTACCTTCCTCACCAAGAATACCGATAACTTCACAAATCTCAGCCTTACCACTTCGTATATATCTTTTCCCTGAAAAGCAGACGATTTTGTTGCCATTTCTGTATTTCATATTCGGTCCATTACCGAAAGACACAATGTCTGCTGATTTAAGTTCAACAGTGGCAACCTTTGACAAAACATCTTTCAACTCACTTAAGAACGCCTGGTCCCACTGAATTGACAATGGAATTTTTACTTTAGCTCTTCCCGTTCCTGGGTCTGTTGACAGTATCTGTGGCTTACCAATCTCAAACAGATAAGCTGCCTGGGGATACTTTGAAAGAATCTTGTTTAACAATTCTTGACCGGCCGTTTGATTTTCAATCTTGCTGACAGCTTCACCGAACAGGCTCTCACCTTCTATTTTTTTTGTCGCAATATTTAGTGATTCAAGTTTTCTTTTTAGCTTTGTACTGATCACATTTGCTTCAATCTTGACCGAATACAGACTATCATCGTTTTTTCCCTGAGAAAGGATTTTCATGTCTTTGACGTATCCGCCGCTGTAGCTCAGGACTTCATCCTTCAACAAAGTGCTATTCTGAACAATCGTATCGGAAGATATGTAAGATCCTATCACCTGTTCAACTGCATTACGGATTGCATTCTGTTTTGCTTTATCCATGTCAATTCCAATGCCAGACACAATAACCTTTTCGATTCTTTCCGGTTCATCTGCGTAAACCATTGCAATCGAAAAGACGAAAAGTGATATCATGACCATAATGATAGAGCATTTCGGTTGTCTCAAGGTCGCCTCCTTAGTATAACTAATATTATTTTTGGTGAAAAAATAATATTAAACCCGTTTAATTATTTTGTTTTACTTATTCTGCCATCACTATAAGCCCACTTTTCAGCAGATGTACCCCCGAAGGATGGAAAACTCAGAGTGACTTTCTTGCCTTGTTGTTGAATTTTAGGAATGTCGCTACAATTCCCAAGTGATTTTGTAACCGACGATGATTTATTCGAATGTAACGTAATAAAAACGTAGGACACAGGACAGGCAGTGCCGCCTGTATTGTCGGCAACAAGAACAGCTTGATACGAACCGAAGTCAAAGAACTTTTCAAAATGTAATGAGAAACCGCCTTCTCCAATATAAATAGTATTTCCATTCAACTTAATGACAGGTACTTCATCCTCACCCCATTGTTTTTTTACCTTTTGTTTTCCAATATCCAATTTTCCGGCGACTGTGGTTAGTGAAGCAGGAAGACTTGCGGATTCCGGCACTCCTTCAGGCGTTATATCAATACATTTCCCGCCGTGCTTGAAAACCTTTATTTTCCCTTCCAGCTTTACTGTTTGGCCGGAAAGATTTTGTAATTGGTCTTCTTGAGTTTTTTCATCATAAAAAATACAATAAGCTTCCCCTTTTTTTGTGTGCAAGAAATACTGCATTCGCGCATATTCCAACATTCCTGAAATTGTACCTTTGTATTCTTTACTAATCTTTAAATCCTCACCGAACACCCAGCCACACAAGAAAAGAAAAATAATTACGGCTCCAGATATTAATACTTGTTTCTTCATCATCCCTCCCTTGTTGCGCTTTTAAGTATTCATTATATATCTGGTGAATTTTTGTAAATTCCCTTGAGTGTATTTGTGCAACTTAATAAATTTGCATTTTGTTCTGGTCCGATCTTGCTGCCGTCTGTCATTGTAACTGCGATTCCGCACCAGCCTAATTGAAACGACTTATCCTGATTAATCACAAATTCAAATTGTAATTCAGCACTTTTCAAATTGGGATTATGTTTAGGGTTGATAGTTGGGTGTTTATCTGTGTCGATCACAGCTTTAATGCTTACAACTCTTCTTCCATTATCAGTTTTTATAGCTTCCCATCCTGTTTTTTTGAAGTACTTGTAATTATCAATT
Organism: uncultured delta proteobacterium; assembly: GCA_903907985.1. GTDB lineage: Bacteria > Desulfobacterota > Syntrophia > Syntrophales > Smithellaceae > MVRV01. The sequence goes on from CAIVQG010000017.1 coordinate 15,773, forward strand.
GCCTGACCGACGGTAAGGCTTTTATCAAACTCAAGAGTGCCTCCTTTTACCATCGAAACATCACCACCTATAATTTTATCACATCCTAAAATTCCTATTATAAGCATGCAGAAAATTATAATATAATCCCACCTTTTCATATCTCCTCCCTGTAATGACCAGAAAATAATTCTATTTTAATAACGCTTGTTTTTGTGTGCTAAATTCTTCTTCTGTTATAATACCCTTGTCTTTCATCTCAGCGAGCTTTTCTAATTTAGAGAGCGAATCGTTGCCTATTTCGGAAAGCTGAGACGAATTAATCCGTTTAAACTCGCCACGTTTGGCAAGATAAATAGGAAACCCAATAATCCATAAGAACAGACACACAAAGAACCACCCCCATGGCCCCATGTTTGCTATCCCTTTTATTTGACCTTTCTTAACACCAATTGATTTTGCATCAAATAAAACCCAAAACGACGTGCCGATAACAACCAATACAATAACATAGTCCATAATAGTCTCCTTTGAAGTTTGTAATGATGACCTTTTATTAACGGTAGCGATCATTTAAATACCAGAGATATTAAGTAAGTCAAGAAATAATAACGCTTATATACGGTTTAATTAATATATTAATCCGTATAAATACGTCATTATGAAAAAGGTTAAAGATGAGCAGATCATTCTTCTTGGCAGACGTATTCGGACACTGCGAACATCCAAAGGATTGACCCAGCAGGAACTGGGCTATCGAGCAGATGTGGATTATAAATTTATCGGAGAAATTGAACGAGGCAACATGAATCCCTCATTCAAGGTACTGGTTAAAATTGCAAATACTTTGGACATTGAGCTTCCGGAAATTCTTCGGTTCGAACAAGAGATATCAGATCAAAAAGAATTGGAAAGTCGCATTACGCAAATTCTGAAAACAATGTCTGTTGAAAAATTACAAAACGTACTGCTGCTCCTTCGTACTCTTTATCCTGTACGTTAGGTGCCGTAAAAAATTACTGCTACAAAATCCGTTCGCATCACACCCGCCACCATCGTCCAGATGGAACACATTCTCGGCATGACCGAAGGCGCCATTTCGGCTGTTATGATCATGACGGAAAAGCAGGAACTGGCAAACCACCGACCAAGGCATCAAGATAGCAATTAAGGACGTCAATAAAAAAATCATACTCATGGTCAGGCACGCGTAGACATAGTTGACAACTTATATACAACTTTTAAATTTTTTTTCATAAAAGTTGTATATAGTGGACATAGAGTGTATTTAAGAAAAATGTTTGGTGATATTGCTACAGCCGGGCTTTAGGAAAGTTTAATGAATAACGAGTATCTTTCGACAGGTTTCCCTGATGTTGACCGCGCGCAGAATCAGGATGCCTATTTTGACTGCCTGACATTGCTGGATTCGCTGGAGTATTACCGGGAATACAAGACAAAAAGCTATGAACTGCTGCAACTGAGCCCCGGGATAAGGGTACTGGAAGCTGGATGCGGGTTGGGTGATGATGCTTTCCGCATCGCCCAACGGATCATGCCAGGCGGTAAAGTGATCGGTCTGGATGCCAGCGCTGCCATGATTGAAAAAGCACGCTTGTCGGAACTTGCCGCGCAACTGCCGGTTCAGTTTCAGCAAGGGGACGTGAAAGCGCTGCCTTTCCCCGACAATTCCTTTGCACGCTGCCGCATCGACCGCGTCCTTCAGCACATCCCACAGCCGCAGAAGGCGATCTCCGAACTTGTCCGCGTTCTTAAACCGGATGGCCTGCTCCTGGCCTATGATAACGACTGGGAAACGTTTTCGGTAGCATCTGACGATATTAATATTTCACATATCATAGAAAATTTGTGGAGCGGTTCTTTCACGAATAGCCGGATCGGTCGTGACTTGGGCGATTATTTCCTGTACGCCGGTTTGTCAGATGTAAGAATATACCCCGGCACCTCCGTCATAACTGATTTGGCAACGGCAGACAAGGTTTATAATCTGCGCGAGACGGTTCAAAAGGCCGTTGAAGGAAAGCGTATTTCGGCAGCTCAAGGAAATCTTTGGATTGAAGAACTCATCGATCGAACCGCAAAAGGCAGTTTCATGGCAGCGCTTACAGCTTATACCGTTGTCGGAAGAAAACGCTCAGCGAATTTAAGGGCTCCCCGCTAACCAGGAATGCGAGGAAAGCCAGAAAATATCTAATAATACTGGATTCCGGTTTTCACCGGAATGACAGACAAGCTAAACCGGCATAATTTCATAAGAGCAGCAGGAACGACATTTATTATTCATGACTAGAACACGAATCATAACATCGAGAATTCCACCTCTGCAATCGGCCCAACGCCTTGATAGTTACTGTGCCGGACGATTCACCTATCTGACACAAGAGCAATGGGAAAAAGAAATTATTGGTGGCAAGCTATCGCTCGATTGTGGAATTACCCGCGATCCGGCGACAAAACTACGCGGCGGCGAAATGCTGGCCTGGGATGGCAGCTGTATCGTGGAGCCGGAAATCGATGATCGGATAACCGTCCTCTACGAGGACGAATGGTTTGTTGCCGTCAACAAGACGGGGAATCTGCCGGTCCACCCGGCGGGACGATATTTCAATAATACACTGGTGGCCCTGCTGGAGGAGCGCTACGGACGTAAAGTCTATCCGGTGCACCGCCTCGACCGCGAGACATCGGGGGTTATACTGCTGGCCTTCGAGGGAAAAAACGTAAGCGATCTTTCCGCAGCACTGGAGGAAGGATCAAAAGAGTATCTTGCCCTGGTGCACGGAACTTTCCCCAATGAGGAGATAATCGTTGATTTGCCTTTAGGGCGTGATGCGGAATCAGCCGTGAGTAAAAAGCGCAAAGCATGGCCAGGTGGCAAGGAAAGCGCAAAAACACGCTTACGGAAGATTCTGACAGCCGGGAATATTTCCCTTGTCCGGTGCTTCCCGGAAACGGGGAGGCTTCATCAGATCCGCGCCCACCTGCTGGCCGCGGGATATCCGATCATCGGCGATAAGCTCTACGGCCGGGACGAGACAGCCTTCCTCACATTTATCGAGCACGGTCTCACCGCCGATCTGGCGAAGCGCCTTATTCTGCCGCGACAGGCTTTGCACGCCGCACGGCTGGTCTTTTTGCATCCCCGCACCAAAAAGGAGATGACTGTCCGGGCGCCCCTTCCCCGAATGTTTGCTGAATTTATCCGCTCTCGAAGAGCAGGCAATGGAACATGGCTATCGCCTCCCCTATTCACAACCGTGTCATAATCGTCAGCCCTCAGCCTTCGGCCTCTAGCCGTCAGCCTTATTTCCAGTACTTCCGTTAATACTTGAAATCATTCTTTATTTATTATATGCTCTCCTACCTTCCTTTTTAAGGCATTTGTTGGGCGTAGATAGAGAATCAGCTTTTCGCATCAACCAAACCCAAGGCCGTCTTATGCTGAAAACAATTAAATCATCAGAGCTTGAAGTTGGGATGTATGTGACTTTGCCATCATCCTGGCTGCATCATTCCTTTCTCAAGAATAGCTTCATAATTAAGAGCCCGGATGATGTAAAACGTATTATTGATAATGGCATTAATGAAGTATCAATCGACACAGCCAGGGGATTGTCTTTTCCTAATGTAGATATCATCAGCCATGCAGGCGATGAACCCCTCCGGGAACAGCATCAAACGCCTGTAACATGGAATCCCGAGCAAATAATCCCCATAGACCTGAAAAACGCTTTACAAGATAAAACGATGCCTACTGTAAAGAAAGCAAGGATTGTTTATCAGTCATCCGTTCAAATGATGCAGCGTCTCATGGAAGATCCCAAAGCGGAAAATATTCGGGAAGTCAAAAAGGAAATTTCGGAAATAGTCGAAGTCATAATCTCGGATGATCAGACGGCACTGCAAATGTTGTCAATTACAGGCCATGATTTTTACACTTATACCCATTCCGTCAACGTCGGGGTACTTGGTGTCATGCTTTCCAAATCATTATTCAAAAAAACAAACGCTCACGACATGTATGAATTAGGTGCCGGTTTTTTCCTCCATGATTTGGGTAAAACTCGGGTTGATCCGGCGATCATCAACAAGCGAGGAAAACTGACCGAAGACGAAATGAAAAAGATGAGAAGCCATCCCTACCAGAGTTACAAGATTCTTGCCGAAGCTAACCAGTTGTCGGAAGAATGCCGTCTCATTGCCCTCCAGCATCACGAACGGGAAGACGGGAAGGGATACCCGCGCCATTTGCGCGGAGATGAAATTCACCTTTACGGACGTATCGGATGTATCGCTGATGTCTATGATGCACTGACGGCGGCACGATCATATAAGCCCAAACTTTCGCCGTTCGATGCCCTTCGGGTCATGAAAGAAGATATGAGCAATCATTTTGAAAAAGATTTATTTGAAAAGTTCGTTTTGCTGTTTGCCTGAAGCACCACAAGATTGCAATTAACAAGAACATCAAGGCAGCGGAAGATTTAGAATTGGGATCACAAACCATCTCCTGTTCTACATGGAATAAAGAAGAAACTGAAAATACCGGAACAATCAACCTCAGTGCTGCCTTTAGCCTTTAGTCTTCGGACCTATTATTTGCAGGCCAACATAGTACCGCGACAGTTGGGGGCACCGCACAGGCAGGCGTGTTCCTTCTTGACCTTGGCGGTCTTGCGAGCATCGATCATTAGAGCGTAGTCGTAAAAGAGCTCTTCGCCGATGTCAATGTCACGCAGGGCTTTAAGGAATACGCGGTTGCCCTCCTGCCCGGCTTCCAGATTGGGCTCGCAGGCATGATTGATCCAGCGGGCGGAATTTCCATCTTGCTTGCCGTCGATAACGTGTCCGTCGGCCAGGTGGAAGTAAAAAGTGTGGTTGGGCTGGCTGGGGTCATGGGGATGAATATCCTGGGCTTCGTGCCAGGTGATGATCCTGCCCTTGTATTCTAATACTTTGTCGCCGGCCTTGATAGGACGTATGGCGTAAACACCTTTGCCATGAACACCCGATTCACGCACCTGCGTGCGACGGCCGACGGGCGATGAACCGGAGTTGGAAATAGTTTTCACGTCAACTCGCTTAAGCTTACTATTATTTTGTGTCATTAAATAAAGAGGTCCTTTAAATTGGTGGGCGTATATACAAGGAAGAATCTTGTGGGTCAAGAAGATTTTAAGTTGAAGCAAACCGGCGGGTAAGTGCAGCAAGGAACCACTCGAGTTTGTATTTGCTACCGCGCTTTTCCCAAATCTTGAGCCCGAGACCAAGCAGACCGACAGCAGCCAGACCGCAAGCAAAAGCGTGTAATGCCCCCATAAGGTTATAGATGTAATATTTGCCGGAAAAAACGTAAATAATGGCCAACGGCCAACCAATCAGCATGTAGTGCAGAAAGTAGAATGTAAGTGCTGAGCGGCTGATATAAGTAAAAATACCGGCAAATATTCCGGTTTTCCGATTATACGTCCTGCGTATATCATACAGGTAGTAGAGAATGGAAATGATAAAAATGGATATGCCCAGCTGACAGATAATCATGGAAAAGGAATCCGGGTAGAAACAAAGCGGAACGATATAGCCGGATATAATTGATACACCCGTTCGCAGAGAACCGGCATAGCCAAGCCCCATGCCCAGAGAAATCAAGACAATGCCCAATAACAGCAACCACGGCAGATCTCTTTGTGTCTTCTGCTCGACCATGCGGCGGCCCAGGACAAATCCTGCCAGCGGAAAGAGGAGCCAGGGAAAAACAGGAAATTCACCGGTAAACAGAAACCCCTGGACGATATCCTTGGCGCTCCAGACCATTTTAAGTTCACCTACCGGATCAAAGAGGATGCCTGGAAAATAACTGCTGATCACCGGCACCGGCATGAGGATGTTGTTCCAAATGGGAGCAACGGCTAACTGCCCGCGCAGAAAGGGCGTGCAGACGGCGATGAGAGCGGCGATAAGCAGGATAGACCAAGACGGCAGACAACGGCAGAAAAAAAGCACGACCGTGGCAAATCCCATTAATGTCAGTATATCCCACTGCCAGATTTTGTGAGGACCCCAGGCCAAAGCCAGCATGAGCAGGCCGGCACTGAAAATAAACACTCCCCGGATAATCGCCCGTTTAAAGAGAATACTGTTATTAAGACCGGTTTGTTTCCGTCCGGACAGCACCTGACTGATTCCCATAATCATCAGAAAGCCGCTTGCACCCCAATCACCCAGAAGATGATTGAAACTGAAATAAAGCCAGGTATTCATGGCCGCCGCATTGCCAAAGTAAATCATGAAATGGATCACAACCATGCAGATGAGCGCGAAACCACGAATAATGTCTATGGAAAGTGCTCTTTGAGTGTTCGGTCCATCAGGAGGATGCATAAATTCTCTTACCTATTTTTATATGACGACCCGGTTCTCTATTCAACTTCAAAATTCTCAGATTTAAAATTGCTGTAGTACCTTCCGTTTTGGGCAGTAAACTTGAGTACGCAATAATCTGGATCAGTTACTCCTTGGGGATAATACATTTCGTCACCCTGCTTCCAGATCGTTTCCTTAGAGGCGCTGTCCTGCAGGACTTCCATGATGCCCCTAAGCATAACACCCTTGAAGAAACGTTTATCAAAAAAATATATGCAAGCTTTCTCGTTATGGAGATATTGCCCGACCCTCATGGAGGATGTATTGGTCGTGAAGAAGACATGCTTTATACCTTCTCTTTTCCTCGGTGGAAGCATGGCCTTGGAATTAGGAAACCCGTCTTCATCAACGGAACTGATAATGGAAATGCTTGCTTTGTCGATCAGATTGCCGATTGTTTTTTCTGCATCTCTCATTCTTTTATTCTCCTTCACATGACGCTAAGATCAGCGACAGCTGTATTCCGTTCACAGGATTTGCTACCATGACCTTATTATTCAATCTGGCTTTGCGGGCCAAAGTGATTCTTCGTAATCTTTGGTAAAGACCGGTGAGTTTGCTGTTAAATACTCCAAAGCCACATCTCCAATGTTTTTGATCGCATGCTTTTTATTTGAGGGGATATAAATTGCATCTCCCGCTGTCACTTCCCTGGCCTCGTCTTCAATAATCATGATACCTGTTCCTTTGATTATATAATAACATTGTTCCGGATCATGGACATGAATGGGCTGCTCCGATCCTTCGGGTATTGAGGAAATTTGGATTGAGAGATTCCTGGTTGATGAGTTTTGCGGGCTTACAAGCATATGAGAAGTAAGGATTTCCAACTTGCCGGTATTCCGTGAATTATTTTTATTAAAGATATCCATATCCACCCTTTTAATATATTCCCAGTTCGCGGCATTGTGCGCTTATCTCTTGAATGCCAGAACTAAAACGCCTGCACCGACCATGAGAATTCCGACCCATTCTCTGCCGGACGGGCGCTCGCCGAGAAAGAGAACCGCGAACACCGCAACGAGCAGCAGGCTTAACTTGTCCACAGGGGCAACCTTTGACGCATCGCCGATCTTTAGTGCCCGGAAGTAGCATACCCAGGACGCGCCTGTCGCCAAGCCAGAGAGGACTAAAAAGATCAATGTTTTTGAGGATAGCTCAAAAGGGTTGCTCCACTTTCCGGCAAAATAAACAAACGCGGCCAGCACAACCATGATGACTCCGGTACGAATCAGCGTCGCGAGATCAGAATCCACCCCCTCAAGGCCGATCTTCGCAAAGATGGCCGTAAGCGCCGCGAATACTGCAGACAACAACGCCCACAGAAGCCAGTTTGATGTCTCGGTCATGGTTGAGTACCTCCTAATCTTAAGTTTGTGTGTTTCCTGTACCACGAATCTTAACCGGTATTCATTTCAGCCTTTTAATATATTCCCATTTCGCAACCGCCGGCTAATGTCGCGCCCAATTCATGGCATTGTTCGATAATTTCTGCGGTGATTTTACCTTTGGCAATGACAGGGGTGAAAACGTTTTTGAATTTGTAGCCCAGAGCAATGCGCTCGATGGCCCGCAATGCGCCTGTGCCGTCATTGCCGGCGCTGATAAAGACAACATAGGGTTTGCGAAAAACTTTGTCCTGTGCATCGTTGTAAGTGCGGTCAAAAAAATCCTTGATCATGCCGGACATATAGCCGAAATTCTCCGGCGTACCTATGGCCAGACCGCTGCAGGTAAGCAAATCATCGACTGTCGCCTCATTGGCTTTCCTCAAAATGACTTCCGTGTGTTCAATGCTCTTCGCGCCGGCGGCGACGGACTGCGCCATTTGTTCGGTATGGCCCGTCTGGGAATGATAAACGATCAGTATTTTTGTCATATATTTACAGGCAACTTTTATCGAGGTCCTTTTTCCTGAAAAGATTATTACAGAAACAATGTTATTTAAAAGTTGCCCGAATATACTCCCAAATCACCTTGTGTGCAATAATCTTTCATCCGCAGCAGATAATGCAAGCAGTCCCGATATGTGCAATTACTTGTTCAAACTTTCTGAGGAAGGGCCTGATGAATCGAAAGCTCGACTATAAAATCCGTTTCGCTGATTATCCTCTTGGCTTTCATGGCCTTCAGCATCGGCGGTTACACGACGAAAAATCTGCCGACTCAAAAAACCGACTATGACGTGATCATTATCGGCACCTGAATTCCATTCATTCAGCGGACAATGTTTATAGTCACTGCCTAGAAATTTTCCCTTCTTCCAGCAATGCCTTGAACCGGCATTTTTTCGCAAAGTCTCAAAATATTTTTTCCTAATAAAAACATTACTAAATACAAATATGGATCAATAATTGCAGACATTAGCATTATAGGCTAAATTTACGTAGCTATTGGAACAATTTTGTTATATTAATAGAAAGGTTGCTTGATTGATGAAGAAAGCAATGAAAAATATCTCTGCTGCGGAAGGGTACGAAGCTTTGAGTATCCATAGTTATGAAGAACTTGCCGTTTTACATGCGATTGCCAAGATTCTGGCCCAACCCGAGGATCTGCGCGACCAGTTGGAACAAGTCTTACAGGAAATGAGCCGGCATCTGGGTATGCAGCGCGGAATGATTTCACTTTTAGATCGAGAAAAGAAAGAAGCCTGGCTGGATATTGCCCATGACATAAATATTGAAGGAATGGACGTGATTTACAAACCCGGCGAAGGTATTACCGGCAAGGTGGCCGAAACAGGACGCCCGATGGCAATTGCCAACTTGGGTCAGGCAACTCATTTTTTAGATCGGACCGGAGCAAGAAAAAACTTGAACAGGTCTGAACTCGCTTTTCTCTGTGTTCCCATTATTTACGATGATGGCGTCGTGGGAGTATTATCAGCCGATAAAGTTGCCCGGGACGTAGAAGACCTCGATAAAGAACTGGCGATACTTTCTTCTGTGGCCGAGTTGATGGCCAAAGCCGTGCATATTCGAGCCCTGGAGGAAGAAAACAGGCGGCTCAGAAAAATTGTCGGCAGCACCCGCGCACCCTCCATAGATATTATCGGCCATTCCAAACCGATGCAGGAAGTATTTGGCTTAGTCGCTCAGGTGGCTGATTCCAATACCACCGTTTTAATAACTGGCCTGACGGGCACAGGGAAAGAACTGATTGCGCAGGCTATTCATATGAACAGCCCCCGGCATAAAGGGCCATTGGTGCAGGTAAATTGCGCGGCAATTCCCGATACGCTTATTGAAAGCGAGCTCTTTGGTCATGAAAAAGGTGCTTTTACCGGAGCTCTGCAGCAGCGCCGTGGCCGCTTCGAGGAAGCCAACGGCGGCACTATCTTTTTAGATGAAGTAGGTGAACTCTCGGCTGCCGCCCAGGTAAAGCTTTTGCGTGTTTTACAGGAAAAGAGATTTCAGCCGCTCGGTTCTTCACGAGTAGTTAATGTTAATGTGCGCATTATTGCGGCAACCAATAGAAATCTGGAGCAGGATATCCTGGCGGAACGTTTTCGTGCCG
>CAIVQG010000018.1 GCA_903907985.1 uncultured delta proteobacterium
AATAGTATGCTTCACCAAGGGGTCGGCCAAGGCAGTCGTCGAGGGAGTCATAGCCAAGGAGAGTTACAAAACTGGGGCTGGCCATGATGAGATTGCCCTGTTTATCACTGCGGTAAAAGACGTCCTGGATGTTCTCGATGACGCTGCGGTAATTGGATTCACTTTCCCTAAGCGCATCCTCCGCCCGTTTGCGCTCGGTGATGTCTCTCACGAACGCCCAATAACCTAGAACAGAGCCCTTGCTATCAGCAATCAGATACGTTTGAGCCTCAACAGGAAAGATAGTTCCATCTTTCCTGATATATTCCTTTTCATAGAGATCGGAATAACCACGAACATTAACCTGGTTTAAGAGGATATTCCCCTCTGCTTCATGCCATTTCAAGGGCGTAATATCCTCATAACTCAGACGAGAAACTTCCTCGAAAGTGTAGCCGAGCATATTTAAAAAACGGCTGTTGCATTTGGTGATTACACCTTGTGTATCCACTGTTGCAGACCCATCTCTGGAATTTTCTACATATTCTTGATATTGTTCCTCACTCTCTCTGAGTGCTGCTTTTGATTGGAGCAGTTTTTCTGCCATTGTATTGAATGCGTTACCCACAACGCCGATTTCATCACGTCTATTCACTCTTGCCCTGACGCTGAAGTTACCACTGCCGTACTGTTCCAGTACCATGACAAGCTGCGCGATGGGTCGCGTGATCGACCGGATCAGGATGATTCCCAGTGCTATGGCGAAGAGGAGGGTAATAGTGTTGAAAAGTAGAATGGAGGTCTTGATCAGGCTGACCTTATCCTTAAAAGACTCCCAGGAACTGTACATTATATCTGTCTCCACCTTGTCGAACTGCAGCAGGAGCGTAATGAGGTGGGCATGGTGATTTCTGAAATCCTCGGCCATCCTAATTGTTTCTGCTTGCGGTTTTCCTTCCATTTTGTAGCTTCCCAGAAGTGTTTTGAGGGTTTGCAGATACTGAATGCGGACGGCGCTGATCTTCTCAAATATATCATTTTCTATGGGCGTCAGTTTCCTGTCGCTTACCTGTCGCATGTATTCCTTGGTTGTTTGGATCCCATCGTTGATAATGATGCGTATTTCCAGCTTACGGCTTTTCTTTTTCGTCAAGATATATTCTTTGACGAGTGCGGCAATCTGTTCATTTTCAAAGATGATGCTTTTACTCAAATGGCGGGCGTTGGATGTTTCCATAACCTGCATGGATACGAGCTCTTCAATTGATCCAAGCTGATAGTGGGATAGAACTCCCACAAAAGCCAGAATGGCTGTAAGGACAAGCAGCCCCCCCGTTACCTTGATTCCAATAGATGCAAGCGAGATCTTCATGCCTTGTCTCCCTGTCATTCTGCCGCGATATAATCAGTGATGCTCTGCCATTTTCCCCGAATAACCTGTCCGAGTCTGAGCTTTTTACAGCCCTTATGATCAGTAGCGGTAAAGGTTACCGGCTCCGTGATTCCGCCTGTATTAAAATCACGGATAGATTCCAGACCTTTTTTGATGCTGACTCCGGAGAGATCATCGCCGGCCCTTTTAATCCCTTCCAACATGACCCTGGCCGTAGCCCATCCACAGATGTAGCGTGATATATATCCCTCGATGTCAATCCCTTTACGTTTGTTGTATTCCATAATCTCTGCAACACCGGGAACGTGCATGTCTGTAAAAAGAATTGGCATTGTTCCGATATATCCTTCAGCCGCCTCGCCTGCCAGGGCGATCAGCTTCTCGTCGGCGCACCAGTTCAGACCGAAGAAGGTGATGTTAAGACCCAATTCCCTGGCGTTCTTCAGGATGACCGATGCCGCCCACGTCGTTTCCTGGATGACCACATAATCGGCCTTGTTTTCTTTTATCCTCATGAGCTGCTTTTTGGCTTCCCGGGCGTCCAGAGGGACGATCTCTTCGGCGACGATATCGATCCCGTGTGCAGCAGCATAGACTTTCCCGTCGGCAATAGGGGATTTCCCGAATTCCGTGTCGCTGTATATAAAGGCAACCCGTGGTTTTCGCGCTTTCTCTTTCCACTGGTCAAGGATGTGCTTCAGTACAGTGCGCATTTGATCCGAGTAGGTCACACCGATAATGAAATTATACGGGGCCTCTTCTATGATCCCCAGCCTGGAAGAATAGGATGCCGACATGAAGGGGATACGATCCCGGGCAATAAGCGGCCGGAGATGTTCCGTGTCTCCCGTTCCCCATCCCAAGATCACATGGACTTTGTCCTCCTTGACCATCCGTTCGTAGGCCATCTTGGCGCGGGGAATCAGATAGGCATAATCCATTTCAATGAGCCTTACCTTCCTGCCGTTGATTCCGCCATTTTCGTTGACATAGTCGATATACTTTCTGACGCCGTCTGAATAGGGTACGCTGATCTCATGGGTTGCGCCGGTCAGGTCGAAGATTCCGCCGATCCTTATCTCCCGGGGGGCTTCTTTTTTTGAACAGCCAGCTGAGAAGACGATGGCTAGGACGATGGCCAATAAAAAGGTCTTACAATATAAGTTTTTCATGCCTTACCTCCTAATGATATTGACCATTGTTTCTAAATGCAGTCATCAATGCTTGGAAAATATAGTCACTGATTATCGCAATGTTGAATATTTTCCCGAGACAGCAATGTGTGTCTTTAAGGAAGAACAGCAGCCAATCATCATTCCATAAATCCACGCTGACCAGATATGGTGAAGGGGTTGGTCTATTTAACTGCGTCTTTCAGGCCCTTCCCAGCTTTAAATACGGGAACTTTCTTTGCGGCTATTTTAATGACATCGCCTGTTTGGGGGTTTCTGCCTTTGCGTGCTTTTCTCTTGTTCACACGAAATGTCCCAAAACCAACAAGGGTAACAGCTTCACCTTTTTTGAGTGCTTTCTGAATTGCCGCAAACGTTGCGCCTACTGCCTCGCCCGCTTCCTTCTTGCTGCATGTAACTTTTGCTACTTCTTCGATCAATTCTGCCTTGTTCATTAATTGCCTCCTGTTTTTATTTTACGTCTGCAAACCCTACACATCCTCGGTTACAACAAATCAAACCAAATCACACTATGCATATCCGAAGTCCCCCCTATCTGCATCGCTAAAAAACAACAATAACTATTCGAAATGCTCAATCTTTTTGTTTTCGTATATTTTTTTATAAATATCGGGATACAACTTCTTCGCACATTCAGGACAAATCCCATGGCTGAATTGGGCTTCCGAGTTTTCTTTTATGTAGGATTCTATTTGTTTCCAGTAGCCATTATCATCACGGATCTTTTTGCA
>CAIVQG010000019.1 GCA_903907985.1 uncultured delta proteobacterium
AATAATATAAGCCCAGTCAAAAGCTATGTTTTCGTTTTCCGCCGTAGTTCCTGCGGAATCCACAGCAAGTGTCGTGCTGGTTCCACTTCTGCTTCCTCCTAAAACTCTTTCCATGACATCTGCACGGGTAACCAGAGTAAGGCCGGGAGAAACAGTAAAATCGGTCCGGAGACGCAATCTCTGGAAATAGAACGCCGTGGATGGACCAATATCTTTTGTTAAACTCGTTTTATCCAAATAAACACCGCCGACATAGAACTCACCGCTAAATTTTACATCAGCAGCCAAAGCCGCTGTGCTGAAGACCGTCAAAAGTCCCAGCGACAACAAAACCAACCATAATCTCTTCATCTTTCCTTTTTCCTCCTTATTTTTAATTTAAATTACGGCCGAAAAACGGGCGTTATCGGGCCACTCCACTTCATAATTCTAAAGACGTGCGGAGTATATACGTTGAATGTTACAGTATTGTGACAATTTGATTAAGATATTAAGAATATAATGACATCCTGAATACTCCATCAGATGACCGGAAAATAAATTTCTCCATCTGCCCGATTCTCGAAAAGCTCATTTAACAGAAGCTTATTAAATCTGTCATCATAATGAAACATCGAAGTGCTACCTTATGGCACTAAAAATAGCTAAGGCAGCAAGTAATTACAAGAAAGAAAGCATTGTTGTGAATACGTCCAGTGTAAAACGCCATTTAACAGCCAATGCTATAACGTATTCAATATCTGCATAAATAGATTTAGCAACACCAAGAGGAGGATAAAAAATGTTTTCCGCCAATCAGTCTGAATCTGTGCGAAAAGAAAATAATATACGTATTACCAATAAGGGAAAATTGAGAAAAGACCAGGAACTGCTATCTCGAATATCCGGCAGTCTTGAAAGCGGGAAGTGTGTGGTCCTTTTCTATTTCGACATTGCCCGCTTTAATGAAATTGAACAAGGCGCCGGTCTGGAGCTCGCCCAGCACATTATAAGGCTGTTTAACGACACGCTGGCGCATGGCTTGAAGGAGTTGTATAAAAAGAATATTCAAATATTAGCCACGGAAAGTCTCTGGGGAGATGATTTCATTGTCATCACGGAAACCTTGAGCGCCCCGAATCTAACGACCCTGGAAAATCTTTCTATCGCTTACCGAAAACAAATTAGCGAAAGCATGAACAGGGAGTTCCTGCGTCTCACAGGTCGGGATCTGGATGTCCATATCGGCTACGCCATTATTACTGATAATATTCCGAACACGGAAGTGCAGCTTTATAAAGCGACAAAGAGGGCCTATGGCATAGCAAAAGGTTTCATCAACATGCAATCGGTTAAATATCTCTCGGAATTTAAGGAAATTATCGCCCAAAATAAACTGCATTCCGTTTACCAGCCCATTGTCTCCATTCGCTCCGCCGCCGTTCTGGGTTGGGAGGCCCTGATCAGAGGTCCCGAAAACAGTTATTTTCAACGGCCCGATGTTATTTTTTCTTTTGCCGAGGAGGAAGGTCTCCTTTTCCCCCTGGAAAAAATATGCCGCGAATCGGCCATTAGTCGCCTTGGAGAACTCGGGCCGGACCAGAAAATATTTATTAATGTCCATCCGGACGCCATTAATGATCCCGCCTTTACAGAAGGAGAAACCATCAGGATTCTCCAGAAAATTAACATTAAACCTAAAAATGTTGTTTTGGAAATCACGGAAAGGCATCACATCAAAGACTTCATATCATTAAACAAAGCGTTGACACACTTTCGGGATCAGGGCTTTCTGGTGGCAGTGGATGATGTCGGATGCGGTTTTTCCACACTCCAGTCTATTGCTGAAATACGCCCTGATTATATCAAGATCGATCTGTCTCTGGTCAGAGGAATCCACAAAGACGGGGTCAAGACAGCCCTGATGGAAACCTTCGTCACCTTTGCCGAAAAGATCGGCTGTGAAATCATTGCCGAAGGAATCGAAGAGGAGGCGGAACTGGCCGCACTCATTAATATCGGTGTCCACTACGGCCAAGGCTATTTCTTCGGCAGGCCGACTTACCCCAAACAGATTATCTCCGAGGAGGCGTATCTGAAAACGCTCCATTTTACAGGCAACGGAAGGCATCACATTTTAAAACATGCATTCCCCATCGGCGATATCGTCGATGAAACCGTTATTATCGACGAACAAACACCGGTCAAAGAGGTAAAAACTCTCTTTGAAGAAAACACGTCCCTGTCCGGAATTGTCGTTGTTGAGAATAATCGACCCTGCGGTCTGGTCATGCGCCAGCATCTGGACAGGCATCTGGGGAAAAAATACGGTGTTGCGCTATATTATGAAAAACCGATTTCCAATATAATGGATAAAATGCCCCTCGCCGTAGATAGCGGCACACCGCTTGAATTGGTTTCCCAAGTCGCTATGAATCGCAATAAAATGAAACTTTATGACAATATTATCGTCACCAGGGATGGGTTTCTCCAGGGGATTGTTTCCGTCCAGACACTTCTGGATACTACGACCAGAATCAGGCTGGAACTGGCCAAAGGCGCCAATCCACTGACGGGACTTCCCGGTAATATCGCCATCGAGCAGGAACACCAAAGATGTTTCAGAAATGGTGAATGCTGCAGTATTATTTTTATCGATCTGGATAATTTCAAATCATACAACGATAAATACGGATTTGAGAAAGGCGATGAGGTGCTCCTTTATACGGCAAATCTCCTTAAAAAAGGAATGGAGGAATGCGGCGATAATGATTCGTTTCTCGGACACATTGGCGGAGATGATTTTATTATTTTTACAACAGAGGATAATGTCGATGCGTTGTGCCGTTTTATAATTGAGCATTTCGATGCCGGAATTAAGGATTTATACAGCCCGGAAGATCGAGAAACAGGGGGTATCATGGCCCATGACCGCTCAGGTCAGGAAAGATGGTTCCCTTTTATTTCCATTTCCCTGCCCGTTCTTGATTGCTCAGCGGAGACAGGCAAAGATATGAAAGAAATATCCGGCAAAGCGGCCCAGTTGAAGCAATACGTAAAGTCCATTCCCGGCAGTGCATATGTACGTGATCGCCGGAGCAAATGATAGCAATGAAAGACAAGATCAAAGCAAGCATGCCGCCACCTTTTTTACTGCCGGGGCAATTGACTATAAATAGAGAAATTGGAAGAAACTCGGCAATGGGGACGTCCAATTCAAGCTCCGGCGCTCAAGTGCGTCTTCATAGCATCGTTGATTTGCTTCCACATTTGTTTACCTACACTGTCTTTGTCAATAATCAAATGGTGCGATTTTTTTTCACCGATATCATTATCTTTCCGCACTATATTAATTTGCCAGTTGTTAAGGCTCCTCTGGGTGATCATTTCATTAAGTTTGGAGCAAGATACAAATTCATCCTTTTCATCGATAAAAATAAGCGTCGGTTTGTTTAATTTATCATTTACATTTTTTTCAAAAAGCTCAACTGCTTCAAATAAAGCTTTATAAGCCGCCATGGGAGTACCCTTGTTTGCCCGGTAGTATATCGGAGATAAACTGTCTATAACAATATCAGGAAAAGGCATCAGAGCTTTTAAAAGGTAACTTTCCACAGTGATATTTAAAGCAGGAGCAAATAGAATCATCCGGTCATAATACACATCCTGATGCAATAGCGGCAGATTGCAGCCGATCAGCCCGCCTATGGAATAGCCGATAAAAAAGACAGGCACATTTTTTTTAGAGGCTCTTTCTCTGACTTTCAAATAAGCTTTGTAAATTTCCTCCGACCATAAACTGTATGTAACGGTTTGAAAAGACTCCAGCCTTGCTTCATCGCTGGAAATATTCGTATTGTTTAGATAGTTATTGCCGTGCCCTCGAAGTGACAGGTTCAGAACATCTATTCCTGCATCATTAAGCTCGGATATTATAGATTGCATTCTTTCGGGTTTCAGATTGAGCCCGTGTACAACAAGCGCGACACCTCTTATTTTTTCTGTTCTTGATATTTTAAACCACTGCGAGAAATCATCTTGTTTGACGATATTATTTGTCAATAACAATATTGATTTAGAAACTCTATCGCCGGATAAAGAGTAAACGCAGACAATAATTGACGTTGTGACTAAAATGCAGAGTATTATGAACAAATGCTTTTTCATAATTTAAAACCTGTTTGATAGCGTATCAGATTTAAGTTTTATTTCCAATAATAGCAGATTTAATGGCATTTTTACTAATTTTCAATTCTGTAGTTATAATTCTCCAGGAATTCATCCTCATCAACGAGCTTCCAAAATTTATTTCCATACTGCCACATCTGGCCTCTAGAAAATATCCCCAATATCAAATATGGGAAAGCATTCTTAACTAAATCTTATTAAATCTGTCATCATAGTGAAACATTGAAATGCTATCTTCATATCGCCTACAAAAAGATTTTTTTAACAGGAGATATAATTTGAGCAAAATAAATACTTCTATATTTAAACAGCACACAACGTCGGATAATACCGCCCCTAAATCCCTCCGAGAGATAATGGAGGTAATCGGCATTAAACAGGACCGGCTGGGCTTAAATGTCGGCTCCCTGCCTTTCGCACCGTCTGATACCACCGCCGGCAGCGAATCCGAACTGCAGACGGCTGTAATTGGCAATAAGGACGCTGTTGACCTGCCGATCTTTATAGAACAATCAAATTATTTTGCCAATACCAGAAGACGGGCAAAGGCGGGCGATACTTCCCGGAAGGTAATGACCGACCTGGAAAAATATTTAGATACTAATACCGAAGGTGTCTGGGAAAACAGCTGGGTGCGTTTCCCTCGAGAAAATATGGGGGCACTTGCCTGGAATACTTTTCAACATGATCTTCTGGCAGACAAGGGAAATCCTTCGGGCGCTCAACGATCTGATTTGCGCAATTTCCTCTTTCAAAAAAACGGCCGGGAATACATTCGGGTCCCCATAAGTTATCTCTTAAAATTATCTCTGGCCGAAATAGTTGATCCGCAGCAAAAAGTCCCTCCGCTGATCCGGAAGACCGGCTTAAATATTATGCAGTATTATCTCAACGACAACACATCACCGGAGACATCTTCTTTTTATGTAGTATCCATGCAATCAGAAGCGTTGATGGGACGTACCGTAGCCAAGGAAATGTCGATCCGCTTCCTGATAAGCCAATTGCTGGTTATGTATGCAAATCTCAAATATTCCCTGGTGGAAAATGGACAAAAGGCGACAATATTTTTATCTCCGCACCCCCCGATCAGACAGAAAATATTAAGCAATTGCATCTCCGATGCATTTTACCGGGAATTGTTTATGAATCCCTGTCTATCCGGATGGAACAAGGGTGAGGAAAAACATGAATATATGCATTTGTGTCACCGGGTTTTGAGCCGCAGCCAATTCAACGCCGTCTTAAAACTCAGAGAAGCCGGAATCATTACCAGCAATCTGGTATCGCTGCCGAATTTATCGAATATAAGTTTGGCCAATAACGGCACACATGTGAGCCTGGGCAGCCTGAAACTCAGCCGCATGCTTCAGGACCCTGCCTCCGGATATTCCCGAAGAGATGAAAAATACGTAGGTGATCTGGTGGTTAAAATTGTTGAGCATTTCCTGCCTCTTTTTGTCGGCACATACACTGCTGCGCCCTATCGCCTGGATTTCAATGATTTCCATCCGGAGAAGGCCCTGGGCTTTCTCCCCCATGAATTGGACTATACTCATTTACGAATGCTCTGGCGCCGTTGGCAGAAAAAAGCAAATCTGAATATGTGCGGGAAGTCCATCACTCCTTTCGGCCCTAGGTGGATAGATAATTTAATCAGCACGACTTTTCGATTAAAAGGCGACTTTATTCCCGATTTCCGCCTGATTGACTATCTGGTCGTTTTGATGAGCACGGACAAGAGCCCGGCTTTAAACGGCGAGCTTTACAATAGTCAGCCCTTGAAGAGTGATCTCGCCGATCTCGGCGTTTTTGACACGAAGATGTCGCTCTATCTTCTGGAGAAACTGCGGGAATACGATGTAATGGGATTTTCCGGATTTGAAGGGCGTCATTACAGCCTGTTTGAGAGCTTCGAACATGATTTGGGACAAGCGGTAAGCCTGCAAAACCTTCTTTATCTTTTAGCCTTTAAATATATTGCCGCTGGCCAAATAAGTCATGCGGATATTCCTGATGATCCCTCTATTGAAAGTGAAAGAAGGCAAATAATTTTTGGATCAGCTATCGGCATACCTACTTTTTTTGTTCAAAACAAAACCGGCAATACTTTAATAAAAAAAATTATGGGGAAAACAGACCGGGTGCGCCAGAGCCGGAGATACCCCGGATATGCCCGCATTTACAATCTTGAATACCGACGGGCATTACTGAAAATTATTACTGAGGATGCGGGGGATATAATTGAAATGCTGGGCATGAAAGATACCATCGCCGAACTCGAAGACCGGATTAATGAACCGGACAGGCATTCCACTTGCGGCAAGTTAACCCGCGGAATTATGGAAATCGCCAATGCTAAATCCCCTATGGCGATAACTGCCGATAAATTTAACCTGGCGGCAGAAAAATATTACCGCACGGATTTACGCAACCGGCATATTCAAGAATCATTTCAACTTCTTAGTGAGGATATTGCAAAGCTCGATCATGTCAACGACGGGGTCCGGAAGGAAATAAGAAGCCTGCTCCATACGATTTTAAATGAAACCATCCTCTCTCAATTTCTTCAGCGCGCTGAAAAAGAAATTGTTAACGAGGCGTCATCAAAAGAAACGTTGGAAAAACTGGTTTGTCTTCTTCTGGCACATGTACATTATAAAACAGAACTCAATCGAAAATTTCAGGAAACCAAGGACTCGGAAATAAATTATGCAACATCAGTATATTGAGCGAGATACTCGCCAGATCAATACGGAACAGCTCTACGGAAATGAAGCAATTGAATTTTTGTATTCCGGCATCAAGGAACAATCTACCTGGCTTTTCCGGAAGCTTACCAGTGCCAGAACTTCACGTCTATTGAGCTATATGAATTATGACGGAATTCTTTCCCACAGAATGAAAGCACACATGGGATTGCAAACAGAGTTGAATATCATACAAGATGAATGTCTGGAACCTCCGGAAAATATGGATTCCCTGAGAAAAATATTTGAACGGAAAATACGTTACTGGGAATGCCGTCCCATGCCTAACGACCCGCAAACCATTTTGTCTCCGGCTGACTCCCGGATGCTGCTCGGATCTTTTTCAGAAAACTCCAGCTTGTTTATTAAAGGGAAATTTTTTGATTATGAGGAAATGCTTGGGCACAATAAAGAAACATGGCTCAAAGCCTTTGACAACGGGGATTTTGCGCTTTTCCGTTTAACTCCGGAAAAGTACCACTACTGTCATACTCCTGTTACAGGTAAGATTATTGATTTTTATCAGATACCCGGTCTCTATAATGCGTGCAATCCCAACGCCGTTGTTTCGCTGGTAACGCCTTATTCTAAAAATAAGCGTGTCGTCACTATAATCAACACGGATGTGGAAGGCGGAACCAATGTGGGTTTAGTTGCTATGATTGAAGTAGTAGCGTTGATGATTGGCGATATAGTTCAATGCTACAGCGAATGTAAATACGATAACCCCATCTCTGTAGGAACGGGAATGTTTGTAAAAAAGGGCTCTCCCAAAAGTCTGTTTCGCCCCGGTAGCAGCACAGTTGTTCTTATTTTTCAAAAAAACAGAGTGCGATTTGCCGACGACATTGCGGCCAATATGTTTTACCCCGGTGTGGAAAGTGTTTTTAGTCACGGTTTTGGCAAGCCCTTAATTGAGACAGATGTTAAGGTCAGATCATTTATTGCCAGCTCTTTTAATCATTAAACTTATACCGTTTTGCTTTTCCAGGATAAAGCGGCCGGGAAAACGAAACAGTATAACTTACAAAGGGAGGTAATTGCCATGAGACAAGAAAAAATCCAACAAATCAGGTATGCTCTAGTGCAGGAAATGGAAAAACTTTTATCGATAGCCGACAATACAATATCTAAACTGAAAAATACTGATGGTCAGTTCGCTGATCCCTTTGACCAGGCAGCAATCGAAACGAATAAGTTTGTTGAGCTGGCCTGCCGGGACAGGGAACGACAGTTAATTCTCGACATAAAAACAACAATTCTGCTGATCGATAGAGGTTTATTCGGCATATGTGACCATTGCGGCACAATTATCGCGGAAAAAAGACTTGTGCTGGCCCCACTGAGCAGAATGTGTATGCCCTGCCAGGAAATAATGGAGATGGGAAGTAAGCAGAAAAGCGTAAGATTATCTATGCCGGGGATTTCCTATAGTCATGCTTGATGAAATCTTCACTTTGAGCCTTGCGGCAATGATTGCACTGTTATTTCATTGGGCATTTCGCACACTGCCCAATGAAGGTTGGCAAATATTGGCCTGTCTGCCTTCCATAAAAGGACAAGACGGCAGATGGCACGGAATCAACCTGACCTATTACGGATTTTTCAATGCCCTGGCCGTCTGTTTTGCCGTAGCCATTTTTTTAATATTGATGGGATCGCTGGAGCAATCTGCCGATGGAACTCTGGTTATAATTTCCGGTATAATTATAATCTGCCTGCCGGCTTCCCGGATGATTGCAGCATTAATAGAGAAGAAACCTCATACCAGTTCGGTGGGCGCAGCTTTTTTTCTGGGAATAGTGATCACTCCGTGGATTATTTTGCTGACTAACGCGACTTTGGGAAAATCGGCAGGATTCCAAATATCACCGATCGGAGCAATTACAGCGCTATTAATTGCTTATGCCTTTGGTGAAGGCATCGGTAGACTTGCCTGCATCAGTTTCGGATGTTGCTACGGCAAGCCGCTTGCCGATTGCGGTCAATTTATCAGACATCTCTTCCGTAAATATAATTTTGTGTTTTACGGCAAAACAAAAAAGATTGCTTATGCTCATCAGCTTGACGGCCTGGAGGTAATTCCTATTCAGGCGTTAACCGCCTTGCTTTATGTTTCGGCGGCTATCAGTGGTCTCTATTTATTTTTAAAGGGATTTTTTTACGCGGCCTTGATTTTAACATTAGTTGTAACTCAAGGTTGGCGTGCATTTTCTGAATTTCTTCGCGCCGACTATCGAGGCAGTGGCCGGATTTCGGCTTATCAAATTATGGCGGTAGCAGCGATAATTTATCTGGCATTGATTGCTTCATGTTACAGCGCAACGGACATAAAAATACCGGATTTGTTATCGGGCCTTAAATTTATCTGGGATCCCGGAATAATTATTTTACTTGTAATTCTCTGGATAGCGGTTTTCTTTTATACCGGGCGCAGTAACGTTACAGACTCCATGATAGATATATCCGTGATCAATAAAAACATCTGAATGTAAAATTGCATAATGAAAATTGACCGTTTTATAAAATATATTGAGCCTGTTTACGATACGGTAACCATGTATGTTGTCTTCGAGCAGATCCGTAAAAATCCCGATATTTCGTTTCTCCCCATTATTGATGCGCAAGGTTTTTTCCGTGGAATCGTCCGCGAAACAGACCTCAAAAATTATGCCTTCGGAATGTTCGGACGGGAACTGATTAAAAAAGAAAAACTGAAGACATTTACACGTCAATGCCCTACGGTACCCTCGTCGTCATCTCTTGAGGACATACTCAGCATCGGCGGAGCCCAGCATAGCAACACCGACGATGGCTTGATTGTAACCGAACAAGGCCTGTATGTAGGGGTGATTTTCAATACGTCATTGCTGGCCATGTTCGATGAGAATCGGATAGCAACACAGAGGCGGCTTGCTCTGGCACAAAAAATGGAAGCGATCGGCACACTCGCCGGTGGCATCGCTCACGACTTTAACAATATTCTCACGCCTATTCTGGGGTATGCCAAACTGCTGGCAAGGGAGATGTATCCAAGTGAACACAAGAAAATCGGTTACCTGAAACAGATTACCGTTGCATCGGAACGGGCAAAAGAATTAGTCGGGCAGATTCTGGCATTCAGCCGTCAGACGAACCACGAGCCTTTCCCACTGAGCATCGGCAGCATTGTTAAGGAAGTTGCCAAGCTTCTCAGATCCAGCATCCCCTCGATGGTGCAAATCGTCAGCTATGTCTCGGCAAATAACGATGTCGTACTTGCGGATCCCATAGAAATTCATCAGATCCTTATAAATCTGTGCACGAATGCCGCTCATGCCATGCGCGAAAGTGGTGGTATTCTTACCATTGAACTTACAGAATATGATGGGAAAGTAAACTGTCGAAACCAAGTGAGTGAAAAGCTAGATGGTTCTTTCGTAGTAATTAAAGTCAGCGACACCGGCTGCGGCATCTCGTCATCCAGTATTAACAGGATATTTGACCCTTTCTATACGACAAAAAAGCAGGGCGAAGGGACGGGTATGGGGCTTGCGGTTGTGCACGGCACTGTCAAGCGATACGGTGGAACTATCGATGTGGATAGCGTGCCGGGTAAGGGTTCAACCTTTACAGTCTATTTTCCGAAAGCGATTAACGCGCTTTCCGCTCCGACTTTGCCCTCAATCGAAGACTCAATCTTGTCGAATAGTTTGGTTCGTGCCGGTAATTACAAAGTGCTGTTCGTTGATGATGATGCAATGATCGTCGAACTGGCCAAAGAGGCGTTGGAAAAGTTTGGTTTTTCGGTCATTGCATTTAATGATAGTCCTCAGGCACTGAAGGCATTTGAAAGGGAGCCGGAAGCATTTGACATCGTAATAACCGATCAAAAAATGCCTAATCTGACGGGTACAAGTATTGCGCGCCGGATGTTACAGATAAGGCCAGATCTGCCGATTATCCTGTGCACAGGTTACAGTGAGATCGCGTCTCCAGAAGTGGCGAGAGCCATGGGCATTCGCGAATACATCCTGAAACCGTTGGACTTCCTGAATCTTGCCAGGTTGATTTTGACACACGTGACGCCTGCAGCAGAAGCGGCGCGAGCCGCCATATAATAGTTTATACTCTATTTCACTCTTTTAACCCGCAGCATATTAGTTGTCCCGGATACCCACAAAGGATGGCCCACAGTAATAACTATGAGGTCACCATCCGATACCTCGCCTGTATCACGGGCAGCCTGTGTAGCCTTTTCGATCATGTCGTCCGTGTCTTGGGAATCGTTAATCAAGCGGGGACGGCAACCCCAGCTAATCGCCAGACGCCTTACAGTGTTTTCATTTGGCGACAGAGCAATAATCGGCTGCCTGGGACGAAAGCGCGATATATAGCGGGCAGTTCTACCGGACTGTGTATAGGCAACAATCGCCCTGGCCGAAAGATGGCTTGCTAAAACACATGACGCGTGAGCAACCGATTCGGAAATATCCTTTTTCGGAATCATCGCCAGAAACTTCTCAAAAGGAAAGCTGGACTCGGCAACTGTAGCCAGACGACTCAAGTACATCACTGCCTCTACCGGATAATTCCCGGATGCCGTCTCTTCGGAAAGCATGACAGCGTCGGTTCCATCGAGAACGGCATTGGCGACATCCGCAGCTTCCGCGCGGGTTGGCCTCGGAGATGTCACCATAGAGCGAAGCATCTGCGTTGCGGTAATGACAGGTTTGCCACACATATTGGCTTTATAAATCAGTCTTTTCTGAATCAGCGGCACATCTTCCAGCGGAATTTCCACTCCCAGATCGCCGCGTGCAACCATGATGCCATCGGATATTTTCAGAATGGCATCAATGTTTTCAAGTGCTTCGTGCTTCTCAATTTTGGCAATAACCGGGGTATCTTTGCCCTGTGCGGCAATAATGTCCTTGAGCATTATAATATCTTCGGCCGTTTTGACAAAAGATAGCGCGATAAAATCAACGTCATTTTCCAGGCCGAATAAAAGATCAGCGCGATCTTTTTCAGTGAGCGCTGATGTGCGAATTGTGCCGGTCGGTAAATTGATTCCTTTGTGCGATGTGAGGGTTCCGCCCGTCACAACTTTGCAGATAATATCTAATTTTCCGGTTACCTCAACAATAAGCTCCATCAAGCCATCAGCCAAAAGCAGTCTGTCGCCGGGCTTAACTTCCTCGGGCAGATTTTTATAAGAAAGCGAGACAGCATCCACGCTTCCTTCTATGTTCCGATTTGTCAGAATAAATTTGTGACCGGGTTCCAGCAAAATGCCGGGATCGGGAATTGTGCCGATTCTTATTTTAGGCCCAGCCAGATCAAGAAGGATTGCCACCGGTTTTTGGAGACTGGCCGATAACTTGCGGATTAAAACAATCTTCTCCAGATGATCCTTGTGCGAGCCGTGTGAAAAGTTCAGCCGGGCCACATTCATACCATTTTGAATCATCGCCTCCAGGACTTCTTTTTTCTCCGAGGCCGGCCCTATAGTGCAGACAATCTTCGTTTTTTGCATAATTCACTTAGTATGTTTCAAAGGAAAATAAAGCGATACTTTTGTGCCGCTACCCAGCCGGCTTTCAATTTCCAGCCGTCCACCGTGGGCAGTAATCAGATGCTTGACAATAGACAATCCCAGACCGGTGCCGCCTAAATCCCGCGATCTGGTCTTATCCACTCGATAGAACCTCTCGCCCAGGCGCGCTACTTCACTTTCCGGAATACCGATACCCGTATCGGTCACAGAAACACAGATGTTTTCCTTTGCGTTTTCTGTTGCAGTCTCAATGGTTATTTCACCGCCATCTTGCGTGAATTTGACGGCATTATCCAAAATGTTGACAAAGACCTGAATCAGCCGGTCTTTATCGGCCATGACGGGCGGCAGCACATCCGTCACCCGGTTGTCAATTTTAATATTTTTCAATGCTGCTTTAGGCTCAATTAATGAAATTACGCCGGTCAGAACATCGATCAACGATACATGTTTAAAACTAAAGTTCACTTCGCCCAGTTCAATTTTGGAAATTGTAAGGAGATCTTCAACCAGGCGGTTAAGACGCTGGGCATGCTTAATAATGATCTCGATGAATTGTCGCGCTTCATCTTTATTGTCAATTGCTCCGTCTCTGATTGTTTCCAGATAGCCGAGAATAGCGGTGAGCGGCGTGCGGATTTCATGAGTTACATTAGCGACAAAATCAGCCCGGACTCTTTCCAACTTTTTCAATCTGGTAATATCATGAAAAACAACCATATTCTTTTCATCACCGATGTTTCCCTCAATTGCCGAAATGCTGACATTAAGAATAACCGGTTCTATGTTTCCCAAAGTTATCTCCCCGGAAACCGGCTGTCTTGCTTTTTTAAATTGCAGAAAAGATTTTTGCAGCTCTACGTTGCGGAAGGCTTCCATCAATGTTTTTCTCTTGACATCACCATATTGAGAAGCAAGCATATTATCCAGTGAAGCATTGACGGCTTCGATTCTGTCGCTGGCATCGAGAATCAAAATGCCCTCCGTCATGCTGGCGAAAGCCGTTACCAATTTTGCCTTTTCCTCATTTGCCAGTTTAAGCTGATTATTTAATTCCTCAACCAGATAATTGATATTGTCGGCAAGCTTCTTTGTTTCATCAGATGTTTTGATTAAAATTGCTCCTTCCGGAGCTCCCGCATCCTGGCGCAGTCTTTCCGTAAATTTTTCCATTGCCTTAATTGGCGCTGTAAGACGGTAAGAAAATATAATGGCAATCATAAGCGAACAAATGGCAACGATAAACAGCGCCAGAAAAAACGAATTATATGTTTCTGCAATGGCATGTTCCACATCATAGAGAGGTCGCGCCAGGCGGATATATCCTTTTATCGCCGCTCCTTCGCTGATAGGGACGGCAACATAGAGCATATCCACACCGATGGTCTTACTGAAGCGAAGGGATTTACCCGTACCTCTAACCCGTGCTTCCTGTATTTCCGGCCGGTCAAAGTGACTTTCCAATCCGGCAACTTCTTTTTCTGAATCGGCAAATACTTTCCCTCTGGCATCAACCAGCGTTACCCGTGCACCGGATATTTTAGATATCTGCTGCAGTTGACGTGAAATATCCGGTGCTACATTCAAGTCAACCAAACGCGCCGAGGTCATCAGTTGCTTTTCGATTTGCCCGATCATAACTTTTTTGATTTCGTTGCGTACAAACAGGTTTATGACAAAAAAGGAAAGGACAACAATAATCAGATATGTGCCGAATATCTTATAAAACAGGTGTTTTTTCAAGCCAGCTCCTTATCATTTAGGGAACATGTTTGATGGCGAACGCACTGACCGGTTACCATGTAGGTCACCATATCGGCAATGCCTTGGGCATGATCGGCAATCCGCTCCAGATTTTTTGATATCTGCATGATCACTATTGCTCGATGAATTGTCTTGGTATCTTCGATCATAAAAGTGAGTAATTCGCGGAATATCTGTTCATTCAGATCATCTACCAACTGCTCCTTCTGCCGGACTTTTTCCGCCATTACCAGATCATTTTTAATCAAAGCATCCAGTGAGAGCTTAATCATTTCTCCTACAAGATCAGCCATCCTGGGCAAATCAATATAAGGTTTCAACTGCGGTTCCTTACTCAGAAGAATTGCCTTCTCGGCTATATTTACCGCCATATCTCCGATTCTTTCCAGATGACCGGTTATCTTAATCGCCGTCGTAATAAATCTTAAATCTATCGCTGTGGGCTGGCGCAGCGCCAGAATGCGGATACATCTTTCTTCCAGTTCCGTATCCAGCTTATCAATTTCGGCGTCTTCTTTAATAACTGTAAGGGCAATTTCGGAGTTTCTTTCCAATAAGGACTTCATAGCCTTATGAATAGCCTGTTCCGTCAGCGCACCAAGATAAATAAGACCATTCTTGACCTCCCGCAGTTCCTTTTCATAATGTGAGCTGGTATGCTTTCTTTCTTCCATATTCTTTCTCCTGTCTTATATCAGCCGAATCTGCCCGTTATATAATCTTCCGTATGTTTAACATCCGGGTTGGTAAATATTTTCTCTGTTTTGTTATACTCTATTAATTTCCCTATATAAAAGAAAGCCGTTTCATCAGAAATCCGGGCAGCCTGCTGCATATTATGGGTTACAATAATTATTGTATAATCTTTTTTCAATTCATCAATCAGTTCTTCAATTTTTGCCGTAGATATCGGATCAAGCGCGGAAGTCGGTTCATCCATCAGCAAAACATCCGGCTTCATGGCCAACGCACGGGCAATGCAAAGTCGCTGCTGCTGACCTCCGGAAAGCGTCAGTGCGGACCGATCCAGGATATCCTTCACTTCATCCCAAAGAACAGCCTGCTTTAAGCTCCGTTCCACCAATTCGTCTATGTCGCTCTTCGCCAGATTCCACATCAACTTGGGTCCATAGCTGATATTGTTATAAATACTTTTAGGGAAGGGATTCGGCTTTTGAAAAACCATACCTATTTTTTTACGAATTTCGACCGGGTCCACGTCAGGTGCATAAATATTTTGCCCGGCAAAAAGTATTTCTCCTTCCACCCTGGTTCCGTCGATCAGATCATTCATCCTGTTCAACAGACGTAAAAGCGTGGATTTGCCGCATCCGGAAGGGCCAATCAAAGCAGTTACCAAATTCTTCTTGAAATCCATTTTTATATCAATTAGCGCTTTAAAAGCGTCGTAATAGAAATTGACATTATTAACATTAATAATTGTACTGCCTTCCATTTATATTACCACCTTTTCTGTTTTCTCATGTAACTGCGGATAATGATAGCGATAAGATCAACACCTAAAACAAGGGCAACAAGAACCAAAACCGTGCCAAATTGTATCGGCCTGGTCTGTTCGATATTGGTCCCCGCAGTCGCCAGCACATAGATATGATAAGGCAGTGCCATAACCTCATCAAATATAGAGCCGGGTAGTCTAGAGGTAAAAAATGCTGCGGCTGTAAACATAATCGGCGCCGTTTCTCCCGCAGCGCGGCCAATTCCTAATATAGAACCCGTCATAATTCCCGGCAGAGCATTAGGTAAAACTATGCGGAATATCGTTTGCCATTTTGATACACCCAGAGCTAGGGACGCTTCCCGAAAAGTCTGTGGCACAGACTTCAACGCTTCCTCCGACGCACCTATTATCGTCGGCAGAATAAGAAACCCCAGCGTCAAAGAACCGGCCAGGATACTCGAACCAAATTTTAAAAACACAACAAAGAATCCCAGTCCGAACAGCCCGAATACTACCGAAGGAACACCCGCCAGACAGTTTATACCCACTTTTATTATTCGAATTATTTTCCCTTGCTTGGCATATTCCGTCAGGTAAATCGCCGAAACAATTCCCAGTGGTAAACCGACAGAAATTGCTCCGACAGTTAAATAAAGAGTACCGATAATAGCTGGCATTATTCCGCCTTTGGTCATCGAATCAGTGGGATATTGA
Source organism: uncultured delta proteobacterium (assembly GCA_903907985.1). Classification (GTDB taxonomy): domain Bacteria; phylum Desulfobacterota; class Syntrophia; order Syntrophales; family Smithellaceae; genus MVRV01. The sequence goes on from CAIVQG010000019.1 coordinate 16,397, forward strand.
GTAATGAAATCCCAGCTAATGACGCCGATACCGTTGAATACAATGTGAAATATTATACCACCGAGCGTCAAAACTATGATTAATGCCGATAGCCGCACAGTGCTGAAAAAAAGCTTCTGCTTAAAATAGCGCCATTGCATCGAATTATTTTGCGCTTTGCTTATACTGTTCATTGATTCCTCATCAATCAAAGGGTGCCCGAACCAACCTGCTTAAATTTATGGGATATATGATCGGCAATTAAATTGAACATCATGGTCATAAAGAAAAGAACAATGCCGGTGGCAAAAAGAGCCTGATAATGAGCACTACGATAGGGCGCCTCACCCATTTCCGCAGCAATGCTTGCCGGCATAGGACGCACGGAATCAAAGATACTTTCCGGAAGCGCCGCGGCACCGCCCGCCACCATCAGCACAACCATTGTTTCGCCTATCGCCCGTGACATGCCCAATATTACGGCCGTCAATATGCCGGATAACGCCGAGGGCAGAATAATCCGCGTGATTGTCTCGAATTTAGTCGCCCCCAGAGCGTAAGAGGCTTCCTTGAATTCACGGGAAACAGCATACAGCGCATCTTCGGAAATACTGGAAATAGTGGGAATGGCCATTATCGCCAGAATTACCGAAGCATTGACAATATTCAGGCCTGTGGGCAAATCAAAAGTTTCCTGCATCCAGGGCGCCACAACAACCATACCGAAAAACCCTAGAACTACGGAGGGTAAGCCGGCGAGTAGTTCTATGGATGATTTTAAAATTTCCTTGATCGATTGCGGGGCTATCTCCGAAATATAAACGGCGGAAAGAACTCCCAGCGGCACTGCAATTAGCGTGGCAAAAATGGTTACAATAACTGACCCGACAATCAGCGGGAATATGCCGAATAACGGTGTGTCCGCGGTTGGATACCACTCCAAGCCAAAAACAAAATCGTAAATGCTTATTTTTTTAAATAACGGCAGCCCTTCCCGAAAAAGGGAAAATAAAATCATCCCCAGGATAATAATAGAAATAAGAGCAAAAATAAAAAATATAATTTTAATCAGTTTTTCTTTTCGCTGCCGGTTCATAGAGCCTTCACCTATAAATAAAGATATTCCATCGGTCGTCATGCTAGGAAAATTCTTCGACAATCCATTTTTTTATCTCGTCACGAATCACTCTGTATTTATCAACATCGTCCGGGAAATTGCCCACCAGACTGGAAGGATCAGCAAAGCTTTTGTGCTGCCGCTTATCACCGCCGGGAAAATAGGGACATGCTTCTCTGGCATTATCGCATACAGTAATTACATAATCAAATTTTTCGTCTTGAAAATAATCCAGTCCCTTCGACCAATGCCTCTCCATATCAATGCCCAGTTCACTCATCACAGATACAACTAATGGATCTATTTTTCCAGGCATTGTTCCCGCGCTGCTTGCCTGATACCTGTCGGGATAAAGGTTATTTAACAGCGCCTCCGCCATTTGTGACCTGGCTGAATTATGCGTACAGATAAATAAAACTTTTTGCTTTTTCATTTATTTATAAATCCGTAATAATCTCATCTTTAACTTCATGACTTCGCATATCTGTTTTTAAATCAAAGCGCCGCCTGAACGGCAGCGCTTTGATAACAATTTATACAAATTATTGGCCAATAGATATTTTACTTTTTACCGCTTTTCGCTTTTGCAGGAGCAGAAATTGGCACGAATCCTTCTTTAGCTACTATTTTTTGACCTTCAGCACCTTTTAAGAAAGCAATAAACTTGGCTGTTTCTCCGGTCGGTTCGCCGTTTGTATACATATATAGCTCCCGGGAGTAAGGATATTGTTTGGAAAGCGCGGTCTCCGGGGAGGCAACAATGCCGTCAACTGCGAGAGCCTTGACGCCTTTCTTTACATAACCCATTCCTAAATAACCGATAGCATATTTATTTTTGGAAACAGCCGTATAAATTGCTCCGCTGGATGCCAGCATCTGTGCTTTCGGCGAAACTTTGTTTTTCTTCATCACGAAATGATCCCATGATTCAAAAGTTCCCGAGGAAGAATCCCGGGAAATTACGATTATCTTCAGATCGTCCCCGCCTACTTCTTTCCAGTTTGTTATTTTTCCCTGATAAATCTGGCTTAACTGATCAGTGGAGAGGCCTTTTACATTATTTTTGGGATGCACCACAGGGATAAGCGCATCATAAGCAACAACATGGGCCATAGGTTTTATTCCCTTCGATTCAGCCAAGGCAATTTCTTCTTTTTTAATTTCACGTGACGAATTAGCGATATCTGTGGACTTATCAAGCAATGCTTTAATTCCTTCACCGGAACCGCCGCCGGAAAGCGATATCTGCACTCCTTTATTGGCTTTGGTATAAGTTTCCAGCGCCGTTTGAGCGATCGGTAAAACTGTTGTTGATCCCTTAATCACAATAGAATCAGCCGCAATGGCTACGCTCCCCATAAAAAGGACTAAAGCCATACTGAATATTATTTTCTTCACTGTACTGATCATTTTTCCCTCCATCCAATATTAACGATCTTAAACACCATTTTGTTATCATTCCCCTGCTCGAGCGGGGACTCCAGAACTACTAGTGGGACGCAATATACACGTCAAATGTTACAATTTGATGACAGAATGATGAAGAAATGAAAACAATATGACAATGATATTTTAATTTGAGCAATATCAAGAATATTTTGTTTTATCTAAAGTATTCATGGATAGCTGCCCCAACCGTGGATAAGGATATTGGTCAGAACGTCTGCTATTCGGTGATTAACTCAGCTTTACTTGTGAACCCGGAGCGGCTCAGACTGGAACGGCGAGGAGTCCCATACTTCAATGCGAAGATTTTTAGAAAAGGTTTCTTGCAATGAATTAGTGAGCAATTGCCATACATCACTTTGAGATAATTCATTCCAATCTTCAATGCTCCCCAACAAAGCAATCACCAACACTTCCGGGCTTCCCTTGATGTTGCGATGTGCGCGGATCTCGATAATCCTCTGCGTTTTGATTACAGAGACAATTTGCTGCCTTAGCCATTCGATGTAAGCTTGCTCATCAATATCCGGCTTGAGGTCATACGCCAGATGGACTTCAATCATTGGTAAAACTCCCTGATCATTAAACGGACACAAACCCAGTCTTGTAGTGATCTTACGAGAGAAGAGCATTTCATGTCAAATCATTTTTGCTGACCTAATGCAAAGTCGCATTCCAACGTTTACTTTGCTAACATCGCCCTCGTTATCTTGACTTCACCCGATAATCGAGCTACGTTATTTTTAGCGTTCCTCCTGTATAGGAATAATCTTTAAATTCAATCCCGCTAGAGAAAGTCATGGGAAATTAATAATTCTTGACTAATAGACGACCGGTCTATTACACTACTTTCCGAACGCAAAAGCAAAGGAGGATGCTCATGGATATTTACGAACGATTAAGAGAAGTTCTGGATGCACACCCTTCAACCGCGCCGAAAGCAAAGGCGATCAGCGAAATTCTGCACATACTTTTCACACCCCAGGAGACCGCCGTTGCCGTCTTTATGAGCTATAAAGCCAAAAGACCGGCCATTATCGCGCAAAAGGCCGGCATTACAGAGGACGAGGCTTTGAGGCACCTGGAAACGATGGCCGATAAAGGCATTATCTTCTCCCGGAATAAGGATGGAGAAAAACTCTATGGTCTTGTTCCACTCATTCCGGGTGTTTTTGAGTTTCCCTTTATGAAAGGCGGTGGAACTCCGATGCACGAGCGCCTGGCCCAGCTATGGGAAGAGTATCACCACGAGGCCTTGGGCGCTTCTTTTTCAGGGAATCCCACACCGCTGATGCGGGTAGTGGCAGTCGAAAAATCAATTACCGCAAAAGATCGTATCCATCCCTATGAAGAAGTTAAAAACTTCATAAATAATGCCGGCTATATAGCGGTGACCAACTGCGCCTGCAGAGTTAGTGTGGCCGGTTGTGATAAGCCCAAGGAAGTCTGCTTGATTTTCGAAGGTATGGCCGAATTTCTTGTGGAACGGGGGTTCGCCCGCTCGATCAGCAAGGAGGAAGGATTGAGAGTGCTGGACCTGGCCGAGGCAGCAGGTCTTGTTCATACGAGTAACAACAGCACAGATAAGGCTAACCTGATCTGTAACTGCTGTCCCTGCTGTTGCACCGTTTTGCGCGGCAGAACCCAGTTGCAACATCCGCATGCCTTCGAACCCAGCTCTTTTGAAGCACTTGTTCACAGCGAAAAATGCACTGGTTGCAACATATGCACCGACGAACGCTGCCCGATGAAGGCCATTGAAATTATTAATGATGTTGCATCAGTCAAGACAGCGGAGTGTATAGGCTGCGGACTGTGTGTTACGGCCTGCCCCACTGGAGCTATCGAGCTTAAGGTCAGAAAACTGTTGCCGGCAATTCCGGCAACAGTAACGGAGATGGGCGTTAAAGTATTACAGGAAAAGGGCAGACTTGACGCTTTCATGAAAATAATGCAAGATTGATACGGTTGAATGCGAGAGGAAAACAATAATGGCGCAGAGCAGTACCCGAGAGGAAATTATCCGCAAGGGAGCCAATCTCATTCACGCTCAGGGATTTAACGCCACCGGTATCCAGCAAATACTTCATGCTGCCGGTATTCCCAAAGGTTCGTTTTATTTTTATTTCAAGAGCAAGGAAGATTTCGGGATTACAGTCATCGATTATTTCAATGCGGCGACCGGTGAAATCTTTCGACGCCATCTGAACGATAAAACAATCCCGCCCTTAAGAAGACTCGATGCTCTGTTTGAATATTTCGAAGCTGCGTTTGCAAAAACAGGTAATGCTTTGGGTTGCCCTATCGGCAATCTTTCTCTGGAGCTTGCCGATACCAATGAACGGTTACGCGCGCATCTGGAAGCAGTGATAAAAGAGCTGATTGCAGAAATTGAATCATGCCTGCGGGAAGCAAAAAACGATAAATCCATACCGGATCTCGATACTGCGGATACCGCACGCTTCATCTTTCATGCGTTTGAAGGGGCTATTCTGCATATGAAGGTTGCAAAAGACATCGAACCTTATCGGGCGTTCCGCCGTTACCTGGCCGGATATTTAAAGAGGAAAGTGGTGCCACATGCATGAACTGCCGATAATTGAAAGCATTTTGAATATTGTCCTGAAGCACGCCCAGACCAACAACGCCCGAAAGGTGATATCTGTTCACATGGAAATAGGTAAGCTCAGCGAGTTGGAGGATGATTGGCTGCAGCGATATTTCGATTATTTGAGTAAAGGTACAATAGCTGAAGGAGCAAAGCTGAAAATCGAAAGAACTCCCATTATGATGCAGTGCGATGCCTGCTCTGTTTCCTATGAGGTGGAAATGTCACAGATGGGAAATCTTCTTTGTCCGGCCTGCGGGACAAACCGCGGCAAGCTTCTTTCCGGGAAAAATTACTATATCAAGTCCATGGAGGTGCAGTAATGGCGGGTGTCAGACTGATTGACGTTAAAGAAGAAATTCTTGCCGATAATACTAAGCAGGCCGCAGCAATCAGGGAAGATCTGCGGAGAAAAAAGACAATGCTTGTCAACCTGATGTCCTCCCCGGGTTCGGGTAAGACCAGCCTAATTCTGCGCACACTTGATGCCCTAAAAGGCAGCATAAAGACCGGTGTAATCGAGGCCGATATTGAATCCACTGTTGATGCGGAAAAGGTTGCCGCCCGCGGTATCCCCGCAATTCAGCTCAGGACGGGAGGTTTCTGTCATCTGGATGCCACCATGGTCACCCAGGGTCTCAATGCGCTGACAGAACATGATCTTGATCTGATTATCATTGAAAATGTCGGCAATTTGGTATGTCCGGCGGAATTTGATACAGGTGCGCATAAAAATGTGATGATCCTTAGCGTTCCCGAAGGGGACGACAAACCGCTGAAATACCCCCTGATGTTCTCCATCTGCGATTTATTGTTTATCAATAAAGTTGACTATCTTGCGCTCAGTGATTTTGACATGTCTGCCCTGCGCCAGCGGGTGTTATCCCTGAATCCCCGCATTGTCATTCTGGAAGTGTCCTGCAAGACAGGCGAGGGCATCGAAGCCTGGATAAGCTGGTTGAAGGGTGAAATTGACGCTTTCCGGCAGAACAAATAAGTCACATCTGCATGTGTTTGTTTTCCATATCAACTCGCTTGACTTTCAAAACCGCTCTATTGTCGGCGGTGAAGCTTGCCAGGTAAAGTTCCCTAATCAGTGCTGCGTTGACTCTTTTTCAGGTCTGCAACTAATTTACTCAACAGCCTTAGCTGTTCCTGTTGAATTAAAATCAGCTCTGTCCATTGCTCATCGCGAAGCGAATCAATTTTCTCATGAAGCCCGATTATTTCCAGTTCCGCTTTTAGATTGACTTCATAGTCGTGTTCTGCCGATAGCCGATCTTTATAGGCCTGCCGATTTTGTGACATTAAAATAATCGGAGCCTGAATGGCAGCAAGCATGGATAAAACAAGATTCAGCAGAATGTATGGGTAGGGATCAAATGAGCTATTGAGCCTGATGAGAATAAATGAATTCAGGAGAATCCAGCTAGTCATCACACACATAAATATTGAGATAAAAATCCAGGACCCGCCGAAAGAAGCAACCCTGTCGGCCATCTTTTGGCCGAAAGTCATTTGCTCCGCAAGGTCTTGAACCACATTTGTCGAAATAGGAGTTCTTGCGGTTATATGATGCGCAACATGTTTTTCCCGTTCAGTAAGCTTTTCAAATTCTGAACGAAAGATCTTTTCTGCTGTATCACGTGTTTTTTGATCCATCACGTTGTCCTCCATAGAATTGGTCCAACGGCAATGGGGCCCCACGGCTATTGCCGAGAAACACTAGTGTTACGAAGTTTTATTGGACTTGGGAACCACTGCGGAGCCGGATAATGCGACTTACATATTTCAGCTTGTGACCTCGCGTAACCTTCAGGTTATCAGGTTATTCACTACGTTCCCGGAATTTGAGTCTCATTAAATTTGTAGCCTACACCACGGACAGTAATGATATATCGAGGATTATCAATGTCTTTTTCAATCTGGCTGCGCAGACGCTTGATGTGAACATCAACAGCCCGGGGAGTAACAAAAGTATCATGACCCCAGACATTATCCAAAATCTGGCCTCGGGAATAAACTCTGCCGGGATGTTGAGTTAAAAAGAAAAGCAGTTTTATTTCGGTAGGACTGAGCGTTACTTTTTTACCGTCGACAGTTATTTCATAAGAAGAATAATCTATTTTTAAACCTCGATAAGAAAATTTTTCTTTTAATTGCTGTTTCTTATCATCGCGTCGCCGCCGCAGAATTGCCCGCACGCGCGCAACCAGCTCTTTGATGCTGAATGGTTTGGTAATATAATCATCGGCGCCGATTTCCAAACCGATTATTTTATCGGTTTCATCTGCCTTTGCCGTCACCATAATAATGGGCAGATTTGCCGTATCCTGATTATTGCGCACGGCTTTGCAGACATCAATGCCGGACATTTGGGGAAGCATCAGGTCAAGAATCAACAAATCGGGCTTCTGCAACTTAGCAATCCTCAAGGCGGCCTCTCCATCATATGCTTTGATAACGGAGAATCCTTCCTTTTCCAGATTGTAAGAAATTAATTCGACGATATCTTTTTCATCATCGGTAACAAGAATTTTTGTCATAGGCTGTTTACTGTATTGGCTAATTGCAGGATTTCAGTGGGGACTACTGCAAAGCGCATACTTCTCCTTACATCAATCTACGTCTGATGGACTCAAATAAAACGTTATAAATTGGCTACTAATTAATCGGGGATCACTTTGTAAACTTCATCGCCGGGACGCACGCGATCGGAAACTTTCACACCAATAAAATCACCGGCAACAGCTTTAGGAACTGATTTGTTGTCCACTTCCAGCGATTTGACCTCGTCAATAAAATCAGTAGTATGACCGGAATATTTAATGTTGTCACCAATATTCAATTCGCCGTCGGTAATCTTTACCGCAGCAACCGAAGCTTTGGAAAAGAATTTTACCACTTCGCCGATTTTCTGCTCTGCCATAGAATGACCTCCATTTCACTAAAGGTGATTAGTCCGAAGACTGAAGGCTATTAG
>CAIVQG010000020.1 GCA_903907985.1 uncultured delta proteobacterium
AATAATATAAGCCCAGTCAAAAGCTATGTTTTCGTTTTCCGCCGTAGTTCCTGCGGAATCCACAGCAAGTGTCGTGCTGGTTCCACTTCTGCTTCCTCCTAAAACTCTTTCCATGACATCTGCACGGGTAACCAGAGTAAGACCGGGAGAAACAGTAAAATCGGTCCGGATACGCAATCTCTGGAAATAGAACGCCGTGGATGGACCAATATCTTTTGTTAGACTCGTTTTATCCAAATAAACACCAGCGACGTAGAACTCACCGCTAATTTTTACATCAGCAGCCAAAGCCGCTGTGCTGAAGACCGTCAAAAGTCCCAGCGACAACAAAACCAACCATAATCTCTTCATCTTTCCTTTTCCTCCTGGAATATCTGCAAATTTAATTGTTTTATATACGGATATTTTGCATAGTTAAATAACATTATGAGTTATTTTTGTAAAGCAAATATTGGAGCATTTAGTAATTATTTGTAAGAATAAAAGAAATAAAGAATTATTAACAATTGACAAGAATACGTTCCGGATGAGTGTAAACAATAAACTTACCTCCTCTGACCGAACCAATGATGGTGATGCCTGCCTCTTCTGCCAGTTCGATGGCCAGAGTCGTAGGCACGGAAATGGAGATCACGACCGGCACACCCAGGCACCACACCTTATGGACGATCTCCGACGATACGCGACCTGTTCTGACAATCGTCTTGTCGGACAGATCGATCCCGCCCAGTAGAGCATAACCTCCCAGCATGTCGATCGTATTGTGCCGACCGATATCTTCCCGTACGGCAATAATCTCGGCGTTAACAGTAGCCAGCGCCGCCGCATGGGTACCTCCTGTAGAGTCATGGAGAGATGCCATAGACAGGAAATCATCCATCATTCGAAAAACCTTCTCCGGTTTTATTTGTACGGACAGTTCTTCCCTGATCGGTTGCCGGTTCAATGCCTGCAAGGCCCCCATGCCCCGCGCCCCACTGGAGGCAATCGTTTTGTGGGAAGACAGGATTACAGGGACCGGATTTCGCGTCTTTACATGAACCCGATGTTCGGTATCCGCTATTTCTATTTTTTCGATTTCATCTGGGGAGTTAAGCAAGCCTTCCGACCGGAGAAAACCGACGGCCAATTCACCGGCATACCGGCCAGAACAGGCAATAACAGAGATCTTCTGAGTGTTCAGAGCAATCTCGAGATGGATTTCCCGGATGATCTCTTTGTGCTCACGCGAAAAAACACCGTCTTTAAACTGCCGCACTTCCCGAATTGCGGTCTCTTTTATTACCGTCATCTGGATGTGCTCCCTGATCATTCGGTGTTCCATCATTATGAACTTTCTTTTCCGCTAAGAAAGTATAGGAAAGACGTTGCTGTATGTCAATGAAATAATTGGCATAAAATAATCATACTTTTCTGACCAACTTGTGATATAGGACGCTCGACACGTGAACCACAGGGATCACTTACCCCTGTGGTTTTTATTTTGTAAAAAAGGGGTTAAACAGCATGATCAGCGCCAACAACGTTGCCCTCGCTTATGGCAAGAGGGTTATTTTTAAGGACGTCAACATCAAATTCATCCCGGGCAACTGCTACGGTCTCATCGGAGCCAACGGCTCGGGAAAGTCTACTTTTCTCAAGATACTCGCCGGCGACATAGAGGCCGACAGCGGAGAGATTACTCTGGGACCAAAGGAGAGGCTCGCAATCCTCCGGCAGGACCAGTTTGCCTTTGATGAAGAAACAGTTGTCAATACAGTCATCATGGGACATGAGAAGCTTTACAAGATCATGGCCGAGCGCGAAGCAATCTATGCCAAGACTGATTTTTCCGAACAGGACGGAATTCGCTCCGCGGAAATAGAGGCACAATTTGCCGAAATGAACGGATATGACGCAGAGTCTGAAGCGGCGGTGCTCTTAAACGGACTCGGCATTCCGGAAGAGTTGCAACAAAAAAAGATGAAGGAACTGGATGGCAGCGACAAGGTTAGAGTACTCCTGGCTCAGGCTCTCTTCGGTAATCCGGACGTACTGCTCCTCGACGAACCGACGAACCAGCTGGATCTTCAATCTATCGCCTGGCTGGAAGATTTTCTCTTCCGCTTTCAGAGCACGGTTATTGTCGTCTCGCACGACCGCCATTTTCTGAATCAGGTTTGCACCCATGTGGCGGATATCGATTTTGGAAAAATTCAGGTGTACGTTGGAAACTACAACTTCTGGTACCAGGCAAGTCAGCTCAACCTAAAGCAAAAGCAGGACGAGAACCGGAAGCTGACGGACAAGGCCAATGAGCTCAAGGAGTTCATCGCGCGTTTCAGTTCCAACGCTTCTAAGGCTAAACAGGCCACCTCGCGGAAAAAACTTCTGGATAAACTTAATATTGAAGATATCCCCGTCTCTTCGAGAAAGTATCCTTATATCGCATTTAAGCCCGAACGCCCCTGCGGCGACGTCATTCTGGAGATTCAAGGACTTTCCAAGACAATTGACGGTGCTTGTATCCTGAACGATCTAACGCTGAGCGTCAGAAAAGGAGATAAAATTGCCTTCGTCGGGGGTAACAGTCTGGCTAAGACAACTCTCTTCCAGATATTAGCCGGAGAGCTCGCGCCGGACAGCGGAAGCTTTCGCTGGGGAGGAACCATTACGTCCGCCTATTATCCGAAGGACAACAGCGCATACTTCACCGCCGATCTGAACCTGGTCGAGTGGCTTGGCCAGTTCATCCCTCCCACAGAAGGGGAGTCTTTCTCCCGGGGTTTTCTCGGTAGGATGCTTTTCTCTGGGGACGAAGCTCTGAAGAAAACCAGCGTTATCTCCGGAGGTGAACGCGTGCGTTGCATGCTGGCCCGAATGATGTTAGTCGGCGCCAATGTCCTGATGCTGGATGAACCCACCAACCATCTGGACATGGAATCCATAACCGCCCTGAACAATGGCCTTATTGCTTTTACAGAAGTCGTTCTCTTCTCTTCCCACGACCATGAATTCGTCTCTACAATCGCGAACCGCATAGTGGAAATAACACCACGGGGGATTATCGACCGGAGAATGGGGTTTGAAGAGTATATGGAGAATGAAGAAGTGGTACGGCTGCGGGATGAGATTTGTCAATCGCACCGGGCGCTTGACCTTTAAATTCTCTTGAGAGCCTGATATTAAATTGCGAATTATTTCTTCCTGAACTGTGCGATCTGGCGAGACACAACTAAAAGTTTCCCGTTTTCATCCCACAGTTCGCCGTCTTCCTCCACTATGCCGCTGGTCACGAAATGGGAACGGAAAACAGCTTTTATCCAAGGGGTATCCGATATCGCTCTCAAACTAACGGAATATTCGATAGTGGGAACCCACGATAACGCCCCGTGTCTTGCCAGCACGGGCGGCGGAAAAGCATCAGCCATCAGCAAAAGGGAAAGATAATCGCTGGGACGGTTATCATTGAATTTGATCCAACCCCTGTGTTCAGATATCATTGCCAGTTTACCTTCTCCCTTAATCCATCCGGCACATGCCGGATCAAGCAGCACATCCATATTCGAAAACAGGGTGTATTTAGGTAAGGCGGGAAAAGGAAAACAATCATCACGCGAAGGGACCAGCGGCGGTTCTTTCTCATATCTATTCTCATCCGCGCAATCATCATCACCCGTAAAGGTTCCCCACCCGCGGGTTTTTTCGATACCGTTTTGCATCAGTCTGGCCTGCAGGCGGTTAAACTGTTTTCCTGTAGAGATTGCTTCAACCATGACTGTGGAAGGGCACGGTTCGCCTCTGACAAGATAATTTGCCGTGACAATCACCGGCCTTTTCTTATCGCTCATCTGCTGCATGGCGGAAGTCATAAAGGCCATTAAATAACCGCCATTAGGATCGCCGTTGACAGACCAATTATTAGTGATTATTCCTTTAAAGGAAGATTCGCCCGCAGGCTCCATGCGTAAGTCGTTATCAAAGCAATACTGAAGGGGCGTTGGCTCGGGAGATATCATAATATTTCTTCCTGTAATTCGTCTAAATATTTTTCTATTAACTGTTCTTCAACAGTCAAATATAAAATTTAAATACTATGTAACTTTTGTCAGGTCAAGTAAGTAGTAGTGAAAAGTTGCAGGGGAGATATTTTTTTACCCGACGGGCAAAAGAATTAAAGAATGCGTCAACGATGAACCGATATTGCGAATAAACATCAAAAATTATATTTATTTTTCCCGCCTCATTAAATGCACGGCCGTGGCTTTAAAAGAAACTACAACAATTGACCCTTCGCATATGTTTAAATCTTCGCAGGAAGAAACCGTGATGTAAGCAACAAGAGGAAAACCGCAGTCTAAAATCATTTTATAGAAGAATGCTTGACGAATAATTTTCTGAATTTTTGCTTCAAAAACATTACGGGCACTGGTTTTTTCCGGCATGACCGGTGAGACGGTGATATTTTCCGGCCTTAAACAACAGTAAACATTTTCTCCCGGCAGGAAATTACCAACGGCTTCAATAATTTCCCCGGCTACAGAAATCTCCATAAGTCCAGCCCTGGTAGTCTGGACAGTTCCTTCCAATATCGTTTCCGTACCGACAAAACTTGCAACAAATTCGGAGTCCGGTTCGTTAAATATCTGAGCGGTTGTTCCCGATTGGATAATTTTACCCTCAACCATTACCGTCACATCCTGTGCCAGACGCAATGTTTCATCACGATCATGCAGCGCCAGGACGGCCGTAATTTTCGTTTTTTCCAGAATGTTGTGCAGATCCTCCATCAGGGTTTCCCGTGTCGGAGGATCGAGCGAATTAAATGCCTCATCCATTAATATCAGCTCCGGCTTTAAGGCAAAGGCACGAGCCAGCGATACTCTTTTAGCTTCCCCGCCGGAAAGTGTTTTCGCCGATCTGGTGGCCAGAGAACTGATACCGAAATAGTCCAGGGATTCACCGACACTCTTTTGAATTTCACTACCCGATAGATGCCGGAATTTCAGGCCCAAAGCAACATTCTTAAAGACGGACGTACTGAGCAACAGCGGTTCCTGAAAAACAACAGATATGTTCCGGCGCATACGCGAGCGGTTGGCATTATTATCTACGGGAACTCCCCGATAATAAATCTTTCCCTGATCCGGTTTTAATAACCCCGCCATTGTTAAAAGAAGTGTTGACTTACCAGCGCCATTGGGACCGATCAGGGCAAGGATTCTACCCTCTTCGACATTCAGCTCGCTGATATCCAGCACAGTTACGCCGCCCCGCTGAACAATCAAATTTTGCACCGTAAGAATATTATTCATCGTGGATGTTGCCTTTGTTGTACTTGCGTGAGTAGGAGATTAACCAGAAATGCCAGGATCAAAAGAATAATACCGAGCGCAATGGCGATATCAAAATTTCCTTTGCTCGTTTCCATAACCGTGGCCGTGGTAAGCACGCGGGAGTACCCTTTGATATTACCTCCAACCATAATGGAAGCGCCTACTTCGGAAATAACGCCGCCAAAACCGGCCATGACAGCTGCCAGAAGCGGCAGCCGGGACTCTTTGATCAATACCCACACCATCTGCAACCGGCTGGCCCCAAGAGATAGAATCTGTAAACGTAAATTCGGCGGCAGATTTTGAATGGCAGCCAGCGATATTCCCATGACAATTGGCGTGGCGATAATCGCCTGCGCAACAATCATGGCATAAGGGGTATAAAGAATTTCCAGAAATCCTAGTGGGCCGCTGCGCCAGATCAGAATCGTCACAAACAGACCCACAACGACCGGCGGCAGACCCATGCCGGTATTAATCAAACTGATGACCAGCCTCTTTCCTCGAAAGTTTGTTAACGCAACCATTGTTCCGATGGAAACGCCAATGAAAAGACTGATGAACGTAGCTGTACCCGATATTTGCAAAGACAGCCACGTAATGCCCATAACTTCCGGATCAAAACTGAGGATCAATTCAAAAGCTTTGATGATTCCTTGAACAATTAATTCCACTCAACACACCTGACAGCTATTTCCCTAAATCTTCCACTTTCTTCCCGGCATCAGGGAAAAACAAAGGAGAACCAAATTTATCCACACCAAAGCTTTTGATAATCTCCTGAGTCCGTTTGGAAACCATGAACTCAGCAAACGCTTTTGCGCCTTCGCCATTGGCTTTCGGCCATTTGGTGCTGTTCACTTCAATCACATGATAGATGTTGAGCAGCGCCGCATCACCTTCCACCAGAATATTCAAGGCGAGATTTTTTTTCATCGCTAAATAGGTGCCACGGTCAGCCAAGGTATAGCCCTTTTTCTCAGAGGTTACATTAAGTGTCTGTCCCATGCCTAATCCGGTTTGTTGATACCATTTCTGGTTTTCCGGATTGACACCGGCTGCTTTCCACAATTTCTTTTCCTGAGAATTCGTTCCCGAATTATCGCCGCGCGATATAAACAACGCATTGGCCATGGCGATCTGCTTCAGAGCTTCGGTTGACGATTTCACCCCTTTGATTTTGGCCGCATCAGCACCCGGGCCGACAATAATAAAATCATTGTGCATCACCAGACGCCGGTTGATTCCGTAGCCTTCAGCAACAAACTTCTTTTCGGCATCCGGTGAATGAACCAGCATTACATCGGCTTCGCCTTTTTGTCCCATGGCCATGGCCTGTCCGGAACCTACAGCAATTGTCTTGACAAAATAACCAGTTTCTTTTTCAAAGACAGGGAGCAAAACATCGAGCAGTCCCGAGTCCTGCGTGCTGGTGGTCGTCGCCAGAATAATATTTTTTTGTTTCGGTGCGGCATAGAGATTCGCTGCTCCCGACACAACAAGCAATGCAGCTATCATTAACGTTATGATCAATCTACTGTTTCTGAACATTTTCATAAGTACTCCTTAGATGTTGATTGTTGATTGTTGATTGTTGATTGTTGATTGTTTATTATTTATTTCTTGTGCGTTTTTTGCCATTCCTCAGAATTGGGGAAGAAAAGAGGCGCACCGTATTTGTCCCTGCCGAAATCCCGTATAATCAACTGGCCTTTCTGAGGAGAGGTCAGCCATTTTACAAACGTCATGGTATCAAGGTTGTTGACCCTGGGGAATTTTGCCGGATTGACCGGGAGCAGGGAAATGAAGTTCAAAAGTGCTTCATCGCCTTCTACCAGAATGACCAGTTTGATTGAATCCTTCAGCGACAGGTATGTGGCGCGGTCAATCACCGTATAGGCTGCCTGCTGATCTGCATATTTTAAAGTAGGAACATTGCCCTCAGACCCCTTTTCGTAAATTCCATACCATGCGCCCTGGGGCTGGACGCCCGCTTTTTGCCAGAGTTCCATCTCCGTCACATGCGTTCCTGACTTGTCTCCGCGGCTAATAAACTTCACACCCTTATCCATAATTTTTTTCAAAGCTGCAATTGCCGACTTTTCTAACTTGATCGCCGCCGGATCGGCAGCCGGACCAACAATCACAAAATCATTATACATCAGAGGAATTCTCTGTGTGCCGAAACCGTCAGCAACAAACTTTTCTTCAAGAGATTTAGCATGCGCCATTACCAGATCAATCTGGCCACTTTCGGCCATCTTCAGCGCCGCTCCTGTTCCCGCACCAACGTGACGCACGCGGATGCCCGTATCCTTTTCAAACTGATCCTCCAGAGCACGCACAACCCCCGAATCAATCGGACCGATCGTACTGGATAAAAACACAAATTTGTCACCGTCTGCGGCCAGTGCCAGACTGGAACATAGCAAAATAAACAGCACCAGGCATTTTCCAACAATGACTTTCATTTTTCAAGCTCCTTTCGTTTTTCTGTTCTAAGGATGATTTTTAAGAATGAAGAATCCTTCCGGCATCTTTAAAATCGTAATTACCGATTTTTTCGACACGGCTTTTAAATTGTTCTGACTGCAGCGTTTCGATAAGAGCCTGAATAGCCGGTTGAAAAAAAATGTCTTTATCGAGAATCATATCAAACCGCTCACTTACCAGAGGCTGAAAGTGAAGATCCAGTATTTTGGCCACGGCAGCAGACGCTATCCCCACATCCGCCTCATTCGAAACCAAAGAAAGTCCCACTTCAAAATGTGTATAGACTTCATTTTCGTAACCCGAAATATCCCCGAAGTTTATGCCTCTGCTTTGCAACTCATAATCTAATAGAATTCTTATGCCCGAGCCGCGTTGCCGGTTGATAAAACGCAGGTTTTTATTTTTAAGACTTTCCCATCCCTGAAAAATATTCGACTGGGATTTGGCGATCAGAAAACCGATTTGGCGGTAAAACAGATTCACAACGACCGGATGATTGTCCGGACAATATTGTTTTAAATAAGGCGTATTATAATCGCCTGTTTTCGGATCAAAGAGATGAGCAAAAGCAATGTCCGTAAGCCCTGAATTAAGTGCTTCGAGACCACTGACAGAGCCTGTATTGGCCGAAAATATATTAAAAGCCGGATGATCTTTTTTAATGGCTGTCAGCAGCATATCCAGCACCGGATCATTGCTGCCGGCAGCCAGAAGCGCACCTTCGATGGAATTGATTCTTTTTCTGGCTTGTTGGAGGCTATCTTGTGCACTTGCTTGTATCCATTCATCAATGAGTTTTATGGGAAAAATCCACTTTCCGGTCACACGCGTACAGGGGATTTTACCGGCCTTAATAAGCAGATAAACCTGCTTTTCATGAATGTCCAGATACTTGGCCACTTCTTTAGTGTTCATCAATTCGCCGGACATAAAGCCTCCCTGAGAATATTTATTGCTGAATAAAACATGTAATGGATTTTATCAACAATATTATTCCATATTCCGACTAATAATTACTAATAATTCTTCATTGGTTATTGAAAATACTTATGGATGTTTAAAGATAGGACGTGGAAGACGTTGCTAATATCAAGGTCAGAAAATGGCGGATATGTTCGATCCGGAGTCATCGGAATCATCAGGGGTTTGTCTTTTACAAAGACAAACCCCTGATTTATTTATGCTTTAAAATGCATCATTGATAGTGCTAATCAGAATGTTTAGTTTACGTATTCGGAAAAAGATTTCCCGAAATCCTAGCGGTCCTTCTGAAGAATCATCACGGAACAAGCTGCTTCCTCAGTACCGATAACGCCCCCTCCGTTTTCCTGCATGGCAAATTCAGCATTTTTTATCTGCCTCGGACCTGCTTCACCGCGTAACTGTGTAGTCAGTTCATAAATCATAGATACACCTGTAGCACCCACCGGGTGTCCCTTGGATACCAGACCTCCGCTGGTGTTAACCGGCGTCTTCCCTTCGAGAGAAGTGGCGCCGGACTCGACAAATCGTCCGCCCTGGCCTATTTCGCAAAAGCCCATCATCTCCGACTGATATATTACACCGAAGGAAGTCGCGTCGTGAACTTCCGCCAGATCTATATCCTCCGGCTTGATCCCGGCCATCGCATAGGCCTTTTTAGCGGCTACGTAGCACAAACTCGGTTCATCAAACTTTTTGTATTTTCCACCTGTGAACGTACTGGCCTTTATTTTCACCGCTCTGCGCTGTACATCTGCAGGAAGGTTCTTTAAATAATCACCGGAACACATTACTACTGCAGCCGCACCATCACCGATAGGTGAACACATGGCGCGTGTCAGCGGGTAGGATACCAACCGGTCTTCCAGTACTTGCTCCGGCGTCATTTCTATTTTTAACTGAGCTTTCGGATTTAATGCTCCGTGATGGTGAGTAGTTGATGCTGCAATAGCCAGCTGTCGCTGCGTGGTGCCGTATTTCCACATATGATACCGGGCCTGCATGCCATAGGTGTCCATAAAAAAGCTGCGATTGGGACCAGTCTGAAACTCCTGACCAACCAGCTTGCCCAGTTCCTTGTAGTTATCAACAGTTTCTTCTCTAGTAAAGTTGTCGGCACCCCCTTCGAAAATACTCATACTTTTTGCCGGGTCATCCGGAATAAAAAGTTTTTCCACGCCCATCGCCAGAACCACATCGCTCTGACCGCTCAGAATATCTTTCCAGGCAGAGTGAATGGCCATGGAACCGGTTGCACATGCCCCTTCCACATTGATCATCGGCACACGTTCCGGAAACAACCCTTCCCGCACGAGCGGAATGAAACAGATCTGCCCACGAATGCATCCCTGTCCGAATACCTGCCCGAACAAATGCATGGCACAGTTACCGAAATAAGCAAACTGGATCTCGTCTCCATTCTTCATTCCGGCATCGTTGATAGCACCGAGATAGGCTTCCCGAGTCAAATCCCGAAAGGTAAGGTCCGGACACTTCCTGAATTCCGTTGAATAAGCCCCGATAATATAAACGTTTTTCATCTTCTCCTCCTTAATCTATCATTACCAATCCGCTGTCTGCTGATAGGTTTTTCTTAAAATAATGCTGTATAGGAGCTCAAAACGTTAAGGATAAATACCTATTTAGCAAATGACAACCTTAGTAAAACAGTAACATTCACGGCAATATTTATGCCATGACCTCATTAATTAATAAAACCTATATATTCAAATGGATAATCGTTAAAGCGCTTCATGATAATCATTTTCTGCACAACATATTGATTTTAAATACACCACATATGGCGCACTGGCCATATTTATCAATCTTTCCAGAACTCGTCAAGGGAATCTCATCCCGGGATTCAACACCCCAAGGGCAATCATACCTTCCTTTATTGCCATTACAAAATTGATCAATTCTTATTCCGTGGCAACCTTGTCCTTGTGTATCACGATGATGGCTTTTACCAGCCCACACCAGTTGCTATACGTAACACAAACAATGCTTGAATAAAGATCAGATTGGTACAATTGATTGCAAAAAGGGCAGATTTGACGAGAAATAAAAAAAGGGTTCCCGACTTGTATACCGGAAACCCTTTTTTTATTTGGTGAGCCCTGTCGGGGTCGAACCGACAACCTACTGATTAAGAGAAAATAACCTCCGGGCTTCATAACTCCTCAATAAGTGGTTAATTACTCAAAATCATATAATTATTTTCTTTGTTATTTTATTTTGATTTTATCTGAAATTATGACATTTTGGAACCGTTTTCTCACACAAGTCTCACACAGGATTGACCTATGAGATTGAGTTATTCTGGATATTAGTGCATTTTTAAAGCCGTCTGTTCCTGAGGGGAACACTCTTCAAAACGCAGGTATTGGTAAAAGAAATGAAAAGGGACAATCCCCAGCTCACCATTTCTGTTTTTTGCAACCAAAGCGTCCACCTTGGTTTTTTCTTTATTCAGTGACATGACTTTCTGGAGCAAAATAATTACATCCGCATAATTCACAATTTGTTCATTTCCCACATCATTCAAACAAGGATAACGCTCACGGGATTCCGGCAATTCCGCCTTCATTGGCAAGGTCAAGAGCACCGGAATATTCAATTCCCGCGCTAGGTGCTTCAGAGCCAGCATGATAGAGCCAGCTGCATTTTCTGATTTATCATCATCCGGCACAACAAATTGCAGGCTATCAACAATAAGCAACTCCAATTTATTATCAGTTTTTAGTTCATTTGCGATCTGGAATATTCTTGACACGGGTAACGGCAAAGTATCGTCAATATTCAAAATTGATTCGGATAAGCAGCCGGCAGCCGTAACAAGTCTGGGCCAATCTACTACTGTGAGATCCCCACTTTGCATTGCTTTACAATCCACATTACTTTTCATGGAAAACAGCCGCAAAAAAACAACTTCTTTGAGCATTTCCGGAGAACACAGCAATACAGGAACTTGTTGCAGCGCTACCCCACTAATAATATTGTGAACAAATGCAGACTTGCCCGTGCCGGGCCTACCGGCGATCACAATCACATCCGACTTTTTTAACCCCAGAATCAAAGAATTCAAACCATTAGAAAATGTGGGGATGGAATATGCACTTCTCTTGAGACAGTAAGCGTCTTCCATATCCCTAAGGCTTTGTTTTACCAGCTCCTTGCCGGACAACATCTCCACCCTATCTATCTTCTTGGAATTATCCATTTAATTATTCCTTGGCATTCATGAATCAGTTCTCAATCATTTTCATCGGGGATTTCACAGTCGTCCCTCAACCATTCTGCAAGTTTTTCAGCTTTCATTTCCCTCATTGGAATCCTTGTAACACTGAAACCTGCACTTCCGAGCTTCTTTACCATATTAGGAGCCTCGGATAGATTCATTGAATGAACAAGTATGGGAACACTTCGAGGAACACAATGAATTATCACATCCACAACATTCATGCCTGATAACCGCCCTTCCTCAGCACAAACGAGTTGCTCTTGCAAATCATGATCAAGCATTATGCCGGCATAAGGAGATTTGTCTTTACGGCTCCGGTGATCAGCTCTTATAATACCGATAGCTCTGCCTGCTGACGAGCCATGCACAACTCTAATGTGTTTTGGCAGGTAGGAAATTAATATGTCTGCGCGTTTCTGGTCATCTTCAACAAGCAATATCCTGTAGAACGATAATTTTTGATTTGATTCCATAAAAAAACATTGCCTCAGAAAATAAATATTAATTAACACACTCTGCTGACGGGAAAACGACTAAAGTTGAATTTAAATAACACAACAGATCATATTTGACTATACACAAATGGTTTTCGCCCATGTCGAAAAATACAGATGTCCTCACCATTACTTATCCGGGTTTTCCGCCTGTTTTTTCTTCTCCCGCAGTCGGTGGAAATGGTACGCAACAAGCTCAGCGGCATTGTCCGGTAGCGTCGGTTTGTTCTTTTGCTCTTCCTCTGCGATTTCGGCCCTGATCCGGCGGAAAAGAGCAACCATATAATCTTTTTTCCTCTGTTTTTCGGTCATCGGATTCTCCTGCTGTTTGATTATGAACAATTACCATTCTGAGACCATAGTGCAGAACAAGCGCAGCGGTCTCTACCGTTTTTATGATTGTGCTGACCATCGGAGGATACGGGTCGCTTCATTCCACCACATCTTCTCTTCCGAAATTTACTTAGACAGTTTTTCATGGGCTTGTCGTGTTATAATCCAACTCCATTGAAATCCCACATATTGGTAATTAATTCCCTTTTGTTTTTAGCGATGGCGGCAATTTCCTGATTGTCTCCGTGTTCCTGCTCGAAAAGTCTTTTCGCGAACACAGTTAAAGCTATACCCAAAATATCCATGTCTTCATCAGACATACCCTGATATCTTATCTCCGATAAGTCCAGTGGGCTGCTTCGGATAGCATTTTCCACCTTATGGATATTTATAACCCCATCCAAGAATGGAACCAGTTTGTTTTCAAACGCCAAATTGCCGAGGACATCATTAATTGGATGAGGAACAGTTACATCACGGGAAATCACTTCTCCGTTGTAAAGTAATTTTCTGCCGTCTGCGTTTTCCACTTCTTTTACATCAAATTTTCTTGGAGATATATATCGCGGATTGTCTTCAATAGTGAGATCTCTTAATACGGCTGCGCCTGCTAATCGATATAAATGAAAATAATCGACTATCGCATCGAACAACCATATAAAAGTTTCTTCTTCCTTTTTGTTTCTTGCTTCACGGACGAGCAAATGATATGCGCCAACATAGAGTCCCAATCTGGCAACATGGTCACTCGGTGAGCCGTTAATTCGCACATGTCTATACAATTCCGCCATTTGCCATGGTCGAATAGGATGTTTGGAATCACTATTCAAAACTAAATAATTATTTCTAAAGCCATCAAGATTTGAGCCCAAAGGAAAACCGTTACTTTTCCATCTATTTTCAAGCGGCAAGCCGATGCGCTCGCCGTTAAATGTTTCTCCGGTATCAACTGCGATGCTTAACATGCAGGAAATTCCTTGGCTAAGCTTGTTTATAGCGGCAATGTGAACAGTGCCAAGTCTGTCATCATGAGGATTATATTCTATCCCCTTTGATGTGTCCGCGTTTATAGCTGTGCAGAAAATTGGCTTCCCACCCTGTAAATACTCATACCTTCCAATAAGCATGCTACTATATAGATTGGCATCGGCTATTTGAGAAGTTGTGAAGGAACAAAAAGGTAAATCTTTTGTAAAAGCATGAATTTCGCTGATACCCGCAGCGCCGCCTATCGTTCCTAAATAAAGGGACATTTTTATACCTCTTTCTTTAAAATTAGCCCTGATTAAACGCTCACAAAGATGTACATAAAGTTGACAGATAATCAGGTCATACTAACATGAATTTATGATTCTCCTGACCGTCACCATTCCCAATTATTGTCCTTCTCCTTTAAAGTACCATCACTTTTTCGTTGCTACAGCGATCCAGTTGTAGGCGATGCCACGGTCCAGGATTTCTCTGGGCGGTAAATTCAAAGGTTTTTCCTGATGAGGATATCCCAACGCTTTGGCCGGCAAGGCATCTACGCCATAAAGGATTTCATCGGGAATCGCCGCTTTCCCCGGATAATCGGTGTCGCTATAGATTTCAATCTGATCAAAGCCAGCTTCACGCAGGATTTTCTCCATCTTTTCTTTTGTCCGAAAATTGAGGCTCCAGCTTTTGGATGAATCTTCCTTAGCCCCCATATGCTGAATCAGGAAACTTGCTAGTGCGTCTGTCTTCTCCATGTGATGATTTGATGACGAAACAATCAAAGCGCCGCCTTTGTTTAATTGGTTATAGGACTGCGTCAGGAGATATTGGGCGGCAAAATCCTGGAGACCGCAAATGACGCCAATCATGATAATAACATCGGCAGGCTCATCGCTCCTGGTCATACTCTTTTCGACATACTCGATCACACCGGGACGGAGTTCTCCCGTCTGATTCTCCAGATAGGCGACAATCTGGCGACCGAGCTCGATGGAGTTTATATTTGTGTCGTAATTGAGAACTTTCACTACCCGCCCATTTTGCCCCTTTGTCGCATTAATTACATCCAGACCAACGCCAGAGCCGAGGTTTTTCACCATCAATGCCCTTCCTGTTGCCTTGTGAACCTTTTCTAGACAATAAGGAATAACGCCATAGGACAAGGCAATATGCCTGCGCCGCAAAGAATCGCACATGTCCAGCCCCATGAGGAACTTGTCGAGTTCGATGTTATGATTCGGCGTCGCTGCAAAATCATGAAAGGTATGAGTGTAAACAATATAAGGGAAAGCAAACCCGAAATGCTGTTTCCGGATTTCATTGGAGATCACACTCTGGTCTTCCCATTTTTGTTGAGTTACTTGTAGTATTTCGCGGTTATCGGACATGATATCTTTCAGAGAAAGGCCGGAAATCTCTTCAAACCGCCTAAATTCCGGAAGAGAAAGATATGCCTCGGGGTTGTCGTAGAACCAGGAACGATCAAGTGGAACTTGCATTTGTGCTTCTGACATTAACGTATGCCTCCTTAATTGATTTACGCTTCAATAATTAATAACGACATTTATTGGAAATAATTACAGCGTTTGAAAAAATAATCATCTTATAGCAGCCTGAATTATGGCTTTCAGGTTATCGGGGATGCGACACGGCATGCCTTTCAGATTCGTATAGACAATCTGCTGACTACCCTGGGCGTGGAGCGCACCTGTTTCGGCATGGATGAAATCAGCATCCAGAGTTAAACTGGCATGCGTTAATTCCCGCACGCGAAGGCGGATAATCATGGTGTCGCCAAAATAAAAATCTTTGATGTATTCATAACTGGCGTTGCGGGTTTTCAATAGATAAGCGTGGCCCGCATCTTTTGTGAAACCGGGGATAAAATCTATGGCGAATAGTTCCCGGACAATACCGAAGTATTTTGCATATTCGTAATGGCTTACATTGCCTTCGGCATTTGTTTCGGCAAAGGTGATGCGGAATTGCTGTTCATAATCAAGTGCTGCCACCGCAGCGTTTTCTGCTAATGGTACTGCTGCTGAATTTTGATCCGACATGCTTTCTCCTCTTGTAATTATTTTATTGATTTACGCTTCAAGAATTAATAACGATTTTTATTGGAAATAATTACAGCGTTTGAAAAAATAATCATCGTTTGCCGGCTGCTTTTTATTGTGAACGGTTCTTAGAACAAAAATAACTGTTTGTAACCTGTCAGAAATGACAAGTGTGGATGTTATGGAGGCAGCAATAACATTTCAAATATCAATTAGACGCTCGGCAACAGCAATCGCCAAGGCATGTGTGCGGTTTTTGGCATCAAGTTTTTTGATAACGTTTCTGACGTGAAAATTGACGGTCCGCTCGCTGATCAGCAAAATCCGCGCAATTTCCCATGAGGTTTTGCCTTCTTTAATCCAGCTTAATACTTCGATTTCTCTTTTTGATAAGATCAATTGCCACCCGCTCATTTTATTGATTTACGCTTCAAGGATTAGTAACGAGTGTTTGTGAAAATAATTACAGCAGACGGGGAAAATATTTTGAAAATAGCCGGAACTTGCCAGTCCCGGCTTTATCTTAATGTCGTTCGGAGTGCTCAGACAAAGGATTTATGGCGTTATTTTTCATTAGATTCGTAATCCCGATAAACCGGGATTACGAATGACTGGATCGTTTCTATACTTTAGCTATGAATATATGAGACACGATTTACTAGACAAGTCTGGTATTTTTACTAGATGCATCTGGCATACTTCTAAAGCGGTTAGCCGCTGAACTGATACTTCTCATCCAATTTTTGCAGAAGCAATTCCATGATATTTTCGGCGCTGTCGGGATACAACTTGGCGATAAGTCCTACGACACGATGAATAGTGTCCTCAAAATTGACGCATTCGACTAATAGTTTCTTGAAGGAAGCTTTATCTCCCTTCTCGGCAAAGGCTGCAGCAATATCCGGCAAGTGGCTATATTGAAGTACGTTAATGCGCGCTGCTGTTTGCAATGCCTGGCTGGCAAGCCCGGCTTTTGCCTGGGCACTCGCTATGTTCCGAAAAATACTAGCTGACAACAAATCATTCTCCCAATTCTCTGCCTGATTGTAGGATAGTGAGATAGATTTTACTGCTTCTTCATCATCACCCCTACGCACTTGCGCAGAGGCTATTGCACGCAAGGCATCTACCTTATGGTGTGACTCTATTTGATCGGCAGCACTGTGGGCTGAGGTATAATCGCCCTGATCTGCCAAAGCAGCAGCGATACATCCCATCACCTGATCTCGCAGCGAATAGTCAGAAATCTCCTCCCTGATTTCATAGGCATAGGTAATCAATCCACAATGAGCCGCATTACAAGCTATTTCACGAAGAGCCACATTGCTTTCAATGGAATGAGCTATTATCAGAGCTTCCGGAAATAGTTTGGCTTTAGCAAAAGCCTTAACAATCTGACCTAATGCCCAATCCTGATCACATTTATTGATAATTTTATGGGCAATATTTGACGCAATCGTCAGAGTATCCTTTGCTAACTCCAGATCATTCAACGCGATCTGATCCTTGGCGATCGATATTAGCGAATAGGCACACCTTTGCGGGTCACTTATGGCATGGGCAATAGCCAGTGCTATTTTCCTGGTTTTATTAGCTGCTTCGGTGAGTCCTATTTTTTCCTGGCCTTTGGCCACATTCAAGACGGCATCTATCCGCAGATTACTAAAAAACCAGGACTGGAAGTTTTCCCTTATCAATGTCGCTGCCATCATGGCTAATTCAATCGTTTTTAAAGCCTCATCATTGTCACCGATCTTGCCTTGTGCACAAGCAACATCCATTAAATATTTAGACCGCATTATTTTATTGGTAATCGTTCTGGCATAGGCAATGATACCCGAAAGCACTAGCTTGACCGTTGGGCTACCCTGACCTTCTTTTAAATGGCAGGTGATGATATCGCATAATGCGTTTACAAGATCATATTCGTTATAGGATTGTATTGATTCCATCAGCGCTTGGCCAATGGTTTCCCGAGCCTGAGCGGTATCACCTGAACGAATAAACGCTTCTGATATAGCGATTTGCGCCTCGTGGAATGGGAAGCGAACATCCAATCTTTTCAATGTATCAAAAGCAGCAGCGATGTTGCCGCTTTTGGCTTGGACTATTGCAATATCCACCAGCAAGTGCTGTTTAGTTTCATATTCTTCAATGGCATCGGCAATATCAAGGGCTGTAACGAAATCACCCGCTGCCGCCATAGCGATAGCAATATCGCTTAATTTCCATGCACGAGCCTTCAAATCCTCGATCTCTTTCACCCTGAGGATATCATCGCTATTATATGTCGCAGGCTTTGTTCCCATGCCCGCCGCAGTATTTTTCTTCGCTTCTCTTTCGCTTTCAATACAATCGCGCAGCCGTTTGCCGTCGATCCTCTCGGCAAGTGCATAAGCAGACGGACAGCCGAGATCTATCAGCTTGTGGAGAAATTTATTATAAGTATAAAAGATAAAAGCATTGCTGCACAGAAAATAAGTTACATCTTCATCGAGATCCATGATCTGCGAAATAGTGATGGTGGCAATGTAACTATAGTGGTCAAGCACACCCCGCGATATATTTTTTAATTTCAGCCGCTGATAAATCACCATGGCATCATCTAATCTGCCCGCTTCCTTCAACTCCCAGACTAATAATAAATACCATAAAATGGCATGATCTGCCTCGTAAGCATCGGCATGGGCGAGAGCGCTATACAGGTCTCCTTTTTGCAGAAGCTCCAATGGCGAAATTTCCCGCAATTGAGAAAGGAACTGGTTATAGGTGATGTATGTATCCACCATTCCAACCGGATCATCCTGCGCAATGGCCGCATCCAGCTTGTACTTTGCCTCTGGCAATTGAAGTAGCAATTCTTCCGCCAGGCTCTTCTCACCTTCTTTTGGTTCCATGAATGATAAGGGTATTTGCATCATTTTCAATTTACCTGCCTGATTGTTGTTATGTCATGAATCATGATGAATAATTTGTATGCTTCGCCAACATCCTTCCTGTCTATGCCTGCTATGGCCTCTCTGATTGCGATTTCAACGACTAAATCCGCCGCTTTGTCATTCAATTCTGCCGACAGCCAACCACTACGAACCTTCTCATTAGAATCGAGATATTGTCTGATATGTCTACAAACAGAATCATAATCATTGTCTCCGATGTCTCTTGCAATTTTTAATCTACTGAGATGCTTTTTCAATACGGAGTGTGCTGTTTGACAGAATAGCCTTCCATCTCCATTGTGTTTAGTAATTTACAAATATTGGGATAGCTATTCATTGATTATTACCTCATTATCATACTTCAACCTGATCATTTGTATTGGATCAGGATATAACTCATCCCACTGAGGGGGTTATATTCAGAAGATATGAAACCCCAGGGGAGATCATTTTCTTTGTTACCGAATTCCTTTTCCAGCCATTCATTGTGAGTTCTCATTCGGACAATTTGCTTCTTCTCGGACCAGTTCCAGTCATTATCCTGGAAATCTTCGCGAGCATTTTTGAGGTAAACGTTTTTGATGCGATCTCCTTCACAGCGAACAGTAATTTCAAAATTAATCCCGACAATTGCGTACTGGCTTTTTAAGATATAGTCGCTGATGTCTGTTCCCTCTTCAGACAAATCAAACATCATTTTTACAAGGTCAGAATTTGATTCCATCACACGTCTGTTTAAGTCACGCTTTAAAACAAAATCCGTACCAGTAAATGATATTTCTCCCGTCGTCTTGCTGATAACAGCGGTGTCTAGCATATCAATGTCACTCCTTATTTATTATTATATTTCTTCCAATAAGTGGCATTATGTTTTCTCCATTTTTTTAAAACCAATAAAGTAAATAATGTCGTCAACTTCCACGACATCGAATCCTAATAACAAATTCCTGTCAGGCGACACAAAAATCGTGTCATTTTCCACGCCAAACGGCAATGGGCGAATTTTTTCGCCTGTTCTTTTCATGATTTCTATTTCTCTTTTGGCGTCCTCAATTCTTTTTGATGCGGTTTTAAACATTGGTTCTCCTTTATGATATTTATTTAATTTACCACACAGAAGCCACGTCACCTCCTCAAATATTATTAAACGACAAAATTAGAAAAAGTTAACACTCCGCAGGAAAAGAAAGTTCTTATCATTTTATTTATTATTCGGTGGCTTTCCTGTTATATATTGAGTTAAACATCGTTTATATTCAGTAACGCATCAAAGAGACGTTCACCTTAAACAATTCATTCCAAAAGGAGATATCTGGCTTCATGGATTCTGAAAAACTGGGTTGTGCCGCTGTCGCCTTTTCCAAAGGGCCGAAACACAAACACTGTGAAGACCGTTACGCCCTCTTTCCGCTGGCAAAGCCGGTGGTTAAGCGCCAGGACCGCGGTGAGATATTTGCTGTCTTCGACGGTATCGGCAGTGCGCCGGACGGAATGCATTCCGCCCAGCATATGTGTGACGCGCTGCTTACATATTACTCACAACCCGAATCCTGCACCGGCACATGGGAGGGCATCCGTGATCTGCTTTTTACAGCAAACAAAGAGGTCTTCGACTGGGGATTCATGCCCGGTACTGATCGCCCACTTGGTGGTTGCGCCGGAAGTGTTATCTGGATTTATGAAAAGAAACTCTATACCTTTCATGCCGGAGATACGGTCGCCGTCCTGATCCGGGACGGGAAAGCGACACAACTGACCCATCTTCACGAGCTGGATGGAGCCATTTATCGCTATTTCGGCTTGGGCGGCAATTTGAAAATTGACATCGCCAATCAGGAATTGAGAAACTATGATCGTATCCTGCTGATATCCGACGGAGTAACAAAAGTTTTTCATCCCGCCTTCGCCGCCTCAATTGTCGAGGAGCACCTTAATGATCTTAAACAAGCTGTAGAAGATCTAGCCCGGCGCGCCCGCACAAAAGGCTCACAAGATGACATCACCGTTGTGCTGGTGGAATATGACCCTTACGCGGAATAAAATTTGCGACACGTTATGCCGACTTTTGATATTTATCTATGCAGTAAATCGATATAGGCCACATCAACCAGCTCTTTTTTGTCGATCTTAAGTTGAAGTATGATATTTTCGGCAATAACGATTCCATCTTCGGTGTTCTGATTCTCCTGTAGCATAACCTCCAGTTCTACGAAACTACCCAGCCCTTCAACATCATCGATATGGATTCTGGTTTGTTCGTAAAGGTAAAGCTTTCTTGTCTTACGAACGACACCCTTCACCCCAAGAGCTTTAGTGAGGGTTTCCTTCAACCCCAGAGGATCACTGCTTTCTGCTTTTAAATAGGAACTCTGTTTGGGCCCACAAATATTCGGGCGCTCATAGAAGATTAACTCACCTTTGTCAGGTGCTAATATCCGCAGCTTCAATCGCCCACGCGGCACATTAAAAAAAATATCCTCTTGAAACAGGAGTATCGGATCTGTTTTCGCAATGTTCCGAACAAGGTTTTCCAGACTGATAACATCACGGACTATGGCCTTAATTTCTATGTTAGTCGGCATAGAGGATGTCTCCTTGCAAAATATTCATCGCCATCCGATATTCCTGGCCAGAGCCTGTAGTGTTTCATAATCACTTGGTTGCAGGATATGAATATCAAGATTGGCATTAACATTATTTCGTCGGGCAGATTCGTATCCATCTACCATAGAGAGAAAAGCACTTTGCATGGCTAAACGCCAACCACCGACCATAAGCGATGCCGCAACTGTATTTATGCTGTATTTTTCGGCAATTCTCAGGGATTTTTCGGTTGCATCGCGAATGATCCCCTGCTTAGCCGCATCACTGAGCACCTCCCGATGATGAAGCGTTGATGCCAGCAGGATTAATTGAAAAGAGCAGTCCGCGACAGGTTCATATTCGATCACCCTGCCCAGAGTAATTGGATGTCGGATTTCATCCTGAATCTCACTCCAGACATCCGGCCACCGCAACGCAAATTGGCGGCTGAGATTGCCTTCCATTCCCTTGGCAGCACCATCAACAGTCAGGATTATAGCCTCGGCTCTGGCATCAAGGACATTGCCCTGAATAATATTCATCGCCATTGATTATTACCCATAATCCGTTGGTTTTAATTTAACTTGCTTGTGCTTGCATTAATGTGCGCCAATAATTTATCATAAATAATGATTTCAAAACAGATCCATTCGCCTAATATTATTACAAGCTGCTAAGATAGCCACACCTGACGGCAATAATAATCAGAATTACTAAAAAACAAATTGCGGGCTTGTTCATCATAAGAGACAAGTAAGTAGTATGCCCTGATTGTTCTTTGCGATTTGCCCTCAGGGAGCGAAATAAAAACCCGGCGACAAGAAAGCTGAATATCATTAATGTGCCACCATAGCCAAACGGTATATAGTAAAATATGGGCAACATATTTACTGAGGCGGCAATTCCGGCAAGGGGAAAAAATGCAAGCATAAATAAGCAACCTTTTAGGATTAACGCTTCCGTTTTATCTTTCACGAGAGATGCTGCTTCCAAGCCAAGGACAAAGAACATTCCCTGGAGAAGAAGAAAATACATTATGCCCGCAATACCATATTTGGATGCAAATACAGCGAAGATAATATCCAATGGTTGTGGCGGCATACAACTGACAGCAGCGCCCCATAATCCGCCAATTTTAAAGCACTTCCGTGCCTCTATTATTTGGTAAGATGCGCCCCACGGATCGGCCAGATTATAGAAACCCATAATGCGCGGTATCTCATAACCGGATTTGAAAATTAAATACAAACTAAAGAGAGTGCAAGTAATGGCCATAAAACTCAACGCCATAGCTTTTTTATTATTGAGAAACAGAAATCCGCTGATGATAAAAAACATTATCAGGAGCATGGGTAAATCGGGTTGCCGCAACAGGCAAAAGCTGATTACGGTCGTACCAATAATTAGTAAAGATAATTTGAATCGATTCAATTTTTCCTTGCTAGTTGTGATTATCGCACTGCTGATGAGGTAGCAAACGCAGCTCCAAAATCCCGTGTGTATCCATAAATTGTGGAATCCAAAGTATCTTGTACAGCCGTTAAAGTGCATCGAATAATCCGGGAATAGAACCGGCAGTATTGGCAGAATGACTGCGGGAATAAGCCATAATTCAAAACGTGAAAGAAGCTTTTTGAAGTCATATTTGTTAAATTGAATCAGGCAAAACAAAAACGCGCCAACCAAGACAAGTAATACGTGTTTAGTCAGCAAATAATTTGCAAAAGAATAATCTGGCGAATCCATGCGCCTAATCCAACTGGAAGTAAACAGAATATCCATTGTAGTAAGAAAACCCAACATAACCAGGGCAGTTACTGCCGTCAGGAATAGTAAATCGAAACCATTTTCTTCATCCACAAATCACCTCCAAGAATTATGTCTAACTTTCTTCCCTCCAGATATTTCGGCGATACTCAATTTGCTTTTTGATTTTTTCGACATCGCAGCCGTAAATCTGCCGGGAAAAGTTGCAAACTTTCTCAGCTACTCTCTTGCTATAAGTCGTTTTGTCCATCATGCTTTCAAAGCTAAACGGCGTAACTGTGGCATTTCTTATTTGCAGGCGGCAGTAGCCCTGCCAATTCGGTAAGCCGATAATATCCATAGTGTTAAAATACGGATAAAGTGACTGCGCCAAAAGCCTGGCGTCTTCTTGCCCCAGACGGAAAATTGTCATACAACCGACATTCCCCAATATCGCGGAAAGAAGATTATCCCCCGGTATATCGCTGCAGAGTTGTGTCGCATACTGTGTGGCCAGGACAAGTCCCATACGATATTTGCGTGCCTCGGAAAGAAGCTCGGTAAAATTTGAAGCCGGCAGGTTGTGGCACTCATCCACATACAGGTAAAAATCCCGCCGTTCTTCCGGACGCATTTCACCCCGCTTCATGGCGGCATGTTTGAAACGTGAAACTAATTGATTGGCCAATAACGCGCTGACGGAAGACCCGAAGCGGCCCTTGCCCAACTTAACCAGAAATATTTTACCCTCCGCCATAATTTCATCAAAATTGAATGACGTCTGCTCCTGGCCGATGATGTTCATCAAGGTTATATCATGCACAAAGCGTCCAAATTTGGATGTAATATATGGAGCAAGATTATTGAGGCTGGCGTCACCTCCGGTTTTTTCCAGTTCTTTAATAAAATCAGTTGTTATGTGGTCATCAATTCGCTTCATTAGCCATTTGCGAAATCCTGCATGAAGATAACAATCCCGGAATTCTAGAATTGTCGGTTTGTAATCAGCCGCTGCCGGATTACTGCCCATCAGCAGCCGCAACATGCCGCGCAGATTCGTTTCAAATATCGGCCCGCCGGTCACCTTCATAGAATAGATTTTGTCTAAGGTGTCATATATTTCATCAATCACAAAGTCGCGTTCTTCTTCTGTGTGCCACTGCAGAAGATTAAAGCCCAGCGGCCTTTTCCGGTCGAGGAAGTCAAAAATGATTACATCATCGATTCTTTCCGGTGGTATCTTTCCCAGAATTGAATCCACCATATCACCGTGTGGATCAATGACCGCAAGGCCATGACCGGCACGGATATCCTGCAAGATCATTGATTCCATCAAGGTTGATTTTCCCGTACCCGTCTGACCGATTATGAACGTGTGCCTCATGCGATCGTCGGCGGGCAGCCGAACAGGTTGCGACATGCCGTTATGGATATTCCGGCACAAATCAACGCCGTCTTCCTTGCCGATATCAAAATCCGGCAACAGCGACAGATTTGTCCGGGAACGGCGCATCGGCAGTCCCGGGATTTCCTGCATGGGCGGTGACGGTAAACGGAAGGCGCAGGCAGCTTCACTGATGGCATAGGGCGCTTGTTCTGGGAAATAATTGCTCCTGACGGCTTTCTTAATATTAACCGCAGAAACGGCAAAACCGCCGCTATAAATTGAATCCTTCTCCGACATACAATCTCTCGTCGTAAGAGCCTGCCCCAGAATGTTGCTGAGCGATGGATCGATGGAGTGGCCGGCAAGAAGAAATACACCTACGCCCAAAGCGCCATTGTACAATTCCGACAACTGATTTAAGAGAGCGCTTCTTAACAGGGCAGCCTGATGCTGCAAGCTGATTTGATAGGGTTTGCCGGAATGAAGGAAAAGTTCACAGGCCTGAATATCGTTTTCCATGGCTTTGCGTTGAGCGGACGACAGCTCTGCTGGACGCAGCCGGATTATTACCTGTAAAGGATCAAGTTGGCACATCATTGTTTGAATAAGACGCGTCCAGTCATCCAGCGACGGCCGCCAAGGATAAGCATAATTCACAAAATGACTTTTCGCTGCTTCTTGCGGGACATTATTGTCAGGGAATAAACCCGTGACGGTTTTTCGCTCCAGCGCCTCGCTTACCTGAATACTTTGAGTACGCCGATGCACAGCTGCCGCATGTGTCGGCTGGAAAGGTGACAAGTGAAATTGCAATTCATCCTGATGACTGATCGGCACAAATTCAGCCTCTGGCATGTGAGACTGGAGCAAACCGCGCAGCACCAGATATTTGGCCAGAGCTTCCTGCTTTGCATTTAATTCTGTTTTCGCCCGGGCGCTAAGCAGCATCACGATGAGAACGCGGCCCCGGGCATTGAATTGCAGATTTGGCAGCGATGTAATGCGCAGCTCCAGCGTGATTGTTTCCGGCCAGGCGGAAAGCGCCTGAATTAGCCCTTCCCGCAGCACGGTCATTTTATGTTGATTGGCGGAAACAGTTTTATCTTCCGAAACGTCCGTCTGGTTTTTTTCAAAAAACAAGTCGCCTTTCAGGAGGGATTTCATTTCCAGCCCCACGATTGCTACAAAACCACCCGTTATCTTCTGCGTTATGACTGTCGGAAAATATTTCTTATTCATTGTTGTAACCCCAAACACTAAAATGGCAGTTCGTCTTCAATATGAAGAATCTGATTAGTCACAGAATCCGGTAGTTCCATCTCTGCAAGCTCCAGTGCCAGCGTTTCCTTAACTTGCAAATTAGCCGCCTGCTGTTTCTGAAAACTCCGCATGACCTCGCTTTGGGTGTCTTGCTGCTGTAGTTCCAGATTGCCATCTGCGCAATTATTCTGCACATCTGCTTCTTTGTTTCCCAATACCTCCTGCGTCATGCTTCCTCCTTTAAAATCGTTGATAATGACTCCCCATTAAAAGATAACGATGTTTTTCGCGAAACATTACACGAGAAGAAAATACTTTTATGCATTAGAAGGATAAGATTTTGTTGCAGAGGTTAAGTGAGTTGTCTCACGGTGAAAATTTAGCGTTTTGTCAGCGTAATATCCGTTACCCACAGTTCAGATCCGGCCTGACTGTGAGTGGCGCCGCACCAGAGGATAACAGCAATCTGGCGTATATCCGTCGAATTGAGTCCCATAAGGTTATCTTCAATCTCCTTTTTTAGATTAATTTGATAGTCCTTGTAAAACCGGCCTTTTTCAATGTCAACAAAATGAGTTTTATAGCCGTCGTCAGTGCGTCGCGGAACACCGATTAGCGGCGTATCGGCAAAAGGATTTTTTACATAATTGACCAGAAGTGTTTCCCCCAATTTATTGCCGCCTTCATCCAAATACACAAGTCCGATCTGCACCACACCGCTCCCGGAAAAGCCGCTCATCATCCCTTCATTCGAGTGTGCCTGAAAAGAAGCACTGAAAATGAGATCGGGTCCGGGCACCGTCACAAGTTGCATCAATTGAATATTGCCCTCGCCCTTGTGACGGACGTGCAAGGCTTTACCCGTTCGGCCATGAGCAAAAGCCATGATTTCCGCCTGGCTGTAACCTTTAGTAATATCACCAACCTGCTTCTTCCAACCTTCGTATTGGCGGCTGAAATCGCCATTAGTCAGTAAATTACCTTTTTTGTATTTTGGTTTTTCCGGTTTATCGATTTTTTCATCAGTGTTATCAAGTCCGTCCATCAATGCGTTTATATCGTCCGAGCGGTCAATTGATGCCGTAGATACGGCGAATATTTTGCCGGTTTCTGAATCAATCAGGCGGGCATTTACCCTTACTGTTTTTGGGAGGGGTGTTAACGTGCCCAGACATACGGCATCAGCGCCTAAAAACCGGCCTATCTTCTGGGCAGACTTAGCATCCACAACACCGGAGTTGCGAAACTCAGATTCCTGAAGCACCTTCTTCATATACATTCTTTCAACAACACTGACCTTGTCCTCTTTCACCAGACGCGTTAATATTTCTTCGGCAACAAATTTGCCCAGCCTGGAATCCCGGCCATACAAGTCGTTAAAATCAAGCACTGCCACTTTTTGTTTATTCTGATTGCCAATTTCCACTGTAATTTGATGAGACAACTCGTCCATCGCCATATCAATCGGCAGCGCCCAGCAGAATATCGGAAAAATGAGAAATATATACGAAAGAATTAAAAGGATCATTTTATGTTTCATATCTTTGTCTCCTTATTGCTCTGATGTTCTTGACTTTAAGCTGATCTTGGCATCGTCTCTTCCAGGAAATTATTCAAGCGTCTCTTCTTGCATAAATTTATCCCTGTCTTTAAAGAATACCTCCATAAATTCTCTGTATTTTGGTAGCAATTCATGAGTTTGATCATCAATTTGCAAGCTTCTGCTATATGCATGTTCACCTTTTCCAATCTCACCCAAATCTATGTGGCATGTTCCTAACAACCCCCATACATTTGCATTTTCATATCCCTCTTGAATAATTTTTTGAAGGTCATCTCTTTTTTCATACATGGTTGTGCTACCATTATTAGATAAATACAGAACAAACCGCCTATAGCCGGGATTTTTGATATTTTCCAAATCTTGAAGAAATTTTGTATAGTCTTCATCGTCCAATGACTGGTCT
The DNA here is from genome assembly GCA_903907985.1 of uncultured delta proteobacterium. Taxonomy (GTDB): domain Bacteria; phylum Desulfobacterota; class Syntrophia; order Syntrophales; family Smithellaceae; genus MVRV01. Next base: position 27,781 of record CAIVQG010000020.1, read on the forward strand.
ATTCTGTTTCTTCTATCCGCCTCCTCAAAGAGTAATTGCGCAGCATCAAAATCGTGAAGATCTTCATACAGTTCGGCAACAATTGCACAGAAACTGGCGAGGCAAATCTTTTCATTGCGTGTCTCAATGGCATTCAGCACTAAGGGTGTCGTTTCATCGTCCGCTTTCTTCCGCTTCAGGATATTTCTGAGGTTATCGTAAACTTCTATTAGTTGCTGATCGTTCACTAATTACCTCCTAATTAAATAATCAAACACTGCATGAGACTCTCCTTTACCTGGCAAGCCACCAGTTATCATGAATATTGGTATTAATATGTCATAAAGACTTTCTGTCATTCCATCAGCAGCGCTTCTATCTACCAAAAATGATTCCCAATAAACCGCGCAGCAGGTTGATTCCGAGTATCACGACAATAGACAAAAGCAGCCAGGTGGGAACATCTTTTGCATAACTTCCGGTGCAAGGTAAAAAGGCAAGTGTACCTGCTACAATGACAATCAGTAACAAGGCTGCCTTAAACTTTATCAGTCGAAGCATCGTGCCGATGCCTATAACAACTGTTGCCGCTAAAAAAGGTGCACCTGATATTTGCTCCATAGCCGGCTCCATAATTTATTTCAGATTCAAAGCAATCGTCCTTTCCGAGGAAACACTGACATTCCCCGCCGAGGCCTTTTCCCCGTACTCTTTCCAAAAAGACTGAATTTTGCGCCAGTGGGCATTGTCGATGCCATGCGTTGGTGTCACTCCGACAAAAATCAATCGCGCACCGTGCAGATCCGGTATAAAATCATTGCGGGCCGCGGTTTTCAAATCGCCGGATAACGGGGCCTTTTTTTCCATATTGAACCCGTCACCCACCTGCTGGCCGTCTGTAAAGAGAATCAATACGGCATGAGGACTGCTGAGAGAATCAGCCTTCTGCGCGGCCACAAAACGCATAAACCCGAATAAGTCCGTGCGCTGGGCCTTGTCGGATTGAACAAGCGGAAGAACGTTCGCCTGCCAGCAAGACTGCCACGCGTCTTGAGCGGCCTTTTTCTCACGGGCCAGCATCTGACCGGCAGGCCCCGCCTGATCGGACATTTTGACGGAAAAAACCGCTTCCTGTTCCGATTCGGCACGGGAATGGATCAAATACACAGACATCTCATCGCCTGTCTTTAAATTGGCTACCAGCTTGTCTATGGCCAGACGATCCTTTTCCAGTTCCTTTTCACGTCCGGCGGTTATATCCAGTCCGACGATAATCACCCGTGGTTTTTGGTCTACTAGTTCCGCCTGCTCAGCGTAATGCGCAGCCTTATTCACTGCCGGCTTAAAATCCACAATACCAGCATAATGAAGTCCCAGGGCCGTTGCCGATAAAACACCCAATATCGCCAGAGTCTTTGTCATTTTGATTTCCTCCTTGCATTTTTGTTTTATGCAGACTGCATTTTTATTTTTTCAAACTGCGGCCTGGCTTCAGGATTTCCTGCGCCACCAATATGGTATCCCCGAATGTATTTGTTTTGTCGAAAATAGATTGTCTGATTTATAACGTCATCCAACCGTGCATCGAATTCCTCAAGTTTTCGAAGAAGCACATTCCATTCATTTTGTAGCACCATCAGACTTACCTTTTCTTTATAGAGACGCAGAGAATTTCCGGCAATGTTCATACGTTCCTGAGCTGTTTCATACAGAACCCCGCAAATAAAAGGTACTCCCAGCGTCAATCCTGTCATCAGGAGGATATTGCCAATATTGATTTGATCGATATTAGGCCCACCTCCAGTGAGACCGCCCTTAAATGTTTCCGCACGCAGTATAACAAAACCAATCAGACCAAGAACTGTCAGAAAAAGCGCAATAGCCAGCACAATCCATTTAACCTGCGACTTCTTTTCGTTTGATACCTTACTCAGCATCAGCTTGATCCCAAACGCAACCAGTGCACTTAGAAGTACAGCAACGACAAGGGCAGGTATCAATCCCTGTCCAAAAGTGCTTTTGGCAATATAGGTCAAGGCTGTCATTTCGCAGATAAGCAGAAACGTGGCAAAAAAAGTTTCCTTCTTGGCTGCCCAATACTCCGACAGAGCCACCGCCTCCGGAAGAAGGCCATTTTCTGCTTTTAACGCATCTGCCTTTTGTTGATGGTCCTCCAGCAGCTTTTCTATGTGGCTGAGGTTGGTTTTGGCTTCTCCTACTACCTGCTGGATGTTATTGCGCGTTTCATTACGATAACGCAGCTCCTCCGCTGTGACGCCATCGAGCGCCGCCTGCCAGGCTATAGGCGCTTTTTTACCGTCACGTCGGCCTCGCCAGTAGTCTCGGTTAAACATTCCTGCGTAATTAGTTGACTCTTTCTGACCGGGATAAGTTCTGATAGATCGCATACTTCTTGACGGACTTTTCAGCATTTTGCCCTCCTTTTTGTCTTTATTTTGCTGTTACTAAGACAAAACGCTGAATTGTGAAAAATATTACAAATATTTTTTCGCAAATAAAAAAAGTAGGGACGGCATCTCTGCTTTTTTATTTTTCATACTGTCGAGTGTCAAATCAATAAGATAATTGTCTGAGTTGTATGGAAGGTACGCTTCAACCTCGCTAACTCTAACCACAATGGATCGCTTCGTGCCGAATATTTGCTAGCAAAATCCCTTGGAATTGTATTACAGATTCTATCGCAATGAAAATTCAGCTAAAAGCGGAGGTGAACTCGGATAAATAGGGTATCGTGTTGTTTACTGAATAACTGTCTGTGGTTTGAAATTTAATGAAATATGATGGTTCATCAATAATTACTCACCGATGTCAATTATTTCTACACTTGAATGGCCATAGTTTTGGAAACGATCATTTTTTATCTTAACGTCACAAGGATGACAGTTACCATAAAAATTACAAAACCTATATATGTCTATAGAATCTTCATTAAAACCCTCGTCTAGAATATGTGCAATAGGATTGCGTTCTTTGTAAAGATCTGCATGACAATGATGTATATATCCACTTGGGCCTACGATAAGTTCAGTTGTTCGGCATTTACAATGTTTCATGGACCCATTTACGCAACTCGCATCCCTGAATTCCCCATAAATTTTGCCATTAAATTCTCCTATAAATTCTTTTGTCCGGAAATCAATACCCAACGCTAAGCATCTGTCTTGCGTCTTTTTAATTAGATTGCTTATATTTTTATCGGGATGAGCTATGCCATAAAGTCCTATATGGAATCCGGCTTCTTGCAGTTTGAAAACTTTTTGAATCAAGTCTTTAATATTATTCTGCCAAGGATGGTAGCTTGCCCTGATTGAAGCATATGGTGCTTGGCGAGTGAATCGTGCAATAGGTGTATTAATTATAAATTCCTCGACATCAAACGTAAGATTGGTTAATAGATCCATCTTAATTTCTGGTTTAACCTCGTTCACAAATCTATAAAAACCTAGCATTTGAGTAGGCTCGCCTCCTTGCAGAGTCAATGGGAGATCATCACGCAAAATTAGGCGATTGGCTGCGGCAATCCATTCGTCATTGCTCATTTGATTTATTTTAGGCTTCTTATTCCGAGAGATTCCATTATGGTGATTTATGCAATAGTTGCATTTCAGGTTGCATGTAAAAGTGAGAAAAAAAGCTACATAGTTATGATGTGATTTTGGCTTAATTGTTGGTAGTGATACGCACATATTAAAATATCCATCTGCCCTTTTTCGCGAAATTGTAGTTTGATCATTGTAAGTGTAAATATTTTCATATTGCTGTCCAAGCACATCGGCCTTCGTACATAACAACCAGCTATTAAACTGTCCAAACCCTGTTGATAAGCAGCTCCATCCATCTTTCCATTAAATCCTGAATTACTATATAATAAATTAGTATAGGCACCTCTTTTATACTCGCTATTTTATACTTGGATAATATCAATATCTGAACAACCTCGATTATAACAACCTATCAATGATCACATGATCGCCATTAAGCGCAAGGCACAATGAACCATAATCTGTTATGTATTTGCCTAGTGGAGTAACTTCAACAACAATTGGCTTTTTAAAAATATCCTTATTTCTACCATAAACAAGAGATGTTTTTTCCTGAATATTCTTTGCATATTCAGGATTATTTTCCAACACACTCCCGCCTATTCCAAAACGCTCAATTCCATGAATATTTGATATACTGACAATAACTTTTGCTAATCTTTCAGATGCCGTGTCTACAAGATAATAGGCAAAAGCATCTTTCATGTTTTTCGCCCCTGAAATACCTGATAACTGAAATATGCTCTTAGCATCAATTGGGATATTTTTTTCATAGTTCTTGGTTAGCTTAGAACATCCTACTATCTTTTTTAAATCGTATCGCTCATTAGTTCTGATTTTTTCAAAACAACACAATTTTTCAAAATTTCTGTTATTTTCGCAATACATCTGAACGATCTTCATTGCCTGATTCGTTATTCCTTCACCTGATGCATAAGCTTCAATACATCCAACAGCACCACAACCGCATGCAGGAATAAGATCGGGATAATACCCATCAACGATAATATGCCCAATTTCATCTAAATCTTTTCTTAATCCGCCCCCACCGATACCGGTACTTAAAGTAATATAGAATGTTTTATCTGGTTCTATATCTTTACTCATGTAATAGATGCCTTGAGCTATGGCTGCGCTTTTGGCATCATTTTCAATACTGATATTTACTGTATCGGCATTAAACACTTCTTTCAATGATACGATCAGATTAACACCGTATTCACCACCTAATTTCTCCGCGTATTTTAATGGCACGTTTGAGCCAATGAACCTTCCGTCTTTTTGTATCTTACCCGCAACGGATATTCCTAAACCCTTAATATTTGCGCTGGTAATACCGATTATCTCAAAATACTCAAACAGTTTATTTTTCACAAAGTCAGCAATTAGTGAATGGGCGGGAACGGTGGCATAATATGAATCATTATAAAGTCCGACCTTCCCGCATAAAGGGCTATCAAAAGATCTCTTTGATTTTTTCAGCAATTTCAGATTATTTCTACTTCGTTCACCTAAAACAAATCTTAAAGAACTTGCTCCAAGATCGATGCCAAGCAAGTATTTCTTTTTATTGTCAACCATCCTCATATCACCAAGTCAAAACAACTTTTATTCTCTCGTTTGTTTTCAAAGCGAATGCTTCTTCAAATTGTTCATAGTGTAATTTATGAGTAATAATTTTATTTAGAATATTTAAATATTTAGAATCCAAGTTCATTAAGTGGGAAATTGTCTTTTCAAAATGCATCTTATTTGCATTAACAGAACCCAGCACAATCATGTTTTTTAGAACAAAAGTAGAATAATCAAAGTATTTACTAAAGACAGTCGCTCTATCACCCGGAAGTCCCAAAAGAATTAACATGCTGTTTGGCCGAAGATAATCAATAAAACAAAAACAAATATCAGGATTGCCACTCGCATCAATAATCAAATCAAAATTAGCCTTATGTGACTTGCTTTGGAATACTGAATGATTTATTCCACTCTCAGTTTTAAATTCATTCAGATTCAGATATTGACCACCCATATCCCTGATAATTTCTGCTTTAACACCTTTTTCATCATCTACATCTATGCAAGTGACATTCGTGTTAAGGGAAGCTAAAATGAAAGATGATAGCAAACCAATTGAACCACCACCAATAACCAGTATATTCTTGAATATTTCATTGACTGTTTTATTTTGGCCACCATATAGCCTTGCTTTTTGTATCTCGTAGCCTGCATAAATACTTTTTATACCAACGGTTGTGGGTTCTATTAATACGGCATCTTTCTGCAATTTACTCGGCACAACAACTAGATTCGATGCCTTTTCTGAAAAATATTCAGACATAAATCCTTGGAGACCTACAATACCCCTTTCTTTATATTTCCCCGTTGTACACATATCGCTTTTTTCATTCTGACAAAAATAGCAATTTCCGCAACCTCTTCTAACAGTGGGAACAACAATATCGCCTTTTTTAAAAAAATTAATAGATGCACCGATTGCTATAATTTTACCAACCGCCTCATGTCCGATAATTAAATTATCATCGCCATCGGGTGTTACAATTGCCTGCGAGGATAAAAGCTCTCTATCCGTACTACAAATCCCCGTCTCTAATGATTTAACCAATATTTCATCATCGCCTATTTGAGGAATAGGTAAATTCATTAATTGCAGCGTTTTGTTAAATTTATTTAAAGCTATTGTCTTCATAGTTTTACCCTAAAATGTTGTCATTTAATTCATATGTGAAAAGTATGAATCATCGTCATATATCAATGCAGCACCAATGCTTGAAGCCTTTGCCTCATTTGGGTCAAGCTTTTGAATATCAACATCGGAAGCAGCCTTGAGGACATAACGCGCCACTTCTTCTTTTAATAGATTCATTGTATCTACCGGCGGATTTATTAACTCATTGCGCTTTGATATCTCCGCACAAAAACCTTTTACCATACCACCACCAAGATATATTGTTTGCGGATTAATCACATTAATGTAATTTGCTATTCCAATCGCTAAAAAGTGAATAAATGCTTTAACAACAGTTATTGCGTATGAGTTATTGGCATAAAAGGCAAGGGAGAAAAAGTGGCTTGTCAGTTCTTCTTTTACATCATCATAAAGCAGTGCAACCGAATATTCTTTAAAATACGGGGTTCTCAAAAGTTCTTTATATTTTGTCTGAGTAATGATTTGCCCATAGTTATTTTTCAATTTGTCATATTCAGTTGCACATAATCGCTTAGCAATATTAACTAGGCCATAGCTTGACGCATACATTTCCCAGTGGCATCCTTCAGCTTTACAGTTACAGTGATCACCGGATTCCTTAAAAAGCCATGAACCTTCGGAAGAGATAGTGGTATGACCTATTTCACCTGCAACAAAGTTGTGTCCATAAAGCATTTTATTATCTAAAACTATGCCGGAACCTAAGCCATTGCCAATAAATATGCATATGCCATCCTTAAAACCTATGCTCTTCCATAAATAGCGCGTTGCACATCTAACATCATTATCAATTTTGATATCGGTCGATTTTAAAATATTTTTTGCGCGTATCTTTAGTGATAACTGACGAATGAAACTTTCATTTGATATGCCTGAAAATCCAGGAGACTCAATAAGCGTACCTTGGTTTGGATTTACTTGGCCGGGCAAACCGATGCCGATTCCATCAATATTAGCGTTAATACCCTTTCCTTTCATTTGCTCCATTATTTTGACTAAAGCTGCACAAATAACATCATAGATTTTACTAAAATCATCAGGCGCTGCGTAACTTGCCTCAAATATCTTTAATTTATCGGCACCAGCTGCAGCATTTTCTCTAAATGCTTTATAGTCGATAAAACAAGTGTCAATATTGAACCTTCCGACATCGATACCGACATAGTATCTCCCATTTTTTCTATCAGTCAACATTACACGCCCCTAATACAAAGCCTATTGTCTTATAAAAATACCATCTTCGTTAGCTTGGATGATTACTTAACGACATCCATCTCTTTGATTTTCTCGCTTCTTCTATTCCGTCAATAATCTTATCCACCATAGCATTAAAATACTCTTCTTTATTATAGCGTATTGCATGCTGAAGAGAAATACCGCAAATATTTTGAGGAAGAGTTTGATTACCCGAAAAATCGAAATCGGATAATAAAAGAGGAATAATATATTTCTTGCTATGGATTGCCTGTTCTATTTCCATATGAAAAATATCTGTTTCTTGGCAAGAATGCTTTAAGCAATCTTTCGAAAGAATAACTATAAAGACTAAAGAACATTCTATAGCATTTCTCAACGATTCATCAAATCTTCCAAAGGACATTTTTTCATAATCAAAAAACGCGTCTATACTTCTTTTCCCGAGTTCACTATAAACTAAGCGGGCCTCCGCAACATTTATATGTCGATAGCTAATAAAGGCAGCATACTCTTTATGAGCATTAGAAGTCTCCGGTTTGCCAATTCGTGGTTCTATACATTTGGCATTTGAGCTATTAATATTATTGAGCAAATCAATAAACCCATCGTTATCGTAATTAATAATAAAAGCTTGAGGAGCGATTATTTTTAATGTCGCTTTATCACTCGTGTCAATATCAAATATAAAAATTGGTTTGCCTTTTTTAGAAAACGCAGACAATTCTATATTCAAGAAATTTGACTTAATACTATCATTGCTGGCAATAAAAACTAATGCGGAAGAATTATCTATTGCATTTGCTATTTCACAAATTGGCCTGTCAATCTCTTTGATACTCTCAAAATCTGCCCACATGGGTATACCATTTGATTTCAAATTACTGATTAATTCTTCAGCAACTATTCGATCAGAATGCGAACTGCTTACATACACATGTCCATCCATAGCTGTTTACCAATAAGTTTAATTAAAAACGCTAAATTTAAAGTATAATAGCAAATTAACTGCGGCTTTTCAATATAATCCCCATAATCTCAACACTATGTTGCCTAGAAAAATGATAAATCAAAACACACTAAATAACTCATAGTTATTTTGAACAAATATTGTCAGTAATGGCTAATCCTATCCTTGAATCTGCCATGCCGTAATAAAGTTGCCACTTCCCCCGAAAAGGGACCAACCCTTCACCAAAGGCAACTTGAGGAAGCGGGATTATTAGTGCTATCCGCCTGCTTATTCATAAACCAATATTCCTGAAACGTTCATTATTAAATCTTATACTTGTTTGAATAAAGATTAATTAATTCCTGTTTATAAAAAATTGAAGCCGGAAGCTGGCGCATATTAAGATAAAACACCTTTCCTCTTTTAGCATGCATGGTTATATGTTCCATGCGCAAAGTCTTGCAGAGCTGTTCACCCTCTGGCGTAAAAGCTGTGGCACACATTTCGGGAAAGTAAATATCATTATTCGCTAAATAGATAAGATTATTAGCGAATGCGTCAGATAACATGCGTAAAACCTTTACACCTCTGTAATATGGATTTACGCAAATCATCATGAAATACATATTTTATTCGCCAGGCGGACCAATAATATTTACATGATCTATTCGAATGGAACCATCGTCCAATGTGCCAGCTTTTGCCTTATAATATGATACATTATCAAGGGGCAGAAAATGCCAATAAGCAATCATATCGTTCACTTCATTCAAGACAAAAAAAATACCATCTTGATTATTATCTACAATTGGCTTCCAAGTTTCAGTTTGTCCCACATCATTTTCAGACACGTCAGACAAATTGTCGTAGTCCATACTTATTGTTGCATCAATTATGCGTTCTGTTGACCATCCCAAATCATGGAGATCGGCTACAGTTACAACGCGTAATTGAGACGTCGTCGATTTAGATACCTGGCTATTAACTTTGCTTTCTTGGCGGGCTTGTATTTGAGAAGGTTGCATAAGCGTACGCTGTATGTCGACTTTGTCTTTAGATATTTCTAATCGTTGCAATGCTGCCATTATTGCTTTGCCAACGCCCTTTGTACCTAAAATATCCAGCCTTATTGATGTTGAAGCTCCTGCTGCCATACGCCATTCCGGCTTTTGTTTTTGAAATTCAGCATGAGAGATATCGACAAGTACCAGCATAAAAGGTTTTTCAGCTTCATGTGCACGCACTACCTCTTTTGTAACTTGACCCGAATCTCTTATTGCACTTGCCGAAACGATCAGGACAAATAATTTACAGGATTCAATCGCTTCATTCACCTGTGTTAAGTATGAAATGCCGGGAATCGAATCTCGTTCATAGTATCATGTAGTAAATCCGGACGGCTCAATGATCTGAGCCAATGCTTTCGCTGCGTCCGCATTCTCTTCAATGTGACTAATAAATACATCAGCCATAACAATTCCTTGTAAAATCATTATTTTTTTTTGCTCTTACCAGAAGAAACACCGATAAATAGATATATGTTTACTTCTTTTTTATTACACCCTGACGATGTACTTCGGTCTGCAATATTCACGGGCCTTATTAAAGGCACTGGCAGGATTATCGCCTTTGAAGTAGTTCCGATAAAACTCCTCCCTCAGACACTATACAAATAAGCATATTTTTATGTGTTTCGTCTCATTTCGATAATTTTACTGTGTAGATGTTTAGTTAGCAGATAGAGATTCTCTTCACTTGCGGAAACAGCATCGTAAACAGCAATGCATTCTTCTGCGTTGACTTTTTTTAAAAACGCTCCCCATAATATCCTTTCAGAGTCTTTTAAATCAGAATAATATATTAATTCTGCAATTTTGCTTATCACATTAGCCCTTGTCGCCGTTACAAGGTCATTCGTTTTTTGCGAATTCCATGCCTTAAGTTTACTTACCCATCGAGGATCGGTGCGGATGGATTCTAGATCAGGATCTTTCTGCATCCATTCAAAGTCCGGCTCTTGCTTTTTCGCAACATACTTCGCCAACCATTCGAATGCTTCATCAGTCTTGCCCAGGCGGGCCGATAGGCATGCATGATTGCCATACTGGGCTTCCGGATCAATCAGATCGGATTTATCCAGGTAGATGGCGCAAAGATCAAAATCATCAATTACCATAGAAGAAACAATCATGGAATTATAGGCATATAGAAGCTTATGAATCTTCCCCGTTTTCTGTTGCAGTTCCAATGCAATCGATTCCATATCCCGACAGAACTTCAGTCTTGAATCATGATTATCTCTTGCACTATGATAGAAATGTTGAATTTCCGCAAAACGGAACCGCAAAGCTGCATCCTGCGGCAAAGAATCGGGGATCAACGCCTTGATCATATCTATTTTATCCTTTTGCCGCGCATATTCTGCTGGCAAGGAACCGCCGATTTCTTTGCAAAGGTCTGCGCCTTTACTAAGTGCAAGAGATACGATCTCCTTATATCCTTTTCTTATGGCCCAACGCAGACCCTCGTCTGGTGTAAGCCTACCTTCCATAATAGCTGCAATGGTTCCCTTTTCATTGAATTGAGAATACTGAACGGGAAGGTTTGTTTCATGTTTATCATTTTGCTCATTTCCACATGAGGTTAATGTTGAGATCGCATCTCTCAGCAATAATTCCTTTGTTTTAGTGACACTATGTTCCACTTCTTCTAGAGAAATGCGGTGATCACCGTTGTATGTTCGCAAGAAACATACTTGTCCATTTTCCTGAGTGGCAATGACGAGGCCTTCATGTTTTAATAATTTCTGTTTACAATATACAAGGCTGTTCCAGCAAATGCTTATTATACTGTCATGACCGTAAACATCTAAACATAAAAGACATCTTTTTTTATCAATAATAGAGCGGGAACAAATACATGCCTCAGAAAAATACTTGCTTCTGACTTCAGGGAAAAGGTTAAAGCTTTGAATTTGTGAATAAACAGAAAATCGATTACGATGAATATCCCATAGATGTACTCTTCTGTCATCTGACCATAACAAAATCTCACCATCAGACAGCAGCAAAGCGCCTCTGATGTCTTGAACCACCTGAATTGCTAATGGCTCACCATCGTAACTCCACAAGAAAATAGTCCCATCATCTGCCCATGAAAGAATTTGACCATCAGGGATCAGTAGCACACCTTTGCTTTCGCAAGTATGCCCTTCAAGTGAACCCAGGCAATTACCATCGCTATCCCACAAGCGGAGAGTTTTGTCACCTGACCATGATAAAATTCGACCATCTGGTGTCAACAAAACACCTCTGACTTGTCCCGTATGTCCTTCAAGTGTCGCAATGGGCTTACCATCGACATCCCACAGCCGGAGAGTTTTGTCACCTGACCATGATAAGATTCGACCATCTGGTGTCAACAGTACCCCATTGAGCATGATCGTATGGCCTAAAAGTGTTGCCAACGGTTTACCATCAATATCCCACAGGCGAAGGGTCCCATCCCATGACCATGACAAAATCCGTCCATTAGGCATCAATAAAACACCATTGATCTGTGTTGTATGGCCTTCAAGTGTCGCCAATGGTTTACCACCGACATCCCACAAACGGAGAGTCTTGTCCCCTGACCATGACAGGATTCGTCCATCATGGATCAGCAGAGCACCCTTGATGCTACCCATGTGCCCTTTAAGTGTCACCAAGGGATTACCATCGCTATCCCACAGGCGAAGAGTCTTGTCCGCCGACCATGACAAGATTCGGCCATCTGGTATCAACAGAGCACCCCGGATGCTACCCATGTGCCCTTTAAGTGTCACCAAGGGATTACCATCGCTATCCCACAGGCGAAGAGTTTTGTCCGCCGACCATGACAAAATCCGTCCATTAGACATCAGTAATGTCCCATCTATCTTGGCCCTGTGACGATCATAGTCGATTAATGCTTTCTCGTCAGTATTCCATAGGCGCGCGGTACCATCATCTGACCATGACAGGATTCGTTCATCAGGCATCACCAGAGCACCATGGACGTGTCTTGTATGCCCTGCAAGGTTCGCAGTAGGCTTGCCATCGACAGCCCACAGGCGAAGAGTCCCATCCCATGACCATGACAAAATCCGTCCATTAGGCATCAATTGGGCACCGGAGACATTGCCTGTGTGCCCCTCAAGTGTCACTAAGGGATTACCATCGCTATCCCACAGGCGAAGAGTCTTGTCCGCCGACCATGACAGAATTCGACCATCTGGCATCAACAGAGCACCATGGATGCTACCCATGTGCCCTTTAAGTGTCACCAAGGGATTACCATCGCTATCCCACAGGCGAAGAGTCTTGTCCTCTGACCATGACAAGATGCGACCAGCAGGCACCAGCAGGGTACCATGGACTTGTCTTGTATGTCCTTCAAGTGTCGCAGTGGGCTTGCCATCACCATCCCACAGGCGAAGAGCATTGTCCGCCGACCATGACAGAATTCGACCATCTGGTGTCAACAGAGCACCCCAGATACTATCCGTGTGCCCTTCAAGTGTCGCCAAGTGCTTGCCATCGCCATCCCACAAACGGAGAGTCTTGTCCCCTGACCATGACAGGATTCGTCCATCATGGATCAGCAGAGCACCCTTGACATTAACCTTGTGTCCCCGAAGAACAGCACATGGTTTGCCATCGTCATCCCACAGGCGAAGGGTTTCGTCTGAGGACCATGACAAAATCTGTCCATTTGGTATCAGCAGGGCACCTTTGACATTGCTTGTGTGTCCCTCAAGGATATTAAGTGGTTTGCCATCGCTAGCCCACAAACGCAGAGTCTTGTCCGCCGACCATGATAAAATTCGGCCACTAGGCATTAATAAGGCACCGTTGATGTGGTCTGTATGTCCCTCTAACATCCCCAGCTGTTTACCATCGTTATCCCACAAGCGAAGAGTTTTGTCTGGTGACCATGTTAATATTCTTTCACCGGATATCAGTAACGTGCCAGTGATTTCATCTGTATGCCCTTCAAACACGGCAATACATTGATCTATCCCTGCATGTGCCAATCGCCGTTCTCTCCTTAGCCAGACCCATTCGCATTTTCCCTCAGCCAAAAACTTTTCCGCACCAATCGTAAGTGGACTGTCATCGGCATGCTCTATGGCCAGTTGCAAAAGAATCTTGTAAGTTGGCCAGTCCTCTTTTCCCCGCCTGAGGACATGAGCACGTTCCCGATAAAATGCTGCCTCATGCCGCAGATCATTTTGGAATTCCCCGGGAATTTCTTTCACGAGATCCCGGTAATCCTCAAGAAGCCTCTCCAGTATCTCTGCTTTCAGTCTTGACATCATATATAGAAAGTCTTTCAAAAGCAGGACGAGTCTTGCGTATTCACATATTTGTGCTAGATGGCAAGGAAGCCATGCCAGAAAATAGGGCACCATAGACTCCGGACCGGTTTCGTATGTCCGCCAACCATAGTCTGCCAACATGCGATGCCCATATTCCACGTCGATGTAGTAGGCGCCTGCCCTGTCTTTAACTGTTATCCAGTCTGCAAGAGACCGGTGGAAGGTGCTGATCGTATCTTCATCTTCACCGCCGGTGCGCGGAAAAAGTGAACCTAGGCGGTCGAGACGATCGAAGAGTTCCATTCTATTTCTATAGCCCAAAACATCCAGTAGAAGACCGAGTCTCAACGGTTCATCGGCAGCCAAGACCGCACACAGCAGTGGGCGAATTTCTTTTTCATAATAGTTTTGATCTTTGCTAAACTGACGGTCGAAGAACTGAAAATAGACATCACCCAAACCCTGTGGGAATTCATGCAGTCTGTCTAAACTCAGCCGCTTGTGTGCGATGACTTCGTCACAGACGTAGCAAACGTAGAGAAAAACACCTTCACTTTTTTTCAAAACGGTATCGGCCTGATCATTCGTAATCTGCGGCAGTCTCTTTTTTAGATATTCCAGAAGGTCCAACCGGTTTTCATTTGTTGTTGTATCCAAAATACAGGGAGAAAGGGATTGGAGGGAAGAAATGATCTCCTGCTCCGGTCGGGAGGTAATCAAAAAGCGCATCCAGGATGGCGTCTTATCCATGCACCGGGATAGGAATAAAGCTATCTCGTTTCGTTTCTGATAGGTTGCCTCATCTAAGGCATCAATCAGGATGGTAATAGTTCGATCAGGTTTTGGAAAGTTCTCTGCCAAAGGCTGTACTATTAACTTATCAAACAGGGTATATGCCTCGCTGTATTCTTGAATGATCTCTTCAAGCCCCAGACTCTTCAGTCTTTCCTCATAGGCGGGCAGCTGCGTAGATAGCTGATAGGCAATGGAACGGACCAATTTAAAAGGATTGCGCTTCTCTTCACTGCGGTAATCACAGAAATGAAAAGCGGCAATCTCCCGCCGATTGTCCCTTAGCCAGGCGGCTATTGCGGACTTACCGATTCCGGGAGCCCCTTGCAGCCAAAATATCTTTGATCCATCAGGATTGCTCAACCAACTGTCGATCTGATCAAACACCCATTTTCTGCCTGTGAAATCTTTTAGCAGCTTGGAAATATCCGCTGCAAAAGAAATGGGTTCAAGTGTTTTTAGAAGTCGACCTTGGACACCTTCAAAATCAAGTTTTTTTTCTTCCAAGGCAAGAATCAGGCGTTCCAAACGTTTCTCATAAGAGATGACCTTTTCATTAGGTGGAAAACAATCCTGCATGTCCAAGTACTGTAGTCTATAGATGGAGAGCGGTGGTTCGCTATAGACCAACATGACCGGAATGATGGGGACAGATTTGGTCAAGGCCTTGGCAATTTCGTTTAGGCAGTAGCCATCAGGCCGCCGCACTGAATGAGGCGTCATTATGAATAAGACCCGGCCTGTTGCTTGGTCTTTGCTGACCCAGTTCAGACCTTCATCTATGTAATGTTCCCAGTCGCCGCCTTCTTGCAGGCGATCCTTGTCGAACCAGACTTCATGGCCACGTGCCTGCAAATCGGCTTTTAGCTTTTCCGCAAGCTTCGCATACTCGTCACGACCGTAACTGATGAAGATCCGCAGAGGAATGAAAAGCTTCTCTGGCTTAAATTCATATTTGCAATCCTCACAGATGTGTACAAGATTCTTCTTGCTGAAAAATGTATTGCTGCTTCCGCAATGGGGACAATTGATCGTTTCATTCATTATGGCACACTTCACCTTTTGAATGTCTTATCTTATATCTTAGCTATTGCATTGCTTCACAAAATAATGCCCTAAGGAAATGCCCTGAGCATTCATATAACCTTAACGCCATATTTCGCCATTCATTACACCGGTGGCTAAAAAATATTCTACTGATGTGATATGGCCGTCGGTGGATTCAGAATAACTTTCGCCCTATTAAAGCACATTCTAGCAGAGATTATTATTAATTATCATCCCTTCGGGACTTCGATAGGCCTTTCGCGGTGCATGATAAGCCAATCGGCGTTCTCTTCCAGGGATTCCTGACCCAATTCCAGAATCAGTTCTTGTGCCATTTTATAATCACCTTTCTCTATACAAGCAGAGAGGCGCTTCTCAGCAATACTATAGATATTAGTCATCCATTCGTAACGTTTTGTCTGGGCAGAAGTTGCCATTTTCTCCGTGTATCCACCCAGTGCCGCAGCCATCGCAGGAAGGAATCCCATGAGAACAATCAATAGATGATGAGTGCTCGAATAGATTTGCTCCCCATGGAAAAAAATATCCGCCACAGAAACGATGATCGCCAAGATTAGACCCGCCTTGAAAATTCCATCCCTTCTTTTTTCGCTATGATGCAGTTTACGAGTGTCTTCACGAACACGTTTATTAAAGAAATTCAACTGAACCTGCACCCACCTATCAAGCGTTAGCCGTAGACCCTGCTCATGGGGTGATTGCCGCCTTTCACCGCCAAGAGATGCCAAAGCACTACATGTCTGTACTCCACGATGAATCCATCCTAGTTCATTCTTTTGCTTACGCAGATAATAGTCTCGAACTTCTTCCTCTAAACCCGCTATCCGCCAGAAGAGAGCGACGCGTAAGCCTTCGGCCAAAGCTCTGTAGTCAAAGTATTTTTGCTGTGTTCTCCCTTTCTTGGAAGAAAAATAATAAATGCCGAAAGCCAAAAGAAGCGTCCCTGGATAGATCAAGAGGACTATCCAATGGGGTACCATATGGGCATAAACTTCAAATGCCAGAACTGCTAACACTGCAAGAGAGAACAACCACATGATTGTAGCATCATTCTTTCCACGGAAATATATAGCCAGAGTATCAGCCACAGCATAAAATTTCAGGATGCGCGCTTCCGTTTCATTCAATTCGTTGATCTTGTCTTCAATTACATATTCTGTATTTCTTTTTATATCCTGTTTAAACTGCTCCCCATTTTTTGCATAGCAGGTGTTAACGTCTGAGTTGAAAAGGTCTATATTCAATAGAATGTTTTTAATGAATGGATTTTCCTTAAATAATAATTGGGGCTCTTGTGATTGCATTTCTGTTGTATTGATTGTGTCGGCTACGGCATCGCTAATGCGGCGTGTGGGGATATGGTAAACAGGTGTTGTTTCCACTTCGTCGAGGAGCCCGGGGGGCGCTGCATAAGGGACAGGCATACCTTCTTTGGCAAAGCTTACTACTTGTGATGTGCCACCGGTCTTTTCGGAATCTTTACCATCCCACAGCGCCAGCAAGATGTGGCAGTTACGAACGATATAGGCACCGGTCATGGCATATTGACGTGCTCTTGGATCTTCCTGCTGACTGATCTGTTGAGGATCATGCCTCTCAACGACAGGTATTGTGATGGGTGTACCTATTTTCAAGAGGGAATGAAATATTTCCAAAGACTGCCTCGAATAATATTTCTCATATTCGTTGCGTGGAAACGGCAGAGGGATAATGAGCTCGGCGCTGTGGTCTTGCACACCAACACGTGCCACAAGCTGGTCCGCACCTTCCGCCAGGCTGGAGAGAATCACAAAGGGGCTTCTGGGGCAAAGTCGCCGCAACTCCGCAAAGAATTTCGATATAGTTGTTTCCAGAGCGGGTACATCTTCTGGAGGGATATCCCGATGACCGGTTACGCCGATAACGATTGGAATTCTTTCTGTTTCAATCATCTTTACGACACACCGCCACTTTTTGTAATTTTGTAACCCAGCGCCATAATCATCTTCACTGTTTCCATCGCAGTTTTACGGTCGTATTCTTTCTCTTCTTCCGTAAGGCTTGAATAGGGCACCAAGTCCGGATGTTTATTCTTCTGATCGTCCCGTTGCGGCCCGTAAGTCCAACCCTGAGACATTCTTTGCCTAGCCCAGATATCATGGGCATTTTCTGCCAGACTCTCTGTTAGTTTTAAAAGGTCTTCTGACAATTTAATGTGCTGCGTATCAACGGGCTTGGGTTTATATTCCATTTTCATAATCCATTTCGTTATCAGACGGTATTTTGTCATTAAAAGAGTCCAGATATACCTGCCACTTCTTTTCCTCTACGAGGCTTTTGATAAGTCGAGGGATGCTTTGTATCTGATCTAGATCCTTCTTTTTATCATTATCAGATAGTTCATCATACTCACAGAGGCAGGAATGTATCTTTCTAATAGGATCTTCCTTACAATTTTTTGCGTAGCTCCAACCACCAATGAATTTTTCAGCCATCCAACGCCTGTGTTCGATGCGCGAGAGCTCATCTACAATTCCTTTTTCCTTTAGCTTTTGCTCTATTTCCTCCGGATTAACCATGGATAAATCATCGAATCCCATTGCCCGCAATTTGACCGTCATGTGATCGGCAACCCATCGGTTGGAATTCTTTAGTTCCTCCGGCAATTTATCCCATTCTTCAAAAGAGCTTTTTTTCTTTAACAAATCCGGGCAAAGCGGCTCAAAAGCTAACCAGATGAGCATAAAATTCATACGAACAATTTGTTCCTGCTGTTTTTTTAACAGATTATAAAAATCATTCTGTCGGAACGACTCTGTATCTTCAACAGCCTGTTTTGCACGGTCAATATATTTGGATATGCTATTGTTGTTGAAAGCATCTTTAAAATTAAGGTCATATAAGTTTGGCAACCGCAGGAGCATATTCAATTTTGTGATGTAATCATCATTTGTCAGTTTGGGGCGCTTTTCTATATCGCCTTGTTGAGCACTAAAGATATCTCTTATATAATTATCAGGTACCGGAGTGTCGGCGCTTTTATGGTTATTGAAATACCCGTCTATGGCTTCCCACAATTCCTTCTGTTCTTCCGGTTTCAAATAATTGGTCTTATCTTTATTGCCACTGAACCCAAGATAATCGCTGATATAAGTTGTATGTGTCATTCTGGCAAGGAGATCGATGGTTCCGGAGGCTTTAACAATCAGCGGGCATGTATGTTCCACCATATCAAAGGCATGAATGTTTTCATATTTCTGATTTAATTTTGTGCTATCAAAGAGTTCCGTAACACCGGATTCCATGACAACGACGATCTTTGGCGGATGTATAAAGAAAGAGTACAGCTTAATTGCTGATGAAAAACCTAGGGTATCATTGCGAAGACATATAAATATGTTCTGAGGTGTATCACCCGGCTCAATATCCAGATCCTTCAAATCAATAATTGTACCGATGTGCTGTATGTCTTTATTTATAAATGCAATATCAAAATATTGAAATTCGTTAATCAAAGGTAAAATATGCGGATAGTTGGATAGAAACACTTTTCCTTTTCGTTCGGCGTCCAGATCAATTATTCTGATACGGACAAGCTGTTTATCAGGATAGTGGCAGAAACGAATAATCTGCTTCAGCAGGCTTTCTCCAGCCCAACCGAAACCAACAATCAAAATGCTTATTGGCGGTAACGCTTTTTCAGCAATCGGCTTATCATAGAGATCAGGCCTATGTTTGTGAATAATAAAACGAGCACACTCTTCACAGATATTGAAAATCCTGGCATTGAAACGATCATGCGACATTGTAAAAAGGCTATGCTCTTCACATATTGATCTTAGGCGCATATCAAAAACATGAATTAAGCATTGCAGATTGTGCGACCGTGCCATGCCCTTATTTCGAGCTTCTTCCAACTGATCTGATACTTTAAACGCAATTTCGATATTTTTATAATCATATCCCGTCACAGAATAGATCAAGCTTGCACGCTTAACACCGGCCTTATAGAGCAATCGGCTGTCGGAAGCATCTCCGATCAGGACAATAACTCCTCTTCTTTCTTCACAGCTGGATATATACTGATTATCGTCGTTGGCTTCGATAACCACTATTAAATTATCGTCATTTGCATATTCATTGACAAACTGCATCCCTTTTCTGCCAAGACCGCAAATAATTACATGATCGTGATAGATGCTAATTCTCAACGCATCAATTTTGTCTTTTAAAATCAGGAAAGCGGCTTTGGCCGTCGCCCAGCCCAAGATTGCCGGCGCCCAGAAGCGAGCAAACTGCAAATACATGTTGACATTTTTTTCAGAGCAATTAAGAACATATAGCTGTAGAGAGAAGTATAAGTTGTCCCATACGGTATAGATTTCATTGGGAGCGCGTTTCATTTGCATAAAGCCGAACCACCCCAGAAGAGTACACAAAACGAATGAGAGACCAATGAACCACCAAGTATGCTGATTAATGAATGACAAGAATTTATTACGCTGGAAAATTGGTTTAATAAAATATTTATTTAACATTCAAGCCATCCAAATTCTTTACGTTCATTCAAACCGTCATGCGAAGTTTAATAAAATTAAAACATATGTAATTTCTTTTCCTAAAGAAAAACCTTAAATAATTAAGACTAAATACCTATCTGAATCAGGGCAAAATGCTGAAAAGTTCGTCAAGAACCTTTTTAAAATGAGTAATTGATACTACCAGAATATTTGATCACTTTTTTTATTGTTAAATCATAGGTGCTACTATTTTATGATAAGTTCAATGCATTGACATGCCACTTCAAATTATCTTTTGGATTTTCAATGATGATTTCAGAAATGATATTTGTATTGGTCTGGAGCCACTGCTGTAGCTCTCGGCCTTCATCAAAGTCAAATATAGATGTGATGATTAATTTCTGGCCACTTGCCCAGCCGGAAATTTGCTGCATAACATTCTTATAATCCAGGTAATAAAGAACTTCGTTGAAAACAATAACATCAAATTGCTGCCGGGGATCAAAGTTCTCCATGGACTTCAGTTGAAATGTTATATTTGGTTTCATTCTTTTTTCATTAGCTAAGTTCAATGCTACTTCTGATATATCGATGCCCAGATATTGAAAGCGTTGCAAATCAACAAGCTCCGACAGTATTCCCGTACCACAGCCGACATCCAGTATGTTACCTTTTGAAACAGTTCTATTGATAATTTCTGCAATTACTCCATGCCTGCCTATTTCAGAAGCATTTTCTAAAACTTGACAGTAAACATTTTCAAATCTCTCATTCCAGTAATCACTTATCGACTGCTGTTTACCTTGTAATTTTTTCAGATCCTTAGTTTCCTGCGATGTTTCCAGTCTCGGGTCTGTTCTCGGATCTTCTGCCATATAATTACCACTTTTGTGCAATGCCTATGAGAATAAAGGCAATATTTATAATCTGTTATTAATAAAAAAGTCCCGTTTGTGATCCCTGATCCCTATTCAATTACAGTAATATTTGTATCGATATTTTGCATTATTTGTTGAGGAACACATAATTCCTGTTCTAATAATTTGCTATATTGATATGCTTTTAACTCTGCGTTTACTATTTTCAGGGGTATATCTGGAAGGTATTTGTTATTCGCTTTTTCTTCGCCGCGTAAATATTTAAGCAATAAAAGGGTTGCAGCTAATGTGCCTGTTGCCATAATTCCTCCGCAAAACATTGCTATGCGTTTTGTTCGCGCCCAAGGCACATTATAAATTGCTAAGACACCAACATTCGCGGCGGATTGTTCCGTATATCTTTTTCCTTTTCTACCTAAAATATTACAAGATTCATATGGCGTCGTGTACCCAACACCATAATTTTCTATGGATTTAGACTGATTTAATAAAATCTTAGTCATAATATTTATATCGGCTGTTGCTAACAAGAGCAAATTTGCGTTTATGGGACTCAGTGGATCTGAGGATTCTTTTGAGGTTGGATTATTCTTGGCGTCCATGTATATTTCGTAATAATCAATATCCAGCATGCTTTTAAGGCTTATCCCATTTAGACCTCCCTGCCGCGCAATCTTTTCAATCTCAATTATAATTTCATGTGTGTAAAGGGCATCACTGATGAGAGCCAAATGGCCACTTGTTGCATCTTTATGCCTGCCACTGGGAAGGATAACGACAAGGGGGACGGTTTGTGTTTGTTTGTCGCTCACTGAAGCCCAGAAATTATGATCTGATAATTCATGCATGCTTATTACGGCTTTTTTTTCTTCGGACGTCGCGCTTATTAATGATCCGCCTTTTTTCTGAGGAGAATGACTTGTATCTGGTGATTTTTTGTCTCCGAAATCTTCCGTGGAAACGCTATCTATAAGTCCGAGATGCATTAGCACATCTTCCAGTCTATTGAAAAAATGAAACACGACGCCGGATTTTTTAATGGTTTTGCCTGCGCATTCCGGCCGGTTTTCTTCAGCGACAAAACAGGCCTTCATTCGCTGGTCTCCGGCTATACTGATTTTCTGTTCCAGATCGCCTACACCTTTAAGATAGCCGTTGAGGGTAATGCCGGCAGAAAACAATACATTTCTGTCGACGGGTTTCCCTATCACGGCAGAAACAATAGCAACAAACACGGCTAGAGCAAGGCTATCCGCTTCATAAAGATAACCACTGCCGACCTTGTAATTGATTTCCACGCGAATAGTTTTTTCCGAAAGATGGAAAGGCTGCAGTAATGGATATAAATCAAACATATCCGTCAAGAGCTCTTCCAATAAGTCTGTAGGCGGAGAAATCTTGATTTCTATACCATCTTTCTTTACAGTTTTGACTTCTCTGGCCAGTATCTGTAATTTGCTTTTGGCTTCCACTGAGTCGCTGACTATGGCAATACATTCCAGCAGTGCGCCCTGTCCGGTTTCTCTATCCACAGCCACCCCATAGGCAACCCCTTTAACATCCGGCCGTCTGGACGGCGATGCGGCAAGTGGGAGATATTCCTGAGGCACAGCATAGCGGTGCCTGATTTCGTCGCTATGCGGAATTTTAACTATATTACTAGATTCTCGGAAAGCCGTCATTGCAATATCTTTGAGTCGTAAATTCTCCATCTCATATTGCGCCTGTGCCAAACCATATAAACAAACATCACAATGGCTGATATGATGTCCAAAAGCTTGTTTTTCTATTTCATTTACATTATCGGCAAGATAATGTTTAATTTGATTATAGCTGTAGGCTTTGCACACAGCTGCACTCCCGTCTTTATTCAACGGCGGCTTCATAGAATTAGACGCCGTCTCAACTGTCATTTTTAAAAGGTCATTCTTTTTCATAATGAGACCTGCCATAATAATAAACGTTTAAATGTAGAAAAATACACACCGCTTTTAAACATAAAAACCCTTTTCTTCCAATGATGCCCGCAATTGTTTTCTAACTCGAAATAAAAATGTGCTTATATGCTGTGCATGCTTCTCTGAAATACCGATCAAATCAGCAATCTCTTCATTGGATGGCCGGCAAATCTGCTTAGCCTCTGCCAAATGCTCGATACGAATTCTGTCTTTCTCTTCTATCTTTTTCCTGAGCACACTAATCTTTTCCGCAATGGAAGCATCGTCGGGCCTGAAAATCTTTTTTATTTCCTTCTCCATCTGCTTCATCTGGAGAAATAATGCATCCGCTCTTTCTCCGGCATTTTTTTTCTTTTCCAGTTTAAGATCAAGATTCTTACGTATCTTTTTCAGCTTATCTTTTATTTCATCCGGCGTATATTTACCAAACTCTTTTGATAATGCCGATATTTCTTCATTATTCAAATAATCTTCCGCAATTATGGAAAGCCGCAATGCCCATTTATATTTATGATTATCAATTTGCCCCATCTCTTTATATGTTTCATTAAGGGCTTGCATTATTTCCTTTTTGTCTTGCAGGACATCAATAGAATTATGTGCCAACTGATTCTCAACATCATCATAGCTGTCAGAATCACCCATACCATCAATTTCACCGGATTTATCTTTCCGAGCAAACCAATCGCGGGTATCATTGTGCGCTATTATCCATAGCCATGAATATATACCGCTCAGGTCTTTGCATAGAGCAAGCTTATTATTCTTATAAAATTTATCTACTATTGTTTTAAATATGTTTTCGACGTTATCGATATCTTGGGCGAGTTCCGGATGCGGTGTGCGGTGTAATGTTTGTTTTATAGCTTTTTTAATGGTGGGGATAAATAGTGTCCAGAATTCTTCCCAGGATTTTTCGTCATTCCGGAGACAACCGGTTACAACATTTTTTATATACTCCAGTTTCTCTGGCGTTATCGGAACGATGACTTTTTTTTCTTCTATTTTTTCGCACATTTGCATTTTCAATTCAAATAGGTGGAATATTATAAAAAAGTCACTATTATTTATGTAATCAGCAGTTTGTTAGATTACAAAAAAAAGGAATAAACTCAAGCCTTTTTTAATGATTTGCCGTAACTATTAAAACGAAAAAGATAGACTTGATATCTTACAGCAAATTATTGTTACTATATATTTCTTTATTACTAATTTTTATTCATTATAAACTCACCGTTATAGCATTTCATAACCTCTACATTATTTATTTAACTTTCAATAAAAATAGCTTTGTTCGAATCAACCTTGCAAGTCCAAACTCATTCCCATCTGAGAAGGTTTATGATACCGATATCGTAAGAGTTATTGAACAAAGCAGCGGGAATAAGATCTAATCGGAAACTCATACCCTATGGCATTAGGTGAAATGCAGATTCGCCCCTCTCATTTTACCCCGGCGTAGCAAGGTAGATCATACCAATTGATAATTTGTTAGAACACACAGTGAAAAATATCGTTCAGGATTTATAGCATGATACCATTATTGAATATTAATAGTCTAAATCATTCTAACTATATGAGCAGTCATAAAATATATTGAGATTGAACCGATAACCTACTGACTTAATGGTCAGTTGCTCTACGTTCTTTACCATTAATATCATATATATGTATTCATTTATTTCATTTTGTGTGACGTTGTGTCACTTTTTAGTCTATTTTTTACCTAGATACAAAAAAGCCGTATCGCTAAACATGCGAAACGGCTTATGTTTTGGTGAGCCCTGTCGGGGTCGAACCGACAACCTACTGATTAAGAGTCAGTTGCTCTACCAGCTGAGCTAAGGGCCCTTTTCCTTTTTTGTTTTCTGGTACGCCCGGCAGGATTTGAACCTGCGACCAACAGATTCGAAGTCTGCGACTCTATCCAGCTGAGCTACGGGCGCAAAATATATATGGGGTGAGTGAAGGGACTTGAACCCTCGGCCTCCGGGGCCACAACCCGGCACTCTAACCAACTGAGCTACACCCACCATTTTCGCCTTGGTGCGCCTGGAGGGATTCGAACTCTCGGCCCACGGATTAGAAGTCCGTTG
>CAIVQG010000021.1 GCA_903907985.1 uncultured delta proteobacterium
AGGGAAGTAATATCTTCGACACAATGTAATTTAATATTTCTATTTATCCTTTTAATTAAGCCGCAAAGTGTTCTTTTGGGGCCGATTTCAATAATTGTTTCCACACCCAATTCCGCCATTTTTTCCACTGTCTGCCGCCATTTCACCGGAGAAACAATTTGCCTCAGTAAAAGCTCGCGGGCATTATCCTTCGTGAAGAAAATATCGGGATCACAGTTCGGGATCACCGGAGTGATAAAATTCTTAAATTCAATCTTATCCAGATTTTCAGCAAATCGACTGGCTGCATCCTGTAACAAACTGCAATGACAGGGAGTGCTGATCGGCAACAGAACTGTCTTCATAGCGCCATTTTGCTTCGCCATCCGCATTACTTGTTCCACCGCGCTTAAATGACCGGAGACGACAACCTGCTCCGGTGCGTTGTGGATCACCAGAGAAACATGTTCCTGCGTGTTGTTTACCAGGGCGCATATTTTTTCTACAGAATCATCATCCAAGCCGATGATTGCTCCCATTGCACCAACTCCGGGGGGTAAAGCCTCCTGATGATAACGTGCCCGGGCCTGCACCAAGGGGAAAACATCATCAAAGTCAATTGCTCCGGCAGCATAAAGAGCACAATATTCGCCAAGGCTATGTCCGGCCATAACTACCGGTTGGATAGCAGTTTTTTCTTTAAAAGCACAATAAATTGCAATATTTAAAGTTAAAACGGCAATTTGTGTGTTGACGGTTAAGCTCAGATCCTCCTGCGTGCCTTCGAAACACAGGCCGCACATATCCACCCCTAACACGGAACTGGCGCGCTGAAAAATATTCCGAACGCTCGCCAATTCCTTATATAAAGAGCTTCCCATTCCGGTATGCTGCGTACCTTGACCGGAAAAGACAAGAGCTGTTTTAGCCATCGAAGACCTCATTATCCACTAATTAACTAAGCCAGATATTGACGCGGCAAGAAGAGAAGTTCTAATGCCCACCCAAGGCAGGCAGCCAGCGTATTGCTGACAGGTTGACCTAGTCGATAGTTGAACCAACAAAAGCAGCAGCATAAAGGGGCGACTTCGGATCAGGAAATTTCTTCAATCGGTACAATTTCCCGGCCTTTATAGGTACCGCATTTAGGACAAACACGATGAGGCAATTTCACTTCCTTGCACTGCGGGCACAACGATGCCGCCGGTTGTTGTAAAAAATCGTGCGCCCTTCTTGTGTTCCGGCGCGTTTTGGAATGTCGTTTTACTGGATTTGGCATAACTTATCCTCTTTAATCAATTTTTAATTTTTATATTTTTTAATACAGCCAACCTGGGATCAATAAACTCTAAATGACAATTGCAGGAAGCCACATTTAAATTCATGCCACAGTGCGGGCATAAACCTTTACACTCTTCTGAACATAGCGGTTTAATAGGAATTTGTAAAATAACCTGCTCGCAGATAATCGGCGTGAGATCAATAAAATCACCCTGATAATAACTTATTTCCAATTCTTCGGCCTGCAGCTCCAGCTCTTCTTTGGTTTCCGGTTTGGCCGGAACAAGTGTATAAGAAAAGTCACCATCAACGGAAATGTTTGCATCTTCCAGGCAACGGCTGCAGCAAATGCCCAGAAGTACGGAAAGATTACCCTTTATAAAAATTGTGCTGGAAGCCTTGGTTATCTGACAGTGTACATCAACTTCTCGTAAGTTGAAATCAGGCTCACCACTATCCTGAAAGCATTCCTCAAACCATTTGCCGTTTTCGGAAAAAACGATGTTCAGGCCGTCTTCGGGAACTGTAACCACATTAATTTTCAAAGAATTAGACATTGAAACTTTACTGCCTCTGCGAAATTACGCACACTGCGTTATGCGTTAAGGGCGGAAGTTAATTATATTTCTTTAGCCTTGTCAAGCATAATTATTTGTTTGTATTTATAAATATAACGCTAGTATTGCCAATGGTATGAATTCTGAAAGCAGAAGTTCTGCCGGTGTTCCTATTGATTTGTGAAATGGCAATTCTGGTCCGGCACTTTTATTGTTTGATCGGCGCGGCTGTCTTATTTTGAGAGACACCTTTTTTATTGAGCGCGTCCGTCAAAATCTGGCGATCTGCCTTTTTTACATTACTGTAGTTGATAATAATTTCTTTTATCTCATCATTGTCATCCGGAGCACTTTTTTTTAAATGAATAAAAAAATGTTTGTCTTGATTCCGGATTGACCATGATTCCATTGTTGAATAAGGTATTTCCTTATTTGCGAAATTGCCCGTTCTAAACATTATATGATCTCCGCCGAGAATGACCATCGGAGTTCTGGCAACATAGAAAGTGACGATTAAAAAGATTGTGCCTAAGAGAAAAGCGACAATTCCCATAAGCCTTGTGTCTTCTGACGAGAAATATTGCGTTCCGACAATAAAGCAGCCAATGGCCAGGCAAGTAGAAATAACGGCATGACGTGGCCTTTCATATATTTTGATGTCCATGTTCATATTGTAACTGCCTTAGGTGGCTTTCAGAGCCTTAATTTTTATGGGAATGTATTTCTTATAAAGTAATATCTATTCAAACAATATTGCAAGGACTTTTTGACTCGCAATTTGCGGACATAAGGAAATGCGGCTTGACAAATGGCGGTCCTCAATCCTATAAAGCTTGCAAAAACAAGGTAAATAAGATGACAGAAAAAATACGAACACGTTTTGCGCCTTCACCGACCGGTTTTCTGCACATTGGTGGCGCCCGAACCGCCCTTTTCAGTTGGCTTTTTGCCCGCCATAATGGCGGCGAATTTGTGCTGCGAATTGAAGATACCGATCAGGTTCGCTCTACCGATGAATCAACAAAAGCAATCCTCGATGCCATGACCTGGCTGGGCCTGACCTGGGATGAAGGGCCGTACTTTCAGGCACAACGTGTCGATTTGCATCGGGAAATGGTGCAAAAATTAATTACCGAAGGCAAAGCCTACTACTGCACCTGTACCGCGGAAGAATTAGAAGCCAATAGAAAACAGGCTCTGGCCACCGGAAAGAAACCGAAATATGACGGTAAATGCCGGAATAAAAATTTAACAAAATCGGCAGGCAGCGTTGTGCGCTTTCGTGGTGTCGATACGGGTATTACTATTGTCGAAGACTTGATTAAAGGAAATATCACCTTTAATAATGAGGAGTTGGACGATTTAATTATCGAACGCGGCGACGGTTATCCCACCTACAATTTTGCCGTGGTTGTCGATGACGCGCTCATGAATATCACTCATGTAATCCGCGGTGATGATCATGTCAACAATACACCGCGGCAGATATTGATGTATCAGGCTCTCGGTTTTACTGTTCCTAAATTTGCCCACGTTCCGATGATCCTTGGTTCCGATAAAGCGCGCCTTAGTAAGCGGCATGGTGCGACCTCGGTGATGGCTTATAAGGAAATGGGATTTCTGCCGGAAGCGGTGGTCAATTATCTGGTGCGGTTGAGCTGGGCGCATGGCGATCAGGAAATTTTTTCCCTTTCGGAGCTGATTGAATTATTTGCCCTCGACGCAGTTGGCAAATCACCGGCTGTTTTTAATCCCGAAAAATTGCTCTGGCTGAATGCGCACTATATCAAGGAATCAAGTCCTGAACGGTTGATGGAAGAGATG
Organism: uncultured delta proteobacterium; assembly: GCA_903907985.1. Taxonomy (GTDB): domain Bacteria; phylum Desulfobacterota; class Syntrophia; order Syntrophales; family Smithellaceae; genus MVRV01. The sequence continues at coordinate 3,642 of CAIVQG010000021.1, forward strand.
AAGCCCCTTTGGCCTGCGGACGCCAAAACAGACGATGCAGCATTCACAAAAAAAATAATTGTCGACTTGCAGCCGCGCGTAAAAACGCTGGTCGAAATGGCCACGATGGCGAACTTTTATTTTGCCGATCAGGTGCAATATGAAGAGCAGGCTGCGCAGAAGTTTCTGGTGCCCGACGTCACCGCCTATTTGCAGACGATGGTCGCCGTGATTCCCGCGGTGGAGAATTTCAGTAAAGATGGCATCGAAGAATTCCTCAAGGCTTTCACCCAGGAGCGCGACATCAAATTTAAAGTGATCGCTCAGCCGCTCCGGGTTGCGCTGACCGGCAAAACCGTCAGTCCCGGTATTGATGAAGTGATGGTAACACTGGGGAAGGATCGCGTCGTGCGAAGAATCAACGCCGCAATTGCCTATATTGAAAAAAATATTTCGTCTTGACTTTTGTAATAGGATTGAATAGATACTCTGCCCTTAATGCTTAAAGGGGGATTGTCTAGCGGCAGGAATCAGGGCTCTGAACCCTGCTCGTAGGTTCGAATTCCTATCCCCCAGCAATTCTTTGGTCCCATCGTCTAGTGGTTAGGACGCTGGCCTCTCACGCCGGAAACCGGGGTTCAACTCCCCGTGGGACTACCAGAATAAAATCAATAATTTATAAGTAATTTTCAATCCAGAAGCAGGCTTTAAATAATCCTTCCCCAGCACTATCCCCAGCAGACAGACAGAAAACAAAAGTTAATTATGCTAACTTTTCTAATATGAATAAGGATATAAAAGGGGTGTCAAAGGGGTATCAGAAACTCCCTCGCGCGTATTGGTCGGGAAACTCTTTTTCTAACGTCAGAAAACTCCGCAAAATGTTAGGTTTTCTTTGGTTTCCAAAAGGGATTGATTAATAACTTTTGCTAATATCAATAAAGGGTGACAAAGTTTATTTCTTAACTTGCTGATAACATCTACAACTACACTCATTTGAGTCTGGAATTGCAGTGAGGATTACCAGTTGTTAACTGTTGTATTTCAGAAGCATCGAATTTGTTATGGAATAGGTTTTCCTTCTCCATCCAGCGTTTCCCGGACTACCCGGGAGAGCTCCTTCTTTGTGAGCGGTTTCATGCAGTAGGCCCTGATTCCCAGAGACTTGACCTGCTCTTCCGTACTGGGTTCACGGAATCCTGAACAGATAATTATCGGAATGTCCGGACGAATCTTCAGAATTTCCCGAGAGAGATCAATACCGGTCATTTTCGGGAGGGTCATATCGGTGATGACAAGATCGAAACTCTGCGGTTCCGCAAGGAACATATCCAGGGCCTCTTCACTGCTCGTAATCCCCGTTACCTCATAACCAAGGGAAGAAAGCATGCGGGTACCCAACTTGACCAGAGGCGTTTCATCATCCACAAAGAGAATCCGTTCCTTGCCTCCGATAATAGGTTTATCCGTATCTACTTCTCTGGTTTCTGCATAGATAATCCTGGGTAGATAGACACTGAAGCTGGTCCCTTTCTCCGGTTCACTATAGACGGTTATTGCACCGTCATGGCTTTTGACGATGCCATAGACCACAGAAAGGCCTAGACCGGTTCCTTCATCCTTGGATTTGGTTGTGAAAAAAGGATCAAAGATGCGTTGAATATGAGCAGGCTCAATGCCGTGCCCTGTATCGCTGACGGTCAGCTTGACATAAGGCCCCGGTTTTAGATCAGGATAATTGGGGATTTCGTCTTTGGTCAGTTTTATGTTGGCTAGTTCGATCTTCAGGGTACCTACTGCATTCTTCATGGCATGGGTGGCATTGGTGCATAAATTCATGATGACCTGGTGCATCTGTGTGGGGTCAGCTATAATGTTGCAGTATTCCTCTTTTACATTCTGGTGAATCTCAATGGTAGTCGGAATGGATGCCCGGAGAAATTTGACTGCCTCCTTTAGCAGAATTTTTATGTCCAGAGGCTTCTTCTCATGGTCGTCCTGTCTGCTGAAGGTCAGGATTTGTTTGACCAGATTCTTGGCTCGTTCGGCCCCCTTCAGTACTTCCTGCAGATCCTCTTGACAGATTTCTTTCTGATCTTCGGTCATGGCCATTTCAGTGTAGCCGATGACAGCCCCCAGGATATTGTTGAAGTCATGGGAAATGCCTCCGGCCAGTGTGCCGATGGCTTCCATCTTTTGAGCCTGTAAGAGCTGGTTTTCGAGTTTGGCCTTCTCCTCCTCGGCCCGTTTGCGCTCGGTGATGTCACGAAATGACCACACTCGTCCATTGATGACACCTTCACTCAAAATCGGATAGGAATAGCGTTCCATTATTCTCCCGTCTTTGAACGAGATCGTGTCAAAACCAACTGTGGTCGATGCATACAGCGTGTGAACTTTTTCAAGGAATGTATCAGGGTCGACTAATTGACTTAAGATGTGCATCAGAAGGGCTTTGTCAGTGTCTTTATTGAGCAAATCAGACGGTATTTGCCAGAGCTCTGCAAATTTCTGGTTTGTCTTGATAACCATTCCGGCATTATCTACCGCAAGAATGCCATCGCCGGTAGATTCAATAATCGTGCGGAACTGCATCTCTTGCAGACGCAGCTTTTCCTCCGCATCTTTGCGTTCGGTAATGTCAATAAAGCTTTCAACATAACAATCCCTTCCCTTGATGGTAATAGGATGAACTGTTTTCAGAATATCTTTGGAATGTCCCTCACCGCAAAGCAGCTTACGTTCAGAGTGATCAACATCTTGACCAAGATCTTTGACCGGACATTTGCCTGCCTGAGCAGGGCAAACCAAAGAGTGACAGATCTGACCTATAATGCTCTCTCTGGGCAGCCCGGTCATTTCTACGGCAGTCGGATTAGCCTCAATAATGATCTGAGTGTCTTTGTCGATGATGAAAATTCCGGCGCCTACTGTATCGAAGATTGCTTGCAGCTTGGTCTCGCTTCCCCTCAGCGCCTCCTCCGCCCGCTTTCTTTCGGTGATATCCAACGAGAAGCCGTTTATGAAAGTATTCGAGTCATCCAGAAAAGCATATATAGAAAACCATCTTGTTGCGCCGCTTATTAATTTGGATTCAATTTGATAGTCGTAAACTCTTCTGTTTTTAAGGATGAGCTCTTTGAATTCATCATGTTTTTCCGGATGAACCCAACGCTGTGATATTAGACCATAGTTTTTCCGGAATTCTTCTTCTGTTTTGCATTCTAATTGTAAGACCAACCTTTGATTGATATAGTGGAATTTTCCTTCTAAATCTCTCTTAAATATTCCTATCGGCGCATTTTCAACTATATGACCGTACTTCTCTTCGCTTTCCTTCAAAGCTAATGAATTTTTCTTGCGCTCGGTGATGTCACGGAAGGTACCCAATATAAGATCGTGGCCGTTGATCACGATGCGAGCCGCCCGGATTTCCACCGTGATCAACTTGCCGCTTTTTGAGAGGAGACAATCTTCCAACGCAATTCCGGGATTTAAGTCCCGGTGCTGTTGGAAAGTCAGCGAAAACTGCTCGTGGTTTGCCGTGGGAGGGTGGAGGATGGACTGCATTTGTCCCACAAGTTCCGCTTTGTCCCGCTCCACCATTTGACACAAGCCCAAGTTGCAGTCTATTAACTCACCGGTGTCGGCATCGGCCAGCGCCATGCCGTCCGTGGCATCCTCGAACAGCGTCCGGTAACGCGCTTCGGACTCATTCAGCGCCTGCTCCGCCTGCTTGCGTTCTGTGATGTCGCGAACCAGGCTTACCCAACCCAGGGTTTCGCCATATTCATCCTTGAGGGGGGTCACGCTGTGTTCGGTCGGGAATACCGTCCTGTCTTTCCGCTTCATCCTGTACCCGAACGATCGCAGACTACCTTGGCTTTCCATAGCCCGATGGAGATGCCCCCTGAACTCTTTGAGGGCCGCCTCGTCCACATGCAGGAATTCCGTTGTCCGCCCCAACATCTCTTCTCGCTCGTAACCGAACACGTCCGATGCCCCGGGGTTACAGTCCATTATCTGAGCCTTATCGGCATTGAGGATGAAAATGGCATCGTGCAGGCTGGCAAATGTATTGGCTAGAAGCTGCTGGGTCTGCTTCAATGCCTCCTCAGCCCGCTTGTGCTCTGTCATTAGCCCTGCTAGAAAGAGGGCAGAAGTAATAGAGACACTTAAAAATGCAGTCAAATGAATAAGGGTAATATTTGTCGAATCACCTGTAAATACGCTAGTTCCAATGCTAGTGCCGATTGATGCCAATATTGCAATTAATAACGCAAGGGTTGATACGCCGCGAAATCCAAAACGAAATGCAGCATATAGCAATGCTATCGAAAGACAGTATTCCATAGGTGTATGCTGAAAGAAAACATAATAACAAAACACGAGTGTAGTAATCCCCATCAATATGGCTTCTATTTTGTATTCCAAGTTTTTATGGGAAGGGGTTTTTAAATTCCATGCTAAAATAAATGGGGCTGCAACTATGACTCCAGAAACATCGCCTACCCACCAGGTGAGCCATGCGTAATCGAAGAGCCTCCAGGGAATAAGCCCGCCCAACGATAAGCTGAGCACTCCAACCGTTGAATTAATTGCGCAACAACAGATTGCACCTATAATAATAAGTATTAATACATCCTTTCCGCTCGACATGGGATGTTCATTATTACAAAAACGGCGAACCAGGTACGCACCCGCACCCGCGCCCGTCGTGGCGCCGAGGCCAATAAACAAGTTTATCATCAACGCAAATGGGCCATTATCTGACATAATAATATTATACAAAAAAGAACCCAGAAAAATCCCCAAGAGTGCAGGCCACCGATAAATTAACACGGCAGCAATTGCTATGCCTGCTGATGGAAAGATTGGAGCAATGTCGCCGGGTGTTATTTTAACCCAAAAACTCAACTTAGCAACCACTGCATAAACAACAGCAACCACAAGTATAATAACTAGCGGTGATTCTAATAGATGAGATATTGAATACCCCTTATTATTTGTAAGTTTCATTTAGTTCCCTCTCCAATTGGTCATGCATTTTTCTAGAGATATTCTATATAATTGCCTTTAGGTAAACTCCCGGCTTTGCCGGGAGACTCTCGCAGTTTGATAAATACGGAAGTATAAAGGGAACCTCCTATCCGTGGACCGATCAGAGTTTACGGAGGAAGGAGGTTCCATAGCAGATTTAGATAAGGATACAAATCTTTCTAAGTTTTGCATGGAACGTGTAAACAAATTTTATGTCGCCATACCTGTCCCAAAAACTACACAGACAAATGTCACATCAATTAGACAGTGAAGCGTTTCTAATATAGGTATTAGCTTTTATGTAAAACTTAATATTCAGTATAGTGGAATTAAGAAAGTCCATATTATTTATTTCACTACTACTAAAGGATTTTCACAAAAAAATTTTCTACTCATTACCATTCGTAATGCAGCACTCTACCGTTTTAGTTCATCGCGGATGGCCACGCCGATCTTTTCCATCACATAGGGTTTCTTGACGTATGCACCCGCTCCCAGCTTCTGAGCCTCCTTAACCCGCTCCGTCTCTGAGAAACCGCTGACTATGATGGCCTTCTGCTTCGGATTGATTGCCAAAACCCTTTTGTAAGTCTCCAGACCGTCAATCCCCGGTTCCATAATCATGTCCAGAACCAGAATAGCCGCCTTGTTTGCCTTGAGATACTCCACGGCCTCCTCTCCACTGGAAATCGAATGGACCTGATACCCCAGCTGTGTAAGCAATCTGGCGGCAATATCTCTCTGTTCTGCAATGTCATCCACTACAAAAACTGATTCACCTTTACCTATGTAACTTTCTATCGGCTCCTTCGGCAGAGGTGCGATCATTTCCTCACGCGTCAACGGGAAGTAAAGCGTAAAGGTGGTTCCCTTCCCTATTTCCGTTTGTATATCAATATACCCGTTGTGATCTTTTACCGTTCCCCAGACAATCGCCAATCCCAGCCCAGTTCCGCTCCTACCCATTGCCTTTTTCGTATAGAACGGTTCAAAGATCTTCTCTCTATTCTCAGCAGGTATACCCATCCCTGTATCGGATACGGTCAGGACGACATAATCCCCTTCCTTGATCTCGTCATAGCCCCGTATTGTTTTTTCCAGATAGCGGCTTTCCGTCCGGATGATCACCTCTCCTATTCCAGAAATAGATTCCGCTGCATTTGATACCAGGTTCATCAATGTCTTTTCCAGATGGAGAGGGGAACCTTTGATGTTCAGCAGTTCATCTTGACATTCTGTCCTGAAGTTCACCCGGGAATGATAGTCCTTTATCTTCTCCAATACCGAGGAACGGAGAAAATCTAAAACAACGCTGTTGAGATTGACCACATTTGATACAGACACGCCGCGTCTGGCCAGGGTGAGAAGGTCATCAATGATTGCGGCTCCTTTAACCGTGGACTGCAAGATCTTTTCAACGTGACCTCTGGCTTTACTACCTTCAGTAATTTCCAGCAGTAACAGTTCCGAGTAACCGCTGAGTATTCCTAAAACATTATTCAGGTCATGGGCCACTCCCCCCGCCAGTTGCCCCAGCGCCTCCATCTTCTGGGCTCGATTCAATCGCTCCTCCAGGCTTCGCTTTTCCTCTTCGGCCTGCTTGCGTGCGGTGATGTCCCGTATTACGACATATATCATTGGGCAGTCGGCAATCTGGATTAGGGTGCATGATAGCTCTGTCAGAATAGGTGTACGGGTGAGGTCATGTTTTTGGTGACTCCATTCGAATTTTGCTGAACCTTTTTCAAGTATAGCGGTCCGAATTTTTTTACCCATCTCTGATGATGGTGTTCCATTGAGCTGAAGTTCGGGTGCAAAATCAGAAGGTCTGTGTCCAATGACTTCAGACTTTCCCCGCAAGCAAAATAATTCAATAAAAGCATCGTTACAATCGATTACCTTCCCTTCATGGTCCATTAGAATCTGGGCATCCAAGGATTTCTCAAATAGTGCCTTGAATCTCTCCTCACTCCCCCGCAGGGCCTCCTCCATCAGCCTGTTGTCGGTGATGTTCATGACAAAACTCAGAGACGCGGGCATTCCCTCCCAGGATAAGATTCGTGAAATAATGTGCAGCCACCGCTCATTTCCATCGGCGTCAATGATTCTGAAGCGATAGCCAGTTTCCATCGGTTCACCGCGCATCCTCCGCACGTGATTATCAATGACCATGGCACAGTCATCAGGATGAATGAACGAAGAAAAAGGTCTGGTTGTTATAATGTCTCTTGGATATCCTAAAATCTCTGTAAGGGCTGGGTTGGCAAACTTAATCATATCCCCTTGAGCGATCAATATTCCTTCTCCTGCATTTTCAAACAGAAGACGGTATTTCTCCTCGCTCTCCCGTAGTGCCGCCTCGGTCTTGTTACGTTCGGTGATGTCTCGAACGACAGCCATGGCCGTGCCGTTCGCGCAGGGAACGAGGCGACTTTCAAAGTCCTTCTCCTTGCCGTGCAGCCCGAGGGTGTAATTATACTGAACGAGCCGGCCGGTCCGGTTGGTCTCGGCGATGCGGTCGAGGGTCTGTTGCGCGAGGTCCGGTGGCAGGACGTCTTCGATTCGCTTGCCGAGGAAGTCGGCGGGGGGCACATAGAAGTCATCAGAGCGCTCGGCTTTAGCATCCACAATCCGCCCATCGGCAGAGAACACGAAAAACATGTCTGGGTTGGCGTCTAGCAGTGCCTTGTTGCGCTGGATACTATCCTGCAGTGTCGCCTCGGTCTGCTTGCGCTCGGTGATCTCCTTCTGTAACCTACGATTGGTTTTATTAAGTTCCAGCGTACGCCTTGATACTGTCTCCTGAAGCTCTGCCGTCATCTCCTGGATTGTATTTTCCAACTGCTTGCGCTTGGTGATGTTTTGAATAGACGTCAGCAAATAATTTTCGTTGTTAATGCTAATCATTACAGCATTGAATAATACATATCTTACCCCTCCGCCTTTCGGCCTGATTTCCATTTCGAGGTTTTCAATGCGTCCATATTTGCCTAGTTCATTGAAAAAAGAATATGTTTGTTCTTCCGTAAGAAATCCGATTTCCCTTGATGTATGCCCGACAACTTCATCCCGTTTTAGTTCTACAAGCCTAAGAAAAGCATCGCTGACTTCAACAAATCGGCCTTCTTTTGCCTTGGTAATGACTGCGGGAATCGAATTTTGCAGGAAAGCTTTGGCGAATTTTTCTTGATTTACCCTGGTTTGTTTGACTTCCTCTTCGAAGCCTTTCAATTTAGTGACAGATTGACGTAGTTTTTGGAGTTCCTCGATCAGCTGTTTCTTGGTCTTTCTTACATCTTCCATAGAAGCCTCTTAATAAATTGTGGCGCAATGATATTGTTATGTAAATACAGTAAGTTATGCTGACGGGGGGGGGTGCTTGCTGCCGCTGTGCGGAGCGAGGCTATCGAAGCAACCAATCTCATCACGAATACCATTCGTACGGTTGCGTTGTTGCCCCCAACATTATTTCAACAAGATTACGCCTTCTGTATATCGAGTTTGTCTTTATCCAGCTCATCACGAATGGCTTCGGCCAGTATGCTCATCCCAATCGGTTTTATAATTAAGCGGTTGATGCCAAAAGCGGCGAGTTTCTCCATGTCCTCTTTTTCCTGAATGCCTGAACAGAGGATAACAGGAATGTCAGCGCGAAGGCTTCTTATTTCCCGTGCCACATCAAAGCCCGTCAGGTGGGGCATGGTCTTGTCCGTGATGACAATATCGAAGGCGTCGCTGTTTCTTTTGAATGCCTCAATCGCTTTAAGCGGATTTGTTTCGGCAACCACCCTGTAGCCAAGTGCCTCAAGCAGCTTCTTGTTAGAATCGGTCACTATCTTTTCATCATCAATAAACAGGATTGTTTCGCCTTTTCCCTGCGGGACGGCTTTCTCCATATCTTTCCCATCTCCCGCCTTCTTTTCAATCAACGGCAGATAGACCCTGAAAATCGTTCCCTTGCCCGCCTCACTGTATACCCTGATCTCCCCGCCATGGTCCTTGACGATCCCGTGCACAACGGCCAGACCCAAACCTGTCCCCTCTCCCTTTCCCTTGGTAGTAAAGTAGGGTTCGAAGATTCTCTCTATATTCTCCTGAGAAATTCCGTGGCCGGTATCCCGGACGGACAATTCCAGATAACAACCGGCCTTTAAAGCCGGATGATGGATAAGATTCTCGGCATCCATAACAACTTCTTTTAATCCGATCTCCAGGACACCACCGGCGTTCTTCATGGCATGCCCGGCATTTGTGCACAGGTTCATCAGCACCTGATGCATCTGTGTGGAATCGGCCATAATGACATCAGAAGTCTCCTCGATTGTCTGATTTATTTCTATCGTCGTCGGCAGGGACGCCCGTATAAATCTGACGACTTCTTTTACGATGGGAGCGAGCATTAAAGGTTTCTTTTCCTGCTCGGCCGTACGGCTGAAGGCCAGAATGTGCTGAACCAGGTCTTTTGCCCGGGTGCTGGCACGGAGCACCTCCTGAAGATATCCGGTTGCGCGGTTGTCCAGGGGAAAGTGGGAAATCAGGGTCAATTCGGTATAGCCAATAATGCCTCCCAAGATATTGTTGAAATCATGGGCTATACCACTGGCAAGCGTGCCGATGGCCTCCATCTTCTGGGACTGGAGGAGCTGGGCTTCAATCTTTCTGTGAGCCTCTTCAGCCTGCTTGTGCTCGGTAATGTCCTCATAGATGGCAACGATCCTTCCCTCCTGCAAGTGAGTCCCAATCACCGAAGCGTTGATCCTGCAGATGATTTCCCGGCCATCCTTGTGGCGGCAGGGATACTCCGTGCTGAAGGTCTTAGACGTCTTCAGGGCGGTAGAAACGGTGTGACCAATTTCTTTAAAGTCCTTATCACTCCTGTACAACACCCTTGTCTTTTGCCCTATCAACTCCTCCGGTTTCCAGCCGAAAATATTTTCCACAGCGTTATTGGCAAATAGAATATGGCGATTATGCAAGCCGACTACGGCATGGGAAATAGCATCCAGGATCGAAGATTCCATGACCTTCTGCTCTTTAATTTGTTGTACGGCTTCCTTGATCTCGGTGATATCCATAGAATTTCCAAGAATGGCTGCTTTCTCCCCATATTGAATGGGAACGACTGTCTCCATAATCCAGCGAATCTGTCCCTCTTTCGTTATGATTTGGAATTCATAGGGCGCCCTGCGGTGCCCGGTCAGCATTTTTTTGGCGTTCCTCCTGACGGTATCACGGTCCGCGGGATGAACAATGCTGAAAGCGTCCTGTCCTATCAGTTCTTCCGGTTCATAGCCGGCGTAGGATGCGGCGTTTTTGTTGATAAATATGAATTTACCATCCCAGACGACATACACACCGGCAATGGATTTTTCCGCAAGCATCCTGTATCGTCCTTCGCTTTCCAGCAGCGCATTCTCTGCCCGCTTGCGTTCAGTGATATCCTCAAATATCCCGACGGCCCCGAGAAACGTCCCGTCTTTGGCTGTGATACACTGATAAATGGCCCGCATGGACGTGGTCTTTTCACCCGTGACAGAGAGATAATCTCCCTCGTAGTGCCCCATCTGACCATCAAGAGCGTCTTTGACCGCCTTCATCATGGCCTGGTCACGCAGTTTTTCAAGCATGTTGAAACCGATAATCTTTTCTCTGGGGGCGCCCATGATCTGTGCAAACCGGTCATTGAAGTTCCTGATAATCCCATTGGAATCAAAATGCATGATGCCCATTGGTGAGTGGTTGAAGATCATGCGATACCGTTCCTCGCTTTCCTTGAGAGCCTCCTCCGCCCTCCTACTCTCTTCCTGCCTCTCTTCAAGGCGCATCGCCATTTCGTCAATAGACTTAGATAGTTGTCCAAGTTCGTTCTCTTCATAGGGCAAAAGTGTGCGGGTATGCAGATTTCCCTGTCCCAATTGGTGTGAGGTTTCAACAAGTGCATCCAGCCGCCGCGCAATTATCTGGTTTCCGAGGATGAATGCCAGAATGACGGCAAGAAGCGTGGCGACTGATAGAAATCCCAGATTCCTGATGAGAACCCGATTGGCCGCAGACAGAACCGTTCGCTCCGGAATACCGACACGAATGAACATGTAGGGCTTTTTCTCTCCACCCAACTGCATCCTCACAAAGCCGTAAAGACGGCGTTTGCCATCAATGCCCGGGGCGAAAAAACTCCCCTCCCTATCACCCGCAGTCATTTTCTCGATCATTTCCGGCAGATCTTTCGTCCCTGCATACTTTTCAGACTCGGGGTAACGATAAAGACGGACACCGGCGCTATCCGTGAGTGCCAACGCGGATCCTTCAGGTAATTTTGCAATCTCAAAATGCTTGTTGAAGCGGGAGACATCAAAAGCCGCTACGACCACTGCCCGGAGATTCTTTTTGGAATCAACCACAGGATAGGCAAAATGAATAACGGGACGGCCGGATGAACGACTAAAAATATATTCGCCGATAGAAAATCTTCCTGTCCGCACAATGTCCTTGAAGTATTTACGGTCGGTAATACTGAATGGGGCTGTACGGGGGGCAGAGGCAAAAACCACCCCTTCCGACGTGGCCACATTGATGGCCGCATAGTCGGGATTCAGTTGGAGCAAACTGTCCAACAGGTGTTCGCAGGCTCTCGCATCCTGGTTGATCACACTGGGAATCTTGGAAAGCGTCATTATCAACTGACGGGTGCTGTTTACGAAATGTTCCTGTTCAATGGCCATTCCTGAAGTCAATTGTCGAATATCTTGCTTCGCGTTGTCTAACGCTTCGGTTCTCCGTTCCATCCCTGTCATGACGATAATGCCCAACGCAGGCAGAACTGCTAACATAACAAGCACAAAGAGATGAACACGGATCGGCCATGAAAAGAATGATCTCATATCACTTTCCTCCTACAGACTTCATCAGATTTTTAGAAGTCCCGGAAACTATCTTTACGCAGCATAGCTGCTTTTCATGCTCGACAGGAGCCGTTTATTGTTGCCCAATGAACCTTTCTTTGTTGCCGGCATGAAACGACCTGCCTGTTTTTCCTGAACTTCCAGATCATCCGCTGTTCGGTTCCTTTCCGCAGCAGCCGCATCACTATTTGCGCCGGTGATGACTGCTGTGAGGTCGCTGACGTGGCTTTTCATCTCCACAGCCTGGGCATTCAATTCTTCTGAAGCTGCCGCCACCTCCTCAGCGCTGGCGGCATTTCGCTGTACGACCGTATCCATCTCGACGACCGCCTTGTTGATCTGTTCAATCCCCTGGGCCTGTTCACGGGAGGCCGTCTCGATCTCGTCAACCAGCACCGCAAGCTTCATGGAGATATCCTTGTTCGCCGTGAAAGCATCCTGTGTGGATTTCGTCAGTTCAATGCCGCGCTTTACCGACTTGATGGAATTTTCAATCAGTGCGCCGGTACTCTTTGCGGCCTCTGCTGCCCTGATCGCCAGGTTTCTCACCTCCTCGGCAACCACGGAGAACCCGGCCCCCGCCTCACCGGCACGGGCCGCTTCGACTGCGGCATTTAAAGCCAGCAGATTTGTCTGAAAAGCGATTTCATCTATGGTCTTGATGATCTTGCCGATCGCTTCGCTGGTCGTGGCGATTTCCTCGACGGCGCCGATCATGTGGCCCAGCTCGGAGCTGGCTTTCTCCACGATATTCTTCGCTTCACCCATCATTGCCCGGGCCTGTGTGGCGCTATCGGCGTTCTGTTTGGTCATCGAGGAAAGCTCTTCCAGGGATGCCGACGTCTCCTCGATCGCCGCCGCCTGCTCGGTGGCGCCCTCCGCTAATGATTGGCTGGATGAAGACACCTCCGTTGACGCTGCCGACACCTGGTAAGACCCCTGTTCCAGACCTTCTATGACCTTGTTGATCGGTTTCGTGATCATGCGTGTAATGCCCAGGGCAAATAGCAATCCCAGTATGATGGCGGTCGCCGTACCACCCAGTAAAAGCCTGTTTGCCCAGGTTATCTGGGTCTTGAGTTTATTGAAGTGATTGTTCTTCGCCGCGACGCATTCCTGCTCAACCGCACGGCCGGAATCCCGGAGTTGTGCATCAAAGGCCTTCAACTTTGTTTCCCGTTCCTCGGGGGCAATATCCTTTTTGCTGAGAAATGCCACCATCTCCGCAAAGGTCTTTTCATAATTGGCTGCGGCCGTCAGGATGCTGTCTATCTGCTGAACATTCACCGGATCCTTCAAGCGCTTCTTTACGTTGTTGGCGGTCGTTTTCAGCTTTTCCATCGCACCGTTGACCTCATCCACCCACTGCTTCTCGCCGCGGATGATGAAGTTTTTCTCATGGCGGCGAGCCTGCAAAATGCTTTTGCTGATGCTATCGGTATCGTCCACCTTGAAAAAACGGTCGGTGACGACCTGAAGGCTGTCCCAGCCGATGTAAGCCACAGTAGCCGTTAAGACCATGATCACCACAAAACCGGTTGTAATCTTTGTTCCCAGCTTTACGTTCTTTAACATAGTGCACCCCCCCTTTCTTTGACCCATGAAAAAAACAACAGGCACTGCAAATCTACCGAGTACCCACAACCGCTCTCAATGTGTTTCAACTATTCCGAAGAACTGCTATGATCATATCTTCATCTTTCACTAATCCGCTCTCTTCCTTCAAACTTTGAACAATGACAGCAATAAGGTTCGTATTCATGGTCCTTTTCGGCACATAAGCAAAAGCCCCGGCAGCAATTGCCGAACTCCTGTGCTCATCATCTTCATGAATGGAGACCACAATAACTTTCGTTCCGGGAAGCGCTGCTTTAATCAGCCGGGTGGCCTCTATGCCATCCATCCGGGGCAGGCTTATGTCCATCAAAACCACATCCGGCGACCATCTCCTTACTGCGGCAAGTCCTTCTTCAGCACTTGGCGCTTCGATAATATTGCAATCCAGAATGGATGTACTCAGCCAATCCCGGAGGGACTTCCTGACATTGTCGTTATCTTCGACGATCATAATACTTGGGCCCATAATTAACCTCCTGCTCGGAAAGAGATCGGGATCAAAATTGATCTTTCGGGTATAGATCTATCAGGGGTCGGTGATGTTGTCTGTAGGGGGGTATAGATAAATGATGTAGGGGATACTTGAATAATGGTGTAGGGAAATCTTGATGGTTTGATGAGAATGACAACGGCCTGTCGGTTCAGTCCATTTGATCGACGGTCGTCAACCCATGCTGAATGGCAAATTTAATGAGGCCGGGAAGGTCTTTGATATGGAGTTTCTGCATCAGGCGGCTGCGGTAGCTATCAATAGTTTTTGGAGACAGGAAAAGGATCTTGGCGATCTCCGGACTTGTCTTTCCCTCAACGACAAGCTGGATGACTTCCCGTTCTCTCATGCTGAGGATTTTTAACGGATCCTTGGAGTCAATACCCTTGCCGGAAGCCATTTTGGCATCCCATAGCTGGTCTGATACTTTTCTATTCAGGTAACGTCTACCGGCATGGACGGTACGTATAGCCTCTACCAACTCAGCACCGGCCGATTCCTTTAAAAGATAGCCGGCAACACCTGCATTCAAAGCACGGGAAATATGCTCAGACGAAGCATACATGGAAAGGATAATGACACGTGTCGCGGGGCAGGCCTGGCTGATTTGTCCTGCCGCTTCTATGCCGTTCATTTCCGCCATGGCGATATCCATCAGGACGATCTGGGGTTTCATAAGGGTCACCTGTCTCACGGCGTCCCTCCCGTTAGCCGCTTCTCCAATGACATTAAAATCCTTGTGCGATGCAAGCAGGGACTTCAAGCCATCGCGGATAATGGCATGATCGTCGGCTATGAAGATGGTAATGCTCATATCGGCGCCTCCACAACAATCGTGCTCCCCTGTCCGGGTTCAGACATGATGGAAAAATGTCCACCGATGGACTCCGCCCTTTCAGCCATCATGGTAATTCCCCAGTGATGACGGGCGTCAGTTATGTAAACCGTTTTCGGATTAAATCCAATACCATTATCCTTAATCGTTATCTTCAAATGATTATTGCTTGCTTCTCCTGTTATTTCGACGCGTTTTGCCAGTGCATGCTTGCTTACATTCGTCAAGGATTCCTGAATGATGCGGAATAGCGTAACCTCAATTAAGGCATCTGGCCTGGGATTAGTATCCTCGCCCTTGAACACGAATTCAATGCCCGTTCGCGCGGAGAATTGCCCCCCGTACCACCTGATCGATGCCATGAGTCCGTAATCATCCATGACGGGAGGCCTCAGGTCGGCCATCATGTCCCTGGTAAATTCTGCAGTTTGCTCTATTAGCATCACGGACTCATCTAAGCGTTGTCGGATATTGGCATTGACTTTTGTTAAATCCATGGACCGAATAATGTTCAGATTTATTCCCAACGCTGTCAGACTTTGTCCCACCTGGTCATGGAGCTCCCTCGAAATTCTTCTCCGCTCTGTCTCTTCGGCTTCAGAAAGTCTTGCCGATAGCTCTCGCAGCCTCTTGCTCTGTTCTGTGAGGGCGCTCTCCGTTTTCTTTTTCACAGTGATGTCCTGAAATGACAGGACCGCCCCCACTGTCACATCGTTTTCTTTAATGGGCGTGCTGTTATATTCAACAGGGATGGCGACACCGTTCTTTTTCCAAAACACCTCTTTATCGGTATAGTGAATCTGTCCGTCCCGATAGGCCTCATGGATCGGACATTCCCGCTCCGGATAGGGGGTGCCGTCCGCTTTCGTGTGATGAAACAGCCGGTGGCTGTTTTTTCCCAACAGTTCGTGGATTTCATAACCGAGCAAATGTGCGGCCGCAGGATTGACAAAAACGTGGTTGCCTTGTGTATCCAGCCTGATAATGCCTTCTGCCACTGAACTTAAAATCTGCTCTCTTTCCAATCTTAATTGCTCAATCCTCTCCTCCGCTAGCTTACGCTCGGTGATGTCTAATGAGAAGCCGTTTATAAAAGTATTAGAGTCATCCAGAAAAACATATAAAGAAAACCATTTTGTTGCGCCGCTTATTAATTGGGATTCAATTTGATAGTCGTAAATTCTTCTGTTTTTAAGGAGCAGCTCTTTGAATTCATCATGTTTTTCCGGATGAACCCAACGCTGTGATAATTGACCATAGTTTTTCAGGAATTCTTCTTCTGTTTTGCATTCTAATTGTAAGACCAGCCCTTGATTGATATAGTGGTATTTTCCTTCTAACTCTCTCTTAAATATTCCTATCGGCGCATTTTCAACTATATGACTGTACTTCTCTTCGCTTTCCTTCAAAGCTAATGCATTTTTCTTGCGCTCGGTGATGTCACGGAAGATACCCAATATAAGATCGCGGCCATTGATCGCGATGCGAGTCGCCCGGATTTCCACCGGGATCAACTTGCCGCTTTTCGAGAGGAGGCAATCTTCCAACGCAATTCCGGGATTTAAGTCCCGGTGCTGTTGGAAAGTCAGCGAAAACAGCTCGTGGTTTGCCTTGGGAGGGTGGAGGATGGACTGCATCTGTCCCACAAGTTCTGCCTTGTCACGCTCCACCATTTGGCACAAGCCCAAGTTACAGTCTATTAACTCACCGGTGTCGGCATCGGCCAGCGCCATGCCGTCCGTGGCATCCTCGAACAGCGTCCGGTAACGCGCTTCGGACTCATTCAGCGCCTCTTCTGCCAGCTTGCGCTCTGTTATGTCTGTTGCGTGAGTCAGCGCTAATATTACTTTACCCGTTTCATCTATAATAGGATCGGCTGTAGAATAGAAATACAACGTTTTATCCGGTAACGGAACAGTGACCTCTAAAGACTCGCTTTTGCCTGTCTGAAACACTCTTTTTGTTGCTTCATAACGGTAATCAGCATGTTCTTTAGGATAAATATCCCAAAAAGTTTTTCCAATAAAATAATCCGGGGTTTTTCCAAAGGTTGATGAAAACAGATGATTCGTAAATTTATATTCTCCCCTTTCATCTACGCAAAAAATTGCATCACTTGAACATTCGATAAGAGAACGATATTTCAATTCACTCTCGCGCTTCTCCTCGGTCAGAAGCTGCTCGGCAGATAGGTCCCTCGCGCTCCCCAGGAAAAATGGGCGCCCGTCGAGGTCCACCCGCGACACTATCACTTCGACCGGGAGGGCAGAACCATCCTTCCTGCAGTGGTGCTCCATGAAACGCACCCGTTCCCCTTCCATAGCCCGCCGGAAAGAGGTCAGCACGCCAGCTTCGTCGAAGTCCACGGAAATGTCGCTCACCCGTTTGCCTACAAGTTCTTCATGGTCGTATCCCAGTTTCTGTGCCGCGGAAACGTTCACCTCCACTAGCACGCCTTCGAGGTTGGACAGGTACAAGCCGTCGCTGGAGCAGTCCATGATGGTGCGGAGTTTCTCCTTCTCCTTCGTCAAGCTGTCGTGCATTCGCTCGACGAATATGAGGACCATTCCCAACGCCCCGACCATGGCGAACAGCCCGCCCAGAAGGTAGCCCACCGGGGCGAACCATTCGACGTGGCGCAGCAGCGGGTAGTCCAGCTTGTGGACACCCCACAGGAAGAAATTGAGAGCAGTGATGACGACGCCCAGGGAGCGAGGCTTCTCCGACCTCATCCATATGGAGTAGCTCACCTGGAAATCGGCGAACGCCAAGAGGCAGAAGATGGGCACGACGATCAGCATCGGCTGCAGCCCAAGGTAATTGCCTGTGATCGTCCACACCACACCCCAAAAACCCAGCGCGCCCCACCATAACGACATCGTGGCCTGCAAGAACAGCTGCGTCCCCCAGATAAGGAGGATGGCGCTGACTATGGCTGCAATCTGGTAGCCGCAAGTGAGCCACAGAGCTTTCCCAACGGTCACCTCGACTAATAAGAAGATAAACCTCAGAGAGTAAACAGACCAGCCAATAGCCCAGAGTTTCAGGTGCCGGTACCTGTGAATCGCGTAGAGGTACCAGTAGATCAGGGCCATTATCAAGGTGGCCACAAGCACGCTGATCGAGGATGGCAGTATCCAGCTCATAGTTTTTCTATCCTATTGGATCTTTTATGATATTCTTTAAAAAAGTAATAGCTAACTGAGCGAAAATATTTGGTCCAAGGGTTTGCTTCATGATTTGATAAGAACTACCTTTTTTGAGGTTCTAGTATATGAGGGAGGATTTTGTGTGTCAAGTAGATTTTGGCTATAAAATATGGGTTACGTTGCCGATTATTGTGAGATCAATGTATTCATCGCAAGAGTAATTCGAGGCACCATAGAGAAATGATTGCCATGAGAAATCATCAACTTTTCCCCACCCCTGGAGTTTGTGTAGTAGGAAGGAGTTCATTTTTTATCATTGATGGCCATTGTGCAGCGTGATGTGCAAATCATATTTCCGTTTTCATCTGTAATTCGGATGTCCCATACACTAACAGTATGGCCAATATGCACAGGTGTTGCCGTCGCCGTGATAATACCTTCTCTCTTAGGTCGGATATGGTTGGCGTTTATTTCAAGGCCAACAGCAAACTGTTTTTCTTGGTCTATATTCATAACAGCACCCATGGTTGCTGCCGTTTCAGCAAGGACAACGGATACCCCGCCATGAAGAGATCCCCATGGGTGATGTGTCTTTGGAGTCACAGGCATGGTTAAAACAATTTTTTCCTTCGTTACTTCTCGGTGTTCTATCCCTAGAAGTTCCATTACGGTTCCTTTGAAGTTCTTGAGATCTGTCATTTTCTCTCCTTTTGCTTATCCTCTGTTAAAGAAGAATTCCTGCCATTCATTACTTGGTCAATATCTTTGGTGATGCATAACAAAACTACTCGGGAAATAACATCAATAATTCCTGATTGAAATCTATGATGAAGATGAAAATATGAGTTGTGAAGTTTTCAGGAAGTGCATTTCAGAAAAAGCCACGACCAATATTTTAATTTTCAGCAGCGGTCAAATCTTGCGTCATTCAGTAGAGTAGAGAGCTGGCGTAGTAGCTGATTGCTCTATCTCCAGCTCCCCCTCGTCAATTCCGTACGTTCGGTTTTCCCGAATACGGCTTACCGATTATCTTCATCCAACTGCCTTCGCGCTCTGTACCCAAGGTGCCTTGGTTGGAACTTCGTACAGGCCTAAGGAATCAAAATAATACCTGTCCGGATATGCCCCATAACCAAGACTGTGGTAATGGTGCTTCCGGCGTATGTAGATTCGCATCCTGTACCCAAGATAATATCTCAAAGATGACATGGCTTTCGTGCAGTTGCCATATCGAAAGTAGCCCACCCATCCTCTGGCGACTTCATTAACTCTCCGAATCACAACTTCCGTCGGTGTTGCACTGTACCGCTCAGTCGTCAATTGCTTGATTTCCGATCGTATATGCTTCAGTGCCTTCTTGGACGGTTCTGTGTGGGGATACATTTTGCCGGTTTTCCGCCCTCGTTTCATGCCTATGCTGAAGCCAAGAAAATTAAAACTTTCCCGGCGTGCATCCACGACATGAGTCTTTTCCTCATTCAGAGTGAGGCCGAGGTTATCGAAAACCCGTCTTACCCCATTCAGTATCCGGTCGGTGTTGCCTCTGCATAAGATAACACAGTCATCTGCGTATCTTACCAGTCGTGCCCCCAGTCTTTCCTGTACGTTCTTGACTACCCATATGGTATCAAGCACGTTCAGATAGATATTGGCAAGCAAAGGAGAGATCACCCCTCCCTGTGGCGTTCCCTTTTCATTCCCTTTGTACTCTTTCTTCCCATCCTCTCGTTCCTCAACAATCGGCGCCTTAAGCCACATCTTGATAAGTTTCAGTATCTGCTTATCAACAATGCGCTTGGCCACCAACTGCATCAGTCTGTTGTGAGGTATGGTATCGAAGTACTTGGAGATGTCGGCATCGATTACATCCGTTTTGCCTTTCCAGAGATGATTATTTACATCTTCCACCGCCTGATGGGCGCTCCGCTTCGGTCTGAATCCGTAGGAGTTGTCCTGAAAGTCGGCTTCAAAGATAGGCTCGATTACTATCTTAACTGCCATCTGCACAATTCTGTCTCTGATCACCGGTATTCCCAGCGGTCTTTTGCCGCCTGCCGCCTTAGGGATGTAAACCCTGCGAACAGGCTGCGGCTTGTAATCTTTCCGCTCTAGTGCCCCGGCAATCTCTTTAAGATACTTCTCCGCTCCTCCTTCTCTCTCCTCGATGCTATAGAAGGTTTCACCGTCTATTCCCGGTGCTCCCTTGTTCGCTTTGACAAGTCTGTAGGCGTGGTTCAGGATGTCCACCCTGCATATCTTGTCATAGAGAAGATAGAATCGGTACTCTTTCTCCTGCTTGGCCTTCCGGTATAGTTTCCTCTGAAGTTCCCGGATCTTTTCTGGAGTTTTCAGCACTTCCGTGCAATCCCCTTTCCTTTACTTCTTCTGAAACCTGAT